>NZ_JAZFXT010000045.1:0-129309 GCF_036448855.1 Methylobacterium ajmalii
TCGTGCCAGCTTTAACCGCTTGGCCGGCTGCGCTCGCCCGACCGGCTCCGCCGGCCAAGCTACCCGTGGTGGAAAGGCCCACGGTTCACTAACATTCCACTCGGGCCACCCCGTGGGGGCTGATCAGCGCCACGACGTGGCCCGGCGTGTCCACCGCCAAATGCACCTTCGAACCCCGCTTGCGCTTGGCGCCGTCGTAGCCCGCCCGCTCGCCGCTCTCGGGGGAGGAGCGCAGCGTCCGGCTGTCGAGGATCACCGCCGAGGGCTCCGGCTCCCGCTCCGCCGCCATCCGCAGCACTGCCCGCAGGTCGCCGGCCCACATCGGTGAAGCTGTCGGCGGAAAGCCAGCGCTGCGTCTGCTGGTAGACCGCCGCCCACGGCGGCAGGTCGTGCGGCATGAACCGCCACGGCGCACCCGTCTTCACGATGTAGCGCAGCCCGTTGAACACCTCGCGCAGATCGTGGTCGCGCTGGGCCGAGTCCTCCCGCAGAAGCGCAAGGTCGGGCGCCACCAGCGCCCACTCTTCATCGGACACGTCGGACGGATAGGCAGGGCGATCGGTCGGCATCACCCTCAACGCCGCGCCAACCAATCAGTTCAAACACTCTCTAGGATGTGCAGTCCCGGAGTTTGGTGGTGCGGGTCATTCGTGAACCTGGACGGGTCGTCTGTCCCTACTTTGCAGATGGCCTCGTAGGGGGTGAGGCCGCGTAAGGTCTTGAGGCGACGTGCGAAGTTATATGCTGCGACAAAGCCGGCGAGGTGCTGTCGAAGTTGATCGCAGCTGTCGTAATGAAAGCGTTTCACGGTCGCTTCTTTGATCGTCCGGTTCATCCGCTCGACCTGCCCGTTCGTCCAGGGATGACGGGGCTTGGTCAAGCGGTGCTCGATGTCGAGATCAGCGCAAGATCCCTCGAAAGCATGGCAGCGAAACGGCACCTTCTCAGCCCGCGTGGCTTTGATGTCTTCGGGCGTCCAGCCATCGCCGTTCGGATCGTTGAAGTGTGCACCATTGTCGGTGAGCGCAATCTGGATTTTGTAGGGAACAGCGGTGGCAAGAGCTTTGAGAAAGTCTCCCGCAATGCGGCGTGACGCTTGCTCATGCAACTCGACGAACGCGGACTTGGACGTTTGGTCAATGGCCACGAAAAGATAGATTTTGCCAGGGGAATCGGGTGAAGGGTCATGGAGCGACGATCCTGACGAGGTAGTCGTCGTACCATCCGGCCGGTTTGAGTGCGAGCGCATGGAATCCTTGCCCTTATTGGGCGCTGCGACGTTCACCGCGATATGCCGGACTGCCAGAATGTTCTCCGGCGCATGGGCGGTTCGGATCCTGGACTGATCCTCGTGGAAGGTCACATCCAGGATCCAATGCAGGCTGTTCTCGATCGCCCGGTGCTGCCGGGTGGCGGGCCCGATGCAATCGGCCACGAAAGGCGAGGATGTCAGATAGCAGCGCGTCTCACGCTCGGTCCGGATCGCCAGTTCCCGGGTGCTGCCGACGACGAGCAGGCTCCTCAATCCCTGCCAAGCGTGGCGCTTCTGGAGCCAGGCGACCTGATGGATGACTGTCACGCGCCGGGTCTCGATCCGTCCATGATCGCCCTCGACGGTCTCGTGCATGCTGATGGTGCAATCGGCAAAGTCCCGGGCTCTCTGTTCCTCGATGAAGAGCGTGACGTCCTCTTGCAGCGTGCCCTGGTTGCCCTTGAGCGCCAGGACATGGTCGGCCTTCTTGTCGAGGATATTGCGGGCGATGGCACGCTGGCAACCCACCGCATCAATGGTGACGATCGCGCCCTCGATCGACAGCAGGTCGAGCAGGGCCGGGATCGCCGCAATCTCGTTGGACTTCCCGCTCACCTTGGTCTGGGCCAGCACCAGCCGCTGGCGTGCGGCGAAGGCGGAGACGACGTGAAGGGCATCCCGCGCACCGGCCCGCCCCGAGCGCCGCGAGGTCTTACCGTCGATGGCGATCACGTCGAGCGGCGTTTGCGTCAGCGTTGCCGCCCACGCCGCAAAGCAGCGTCGAAATGCGACGGGATCGAGCGCTGGGAAGATGTCCCCGAGATGATCGTGGCTCGGCGTGCCGTGCTGGAAGGGGAGGAAGCGGCGTAGAAGGTCGATCTTCTTGTGGCCGAAGCGGGCGATGTCGGTGAACCCCTCAGCCCCTGCCAGGATCGTGAGCAACGCCAGCAGCAGAACCTCGTCCAGGTGATAGGCGACTTTGCCAGGCTGGCGCGGATCGGGCAGGTCCGCAAAATAATCGAGGAGCACCGTGGCCTCGAACGCGGCCGCTACCGCCTCGCTCGTCTCGTCCATCGCCTGCCTCCCAAACCACGTCGTGGCAGACGACCGATTCAGAGCTTCCGGCCCTTGTCACCTCCCGCATTCACCCGACTGCCCTGTAGATTTTGCCTTCCTGTGTTCTGACTTTGGCTACATCGATGTGGAAATAGCCGATCGGATAGCGTTTGAACTTGGAGCGCTTCGGCTGCTCATCGCTCGTGTCTGGCAACCGTGAGATGCCATGGCGCTGCAAACAACGATGTAAGGACGAGCGCGTCAGATGCGGGATTGTTGCCTGGAGAGCGTAGAGGCAATCATCCAGCGGAAGGAGAGTGTGGCGTCGGAACGCCACGATGACCGCCTCGTCCTCGCTCGACAGCACCGTGGATTTCGGTTCGCTCGGTCCCGTCTTGCAGTCTGCGGTCGAGCTCTGCTTCTTCCATTTGGCGACGGTCTTGGGATTGATGCCATTGCGCGTCGCGAGCTGCCTCAAGTTGTCTTGACTATGCTGGATCGCCCGACGGATTGCCCGCAGTCGTTGTGGCGCTGCCGTGATGAACCTGGCCCATAGCGCATCCTTCCACTCGCACGTGAAGAGTGCACCATCAAACCCTGGGATCAAACATCTAGCGCCGCCGCTCGCACAAGGTCTTCACATAAGTCCCGGTTTCCGTTCCCCGCCCGGAGCCGGCGGCGATGGCGGGGCCGAGCAGCATGCATTCCTGCGGCGAATGGGCCGGGTGGGTGATCACGTCCTGCGCGGTCTCGCGGTTGCAATCCTGCTGTGCCACGGAGGCGGCGCAGATTAGCGTGACGACGAGGATGGTTGGCACGGCGGACCTCCAAGCAAGGAGGAGAGAGGTAATGCCCGATCAGCGCGCGCCAACGGAGATAACCGGAGGTATCTTGCCTCAGGGGGAGGGAGCCAGTTCGGCCAGGCGCGCCACGAGGCGGCGCGCCACCTCGTCCTTCGGCAGAACCGGCCAGGTCTCGAGCGAGCCGTCGCGGCCGATCAGGTGGACGCTGTTGCGGTCGCCCCCCATCACGCCGGTGGCGGCCGAGACGTCGTTGGCGACGATGAGGTCGCAACCCTTGCGGGCGATCTTGGCCCGGGCATGGGCGATCACGTCGGTGGTCTCGGCGGCAAATCCCACCACGAAGGGCGGGCGTCCCTCGCGCCGCTGCGCCACCGTCGCCAGGATGTCGGGATTCTCGGTGAGCGCGAGGGGAGGGGGGCCCTCCGGTCCCTTCTTGATCTTCTCCTCGCCGAAGGCGGCCGGGCGCCAGTCGGCGACGGCGGCGGCGAAGACCGCGATGTCGGCCGGCAGCGCCGCCTCCACGGCCGCCAGCATCTCGCTGGCGGTCTCGACCCTGACCACGGTGACGCCCGGCGGATCGGGAAGGGTGACGGGGCCCGAGACCAGGGTCACCCGGGCACCGGCCGCCGCGGCGGCGGTCGCGATGGCGTGGCCCTGCTTGCCCGACGAGCGGTTGGCGAGGTAGCGCACCGGGTCGATCGGCTCATGGGTCGGCCCGGAGGTGACGAGAAGGTGGCGGCCCGACAGCGGCTTCGCTTCCTGCGGCCCTGCGAGCAGAACTTCCACCGCGTCGGCGATCTCGTCCGGCTCGGCCATCCGGCCCGGACCGGTCTCGGCCTCGGCCATCCGTCCGACGTTGGGTCCCACCACCGCGACGCCGTCGCCCGTCAGGAGGGCGAGGTTGCGCTGCGTCGCCGGGTGCAGCCACATCCGCACGTTCATCGCCGGCGCGATCAGGATCGGCAGGGTGGTGGCGAGCAGCACCGTCGAGGCGAGGTCCGGTGCGTGCCCGCCGGCCATGCGGGCCAGCGTGTTGGCGGTGGCGGGCGCCACCACCACCGCGTCGGCGTCGCGGGCGAGCTTGATGTGGCCGATATCGGCCTCGTCCGCGCGGTCGAACAGGTCGGTATGGGCGCGCTGGCCGGCGAGCGCCGCCGCGGCGAGCGGGGTCACGAATTCCTGCGCGCCCTTGGTGAGGACGCAGCGCACCGAGGCGCCGCGCTCGCGCAAGCGCCGGATCAGGTCCAGCGACTTGTAGGCCGCGATACCGCCGCCGATGACGAGGAGGATCCGCCTGCCGTCGAGCGCTCCCATCGGCGGGCTACACCGTCACCTGGGTCCCGACCTCGACCACGCGGCCGGTCGGGATCTGGAAGAAGTCCGTCGCGTCGTTGGCGTTGCGGGCGAGCGTGATGAACACCCGGTCCTGCCACAGCGGCATGCCGGACTGCGCCGCCGGGCGGATCGAGCGCCGCGACAGGAAGAACGACGTCGCCATGATGTCGAACTTGAAGCCCTGCTTGCGCAGGAGCGCCAGGCCCTTCGGGATGTTCGGCGATTCCATGTAGCCGAACTTCATCACGACCTTCCAGAAATGCGGCCCCATCGGCTCGATCCGGACCCGGTCGGTATCGGCGATGCGCGGCAGGTCGATGGTCTTCACCGTGAGCACGACGTTCTTCTCGTGCAGCACCTTGTTGTGCTTCAGGTTGTGAAGGAGCGCGGCGGGCGCGGTGTCGGGATCGGAGGTGAGGAAGACGGCGGTGCCGCGGACGTGGTGCGGCGGGCTCTTCTCCAGCATGGCGACGAGCTCGGTCAGCGGCACGTCGGTCTTCCGGGTCTTGTTGAACAGGATGGTGACGCCGCGCACCCAGGTCCACATCAGCAGCACCAGGCAGCCGGCGAGCAGCAGGGGCATGTAGCCACCCTCGAACACCTTGAGCAGGTTCGAGACCAGGAACAGGAGCTCGACGGCGATGAACGGCACCATCGCGGCGCCGGCGGCGAGCGGCGACCATTTCCACACCCGCCACAGCACCAGGAAGGCGAGGCCGGCGGTGATCAGCATCGTGCCGGTCACGGCGATGCCGTAGGCCGAGGCGAGCGCCGAGGACGAGCGGAACAGTACCACCAGGATCACCACGCCGATCATCAGCAGCATGTTGATCTGCGGCAGGTAGATCTGGCCCGAATGCGATTCGGAGGTGTGGCGGATCTCGAGCCGCGGCAGGAGCCCCAGCTGCACCGCCTGGCGCGAGAGCGAGAAGGCGCCGGTGATCACCGCCTGGCTGGCGATGACGGTGGCGGCGGTGGCGAGCAGCACCATCGGCAGCAGGCCCCATTCGGGGACGAGCTGGTAGAACGGGTCGGTCGTGTCGGGGTTCGACAGCACCAGGGCGGCCTGGCCGAGATAGTTGATGGCGAGCGCCGGCCCGACGAGGACGATCCAGGCGGTCTGGATCGGCCGGCGCCCGAAATGGCCGAGATCGGCGAACAGCGCCTCGGCGCCGGTCACCGCCAGGAACACCGCGCCGAGCGCCACGAGCGCGCCGGTGCCGTGGCCGAGGAGGTAGTGCACGGCGTGCCAGGGGTTGAGCGCCCACAGGACCTGCGGCGTGCGGGCGATGTGCGGCAGGGCCGCGAGCATCAGCACCGAGAACCACACCAGCATGATCGGGCCGAAGAACGTCGCCATCCGGGCGGTGCCCCGGCTCTGGACCAGGAACAGCGGCAGGATGATCGCGATGGTGATCGGCAGGACGTAGTGGTCGAGGGCCGGCGTGACGAGCTTCAGGCCCTCCACCGCCGACAGCACCGAGATCGCCGGGGTGATGATCGCATCGCCGTAGAACAGGGCGGCGCCGAACAGACCCAGCATGAACACGATGTGCGAGCCGCCCAGCGCCTTGCGGGCGAGCGCCATCAGCGAGAGGATCCCGCCCTCGCCCTTGTTGTCCATCTGCAGGAGCAGCAGGACGTACTTGATGGTGACGATCAGCACCAGCGCCCAGAGCAGCAGCGAGACGGTGCCGAGCACCTCCTCGCCGGTGAGCACGCCGTCGGCCCGGCCGGGGGCCAGCGCCTCGCGGAAGGCGTAGAGCGGGCTGGTGCCGATGTCGCCGTAGACGACGCCGACGGAGCCGAGGAAGAGCGTCCAGAAGCTCGCCTTGGCGTGGCCGTGGCCCTCGGCCTCGTCGACGGTGCCGGCCTTGGTCGGCGGGCCGCCACTCGGCGGGGTGAGGGTGTCGGTCGGCGCGGCGGAACCGTCCGTGGGTGCGGCTGACTGGGTCATGTCTGATCGGGGATGCGCCCGCGGGCGGTCGGGATGGCCGCCAAGCGCGCTGATGGGCCGGGTGGCGGGCTCAAATCCTTGGCGGCCCGGCGCGTCCGCCGGGTCGGAATGTGGCAAGATTGTAGCACGGAGCCGGTGGGGCGCAAGGCGGACCGCCTGCTGCCCCACCGTTAACCGGCGTCACCTCGTCGGCCGTGGAGGACCGCGCCTCGCCTCACTCGGCGGCGCTGCGGTTGCCCAGGCCTTCTCCGGTCCCCTTGCCGAAGCGGCGCTCGATGTAGTCGACGACGATGCCCTCGAAGTCCTTGGCCAGCGTCGGGCCGCGCAGGGTCATCGCCTTCTTGCCGTCGATGAAGACCGGGGCGGTCGGGGTCTCGCCGGTGCCGGGCAGCGAGATGCCGATATCGGCGTGCTTCGACTCGCCCGGGCCGTTGACGATGCAGCCCATCACGGCGACGTTGAGCCCCTCGACCCCCGGATAGGTCTTGCGCCACTCGGGCATCGAGGTGGTGATCCAGTTCTGGATGTCGCGGGCGAGTTCCTGGAACACCGTCGAGGTGGTGCGGCCGCAGCCCGGGCAGGCGGCGACCAGCGGCACGAAGGTGCGGAAGCCCATCGTCTGGAGCAGCTCCTGGGCCACTTTCACCTCGACGGTGCGGTCGCCGCCGGGCTCCGGGGTGAGCGAGTAGCGGATCGTGTCGCCGATGCCCTCCTGGAGAAGCACGCCGATCGCCGCGGAGGCCGCCACGATGCCCTTGGTGCCCATGCCGGCCTCGGTCAGGCCGAGGTGGATGGCGTAGTCGGAGCGGCGCGCCACCTCGCGGTAGACCGCGATCAGGTCCTGCACCGCCGAGACCTTGGCCGAGAGCACGATGCGCTCCTTGGGCAGGCCGATCTCCACCGCCCGGTCGGCGGAGAGGAGGGCGGATTGCACCATCGCCTCGCGCATCACCGCGCGGGCGTCGCGCGGCTTCGCCGAGTTGGCGTTCTCGTCCATCATGTGGGTGAGGAGCGCCTCGTCGAGGGAGCCCCAGTTGGCGCCGATCCGCACCGCCTTGCCGTAGCGGGCCGCCTGCTCGACGATGGTGCCGAACTGCAGGTCCTTCTTCTCCTTGAAGCCGACGTTGCCCGGGTTGATGCGGTACTTTGCGAGCGCCTCGGCGCAGGCCGGATGGTCGGTCAGGAGCTTGTGGCCGATATAGTGGAAGTCGCCGACGAGCGGGACGTGGACGCCGATGCGGTCCAGACGCTCACGGATCTTCGGCACGGCCGACGCCGCCTCGTCGCGGTCGACGGTGATGCGCACGACCTCGGAGCCGGCCCGCGCCAGCGCGGCGACCTGGGCCACCGTGGCGTCGATGTCGGCGGTGTCGGTGTTGGTCATCGACTGCACGACGATCGGGGCGCCGCCGCCCATCACCACCGCGCCCTCGCCCTCGCCGATCCGGACGCCGACGGTGCGGTGGCGGGGGCTCGGGCCCGCGATCTCGGGGGCGGCGGTCTCCGCCGGGGCGAGGGCTTCCATGGCTTGCATCGGATACCTTCAGGGGGTCGTTCGCAGGAGAATCGTGATGAGACGGTCGGGCGCGGTCGCGAGAGCCGCGGTTTGCCCTCCGTCTAGAGCATTTCCGGGCGCGGTGGAAATCGCCTTGCCCGCATGAAATCCCGGCGCGATCAACGGGCTACGCCGGTCCCCGGCGGAATGCCGCGACATCCTTGCGATTTCCTTCGCGGGGAGCCGTTCCTGCGCGGGGACCCGGCACGGTGAGCCGGCTCCCGGCAGTGCATCGCCCCGCTCCACCGCCTTGCCTTTAGCTGAGGATGCCGGACGGGCGCGTCAAGCGCGTGACGCCCCGGCGGGCGCCGGACCGTCGCACGTTGCGTTCCTCGTCGGGTTCCCTTGCGCGACTTTGCAGCGCACCATTTGGCTTTCGCAGTGCGACACACCACATCCCCGGTCATGACGTATTCAGCCTCGTTCCCGGAACCGGATCGGAGCGCGGGTGACCGCGGTCCCGTCCCGCCCGCCGCTCCCGAAGCCGGCTCGCACGCCGCCACCGGACCTCTCGGCCGTGGCCTCGTCGGCCCGCGGGCCGAGAAGCCGATCGCCCTGGCGCTCCAGGGCGGCGGCGCCCACGGCGCCTTCACCTGGGGCGTGCTCGACGCCCTGATCGAGGACGGGCGCCTCGCCTTCGAGGCGATGACCGGCGCGAGCGCCGGCGCGATGAACGCCGTCGTGATGGTCGATGGGTGGCTGCGCGGCGGCCCCGACGGAGCGCGCGAGCGCCTGGAGATGTTCTGGCGCGAGATCAGCCTCGACGCCGACCTGTCGCACGCCCAGCAGACCGTCATCGACGGGGTGATGAGCTTCTGGAAGAAGACCCCGGTCGGGGCGTTCTGGAACGCCGTCGCCAGCCCGTACATGACGAACCCGCTCAACATCAATCCGCTGAAGCGGGCGCTCGCCGACACGGTCGATTTCGAGGCGGTCCGCCGCGACGGGCCGGCCGACCTGTTCATCTCGGCCACCAACGTGTGGACCGGCAAGATGGCGGTGTTCGAGCGGCCGGACCTGACGATCGACCACCTGATGGCCTCGGCCTGCCTGCCGACGGTCTTTCAGGCGGTGGAGATCGACGGCGTGCCGCACTGGGATGGCGGCTATCTCGGCAACCCGCCCCTCTATCCGCTCTATCACGGCGCCCGCTCGTCCGACATCCTGCTGGTCCAGATCAACCCGGTCGAGCGCCGCGAGACCCCGCGCAGCCCGGCCGAGATCCGCGACCGCCTCAACGAGATCAGCTTCAACGCCAACCTCCTGCGGGAATTGCGGGCGATCGACTTCGTCGACGATCTGATCGAGGACGGCGTGCTCGGGCGCTCCAATGCCTACAAGCAGGTGCTGCTCCACCGCATCGACGGCAGCGGCTCGGCCCTCGACGACGCCTCGGCTTCCTCGCGGCTGCGGGCGCAGTGGCCGTTCTTCCTGCATCTGCGCGACGCCGGACGGGACGCGGCCAAGGCCTGGCTGGCGGAGAACTACGACGCGGTCGGGCGCGAGAGCACCTTGAACCTCAAGGCGATGTACGCCTGAGCCCACGGCACCGGCCGCCGATGCCCCCGTCGTGTGGGGGCCGGTGCTCTCGGGTCGTCGTGCTCGAACGCGGCGACCGCACCGTCGAGGCCCCGAGCCTCTACAGTCGAGCGGGCTTCGCGCCGCGCGATCCGTTCCCGCCGTATCGCGCGTCGCCCGCTGGCGCGTTCCCCAAGAAGGCAGTGTGACGGCCGGGGGCCGCCGGCCATTCTCGGTCCGGTCCCAGCGTCTCGCTCGATCCCAATGCGGGAAAGTACCGAGGCCGACGTTCCAAACTGAGGCGCCGCGCTCGCGCCCGCCACGCGACCTGGCCCCGCCCCGCGCGCGGCGATTCGCGACATCCTGCCGCGGAGTCGGTCTACCTAGGCATTCTTCCCCTCGGGAGCGCCGCTCCGTCGCTCGCCGGGAGGCGGCACGCCGCCCGGCCCGGCCGGAATGGAACGCCGCTTGAACAGTCTCCGGCATGGACACCGCGCCTGTATCGCGCTGGAACGGAGGCAAGCGGCATGAGTGACGCCGTCAAGGTTCTGATGATCAACGAGCCGTCGGATCTCGGCGCCGCCTTCCGGGCGACGCTGGAGCACGACCCCGCGCTGCGGACCATCGGCGAGGAGGAGCTGGCGGAGCCGGGCGCGGCCTGCGTCGTCCTGGCCTTCGCGCCGGAGGTCGGCCCGGCCGCGGTGGCCGCCCTGCGCGAGCGGGCGCCGCAGGCCCGCATCCTGGTGGCGTTCCAGGCCGCCGACGCGGCGGAGATCGGCCGCTTCGCGGCCTCCGGCGCCGACGCCTTCGTGGCCCGCTGCGCGCCCGCCCGCGAGATCTGCGCGGCGATCCTGGCGCTTGCCCGCGGCCTGCCGCTGCACGAGGGCGACGCCGAGGCGCCGGCCCCGGAGACGATGGCGGCCGAGAGCCTGGGCCTCACCCCCCGGGAGGCCGAGGTGCTGCGCTTCCTCAGCGCCGGCTTCAGCAACAAGGAGGTGGCGCGCCGCCTCACCGTCAGCGTCCGCACCGTCGAGACCCACAGGCTCAACCTGCGGCGCAAGACCAAGACCGGGCGCCTGAAGGACCTGGTGCAGCTCGCCCGCCAGATCGGGCTGGCGCCGGTCCTCGACAGCGAGGCCCGTCCCCTGCGGCGCATCGCCCACGAGGCGCACCGCGCCGTCCCTCACTGAGGGGCGGCGCGGGACCGGGCGATCCGGAACGGATCGCCAACGCGCGGGACCGGGTCTGGACGGCCCGCCGGCGCGATCAGGCCGCCTTGCGGGCCGACGACCGACCGCCGCGGGACGCGACGCTCCGGGCACTGCCGGACGTGTCGCCGCTCGCCTTGCCGCTGCTCGCCTTGCCGCCGACCGAGCGCTTCTTCGCGGCCTTCGCCCGCGTGCCGGACCTCGCCGCCTCCTCGACCCGGGCGAGGCGGCCCTGGAGCAGGGCGAGCACCGCCGTCTCCTCCGGGCGCAGGGTGGCGATGTCGTCGCGCAGCGCCGCCTGGACCTCGTCCTTGACCTGGAGCAGCAGCTCGCCTTCGAGGTAGCAGCCGAGGACCTCCGGGTGGACGTAGCACTTGCGGCAGACGGTCGGCGTGTTGCCGAGCCGCTCGGCCACCCGTTCGATCGCGGCGCGCACGTTGCGCTTGGCCATCGCCTCGCTGTCGAAGGCCTCGAATTCGCGCAAGGCCATGGCGGCCAGCACCGTGCCGGACCAGGTCCGGAAATCCTTCGCGGTGATGTCGCGACCGGTGATCTCGCGCAGGTAGGCGTTCACGTCGGCCGAGGTCACGTCGCGCTGAACACCGTCCTCGTCGAGGTACTGAAACAGCTCCTGGCCGGGCAGGTCCTGGCAGGCCTTGACGATCTTCGCCACCCGACGGTCGTGGATCGACACGTCCCAGACCTTGTTGCTCTTGCCCTTGAACCGGAAGGTCAGCGCCCTGCCCTCGACCGTAACGTGCGGGTCGCGCAGGGTCGTGAGGCCGAAGCTCTTGTTCTGCTTGGCGTAATCGTCGTTGCCGACCCGGATCAGGGTGGTCTCGAGGAGGTGCACCACCGTCGCCAGCACCTTCTCGCGCGGGAGCCCGCGCCGGCCCATATGCGCCTGGACGGTGGCGCGCAGGCCCGGCAGCACTTCGGCGAAGCTCATCATGTGGGTGAACTTGGTACTCTCCCGGGCCTCACGGAACTCGGGATGGTAGCGGTACTGCTTGCGGCCACGGGCGTCGCGCCCGGTCGCCTGGATGTGGCCGTTGGCGTGGCGGCAGATCCAGACGTCGGTATAGGCCGGTGGGATCGCCAGCGCCCTGATCCGGTCGAGCGTCGCCTCGTCGCGCACCCGGGCGCCCTTGGCGTCGACGTAGGTGAAGCCGCGGCCGCTGCGCTTGCGGCGGTAGCCCGGCTCCTCGTCGCCGACGTAGCGCAGGCCCGCTTCGCGGGCGGCCTCGCGGGTGTCGACGCGATCCTCGGCGGCGCTCGCCGCCATCTCGGGATCCGACAGCATGGGCGTTCCGACCTTCGATTCGTTCCTTGTCGGTCTCAACCGGCGCCCGCCCGCGCCGGTTCCGGCGCGGCGCAGCCATTCCCCCGCGCCGCGCCGCCCTGTAGGGAGGGGGGAAGCGACAGCGGGAGAGACCGGGTGCAGCCACAGGACGACGGCGGGGAGAAGAAGCGGGCGCACATCGCCTTCGTGGTGACCGAGGACTGGTTCTTCGCCTCGCATTTCCTGCCGATGGCCCGCGCCGCGGTGGCGGCCGGCCATCCGGTCTCGGTCGTCACCCGCGTCCGGGCCCACCGGGACGCGATCGCGGCGACCGGGGCCCGGGTGGTGGAGCTCGAGGCCGAGCGATCGAGCCTCAACCCGATGGCGGCGGGCTACGCCGCCGGCCAGCTCGCGGCGATCCTGAAGGCGCTCAAGGCCGACATCGTCCATTGCATCGCGCTGCGCGGCATCCTGGTCGGCGGCGCGGCGGCGGTGCTTGCCGGCATCCCGTCCCGGGTCTACGCGCTGACCGGCCTCGGGCTGATCGGCGCGCGCCGGGACCGTGCCGGACGCCTCGCCCGCACCGGCCTGCGCCTCCTGATCCGCGGCCCGCTCGAAACCGCCCGCACCCGCTACCTGTTCGAGAACCCGGACGACGCCCGGCTGCTCGGCCTTCGCCCCGACGATCCCCGCGTGACGATCGTGGGCGGCGCCGGCGTCGACCCGGAGGCGTGGACGCCGGGGCCCCTGCCGCCCCACACGCCGCTCCGGATCGCGCTGATTGCCCGGATGCTGTGGTCGAAGGGCATCGACACCGCCGTCGAGGCCGCACGTCTCGCCCGGAGCCAGGGCGCCGACCTCGAACTCTCGCTCCACGGCGCCCCCGACCCGTCGAACCGCCGCGCGATTCCCGAGGCGACCCTGCGCGACTGGTCGCGGGACAGGGTGACCTGGCACGGTCCGACCGACGACGTCGCCGGAGCCCTGGCGCAGGCCCACGTCGCCTGCCTGCCCTCGCGCGGCGGCGAAGGCTTGCCGCGGGCGTTGCTCGAAGCCGCGGCGAGCGGCCGGGCGATCCTGACCACCGACGTACCGGGCTGCCGCACCCTGGTGCGGGACGGGATCGAAGGCCTGGTCGTACCGCCGGACGATCCCCAGGCGCTCGCCGCCGCGATGGTGCGGCTTTCCGCTGATCCGGCCCTCGTCGCCCGGATGGGGGCCGCCGCCCGCGCCCGCATCGTCGAGGGCGGCTTCACCGAGGCGGCGGTGACGCGGGCCGTGCTCGCGCTCTACGCGGACCTCGCCTGATGGAGCCCGAAGCCTTCATCCGCGCCCACACGGCGCTCCGCCCGGTGCCGCACGCCCCGGCGATCCGCCTCCACGTCGCCGACGAGGCGACGGACTTGTGGGGCCGCACCGAGGAGGAACTGGGCGAGATCGGCCTGCCGCCGCCGTTCTGGGCCTTCGCCTGGGCCGGCGGCCAGGCGCTCGCCGCCTACGTGCTGGAGAACCCTCGGACCGTCGCGGGCGCCCGTGTGCTCGACTTCGCCTCGGGCTCGGGCCTCGTCGCCATCGCGGCCGCCCTGGCGGGGGCGGCGTCGGTCGAGGCGAGCGACCTCGATCCCTTCGCGCACGCGGCGATCGTCCTCAACGCCGCCGAGAACGGCGTCGCCGAGCGCGTCTCCGTGCAGGCCGACGACCTGATCGGCCGCGACGACGGCTGGGACTGCGTGCTCGCCGCCGACATCTTCTATGAGCGCGACCTCGCGCTGCGGGTCGGCGACTGGCTCGCGACGCTGCACGCCCGCGGCGCCCGGGTGCTGCTCGGCGACCCCGGCCGGGCCTACCTGCCGAAGGACCGGCTGGAGAATCTGGCGACCTACGAAGTGCCGGTGACCCGGGCGCTGGAGGATGCCGAGATCAAGCGGACGGGGGTGTGGCGGTTTCGGCGGTGAGGAGGCAGGCCGCCCCCTCGTTCACGCCTCCTGGCGCTTCGCCCGCGCCACGATCTGCGTCGGGTTGACGAAGCGTAGCGCCACGATCAGCCAGACGAGCGTCAGCGCCATGTAGACCACCGCCATCGCGTCGATCGACTGCCCGGCCCGCACGCCGGCGGCGAAGACCGCGTAGTAGAGCGCAACCACCAGGGTCTGGCTCGTCGGCCCGGCGACCAGGAAGGTCAGCTCGAACATCGCGATGGTGCGCACCAGCACCAGCAGCAGGGCGGCCAGGATGCCGGGGATCAGCAGCGGCAGCAGCACCCGCAGGAAGAGCTGGCCCGTGCCGGCGCCGAAGACCCGGGCGGCCGCCTCGATGCGCGGGTCGATCTGCTCGATGAACGGGATCATCACCAGCACCACGAAGGGGATGCTCGGCACGAGGTTGGCCAGCACCACGCCCCACAGCGTGCCGGCCAGCCCCGCCCGGTAGAGCACGGTGGCGAGCGGGATGCCGTAGGTGATCGGCGGGACGAGCAGCGGCAGCAGGAAGACCAGCATCACCAGCCGCCTGCCCGGAAAGTCGCGCCGCGCCAGCGCGTAGGCCGCCGTGACCCCGAGGAGCCCGGAGAGCAGGACCACCAGGAACACCACCTGAAGGGTCACCACCAGCACGTCGCCGAGCTGGAACTCGTCCCAGGCCGAGGCGTACCAGCGGGTGGTGAAGGCGAGCGGCAACCAGGTGCCGAGCCAGCGCGTGGCGAAGGAGTTGAGCACCACCGTGGCGATCATCGCCAGGAGGTTGAGGCAGAACAGCAGCGTGACGGCCCAGACCGCCATCCGCCACAGGCGCGAGCCGGGACCGGTGTCGCGGATCATCGCTCGATCATCCTTTGGTGCCTCCGACCGGGCCGGTATAGAGCAGGCTGCGCCCCCACAGCACCGCCGCCACGATGGCGAGCTGGACCGCCCCCATGATCATCGCGATCGCCGAGGCCAGCGAGTAGTCGTACTCCTCGAACGCCGCCTGGTAGGCGGCGATCGAGATCACCCGCGTGGCGCCGGCCGGCGCCCCGAGCAGCACCGCGGACGGAAACACCGAGAAGGCCTGGACGAAGGACAGGCAGAAGGTCACCGCGAGGCCCGGCAGGATCAGCGGCAGGATCACCGCCTTGAAACGCTGCCAGGCGTTGGCGCCGTGGGTCGCCGCGGCCTGCTCCAGCGCCGGATCGATGCCGGTGACCGACGAGAGCGTCAGCAGGAACGCGAACGGGAAACCGGTGATGAGCAGAGACGCGAAGACGCCCCAGTAGTTGTTGGTGAGCTTGAGCGGGCCGCCGATCACCCCGAGCCAGACCAGCGAGCGGTTGAACCAGCCCTGCGGGCCGAGGAAGTTGAGCAGGCCCTCCGCCACCAGCACGGTGCCCAGCGTGATCGGCAGGACCAGGATCGTGGTGAGCAGGCGCTGGTGGCGCATCAGCCGCACCCGCAGGGCGATCGGCACCGCCAGCACGAGGTTGAGCACCGTCACCGGCAGCGCGAGGCGCAGCGTCGCCGCGATGGTGTCGTACAGGAACGGATCGGAGAAGAAGCGGGCGTAGTTCGCCCACCAGGCCCCGGCCTTCGGCTGGAGCGACAGAACGAGCCCGTAGGCGAAGGGATAGACGAACAGGCCAATAATCGCGAGGAGCGCCGGCAGCACCAGCAGCGTGGTACCGTCGAGGCCGCGGGCGGCGAGCCGCACCGCGAGCGGCGGCGTCTCCTCCCCGGGCGTCGCCGACGCGGCCGTGGGGAGCGAGGTCGCGCTCACGCGGCCTCGCCGGGGAAGACCAGGACCCGGGGCGAGGCGGCGGCGAGGCGCAAGGGCTCGTCCTGCGCCACGGCGCGGTCGGAGCGGAAAAACAGCTCGGTCCCGTCCTGGGCCACGGCGGTGCCGAAGAAGGCCCGGCCGCGATACTCGACGCTGGCGACCCGGACCGGCACCCCCTCGGCGGCCGGCGTCAGGTCCTCGGGGCGGATCGCCGCGACCGCCGGGGCGCCCGGGTCCAGCGTCTCCCGCAGGATGCCGGCCAGACGGGTGCCGCAGACCTCGACCTCGGCCCGCACGCCGTCCACCGCGACCGCCCGGCCGCGCAGGCGGTTGCGAAAGCCCATGAAGTCGGCGACGTCCGGGTGGGCCGGCCGCTCGTAGAGGTCTTCGGGCGTGCCGACCTGGCGGATGCGTCCGTCGCGCATCACCACGATCCGGTCGGCCATCGACAGGGCCTCGTCCTGGTCGTGGGTGACGTAGATCGTGGTCGACCCGATGGAGTCGTGGATGCGGCGGATCTCGGCCCGCATCTCCAGGCGCAGCTTGGCGTCGAGGTTCGACAGCGGCTCGTCCATCAGCACCACCGGCGGCTCGATCACGATCGCCCGGGCGATGGCGACCCGCTGCTGCTGGCCGCCGGACATCTGGCCCGGGAGCTTGGCGGCCTGCGATTGCAGCCGCACCATCGCGAGGGCGTCGTCGACCCGGCGCGCCGCGGCCTCGCCCTTGATGCCCCGCATGGCGAGGCCGAAGCCGACGTTCCTCGCGACGGTCATGTGCGGGAAGAGCGCGTAGCTCTGGAAGACCATGCCGAAGCCGCGCTCCTCCGGCTTCAGCCGGTCGATGCGGCGCTCGCCGAGATGGATCGACCCGCCGGTGAGCGGCAGGAGCCCGGCGATGCAGTTGAGCGCCGTCGACTTGCCGCAGCCCGAAGGCCCGAGCAGCGCGACGAACTCGCCGCCCCTGATCGTCAGGTCGAGCCCGTCGAGGGCGGTCATCGCGCCGAACCGGCGGTTCAGGCCGGTCAGCCGCAGGTCCTGCGGCGTCTCGTGATGGCGTGCCATCGGTGTCCTCTTCTGCCGCCAGAGCGACACCCGATCGCGTGACGATCGGGTGTCGCGCCAGGTCCTCGATTTTACCGCCTCTTTCCGGGCACCGATCGCGTCGTCAGCGCTTCTTGCCGGAGCCGACCTGCTCGTCCCAGCG
Organism: Methylobacterium ajmalii; assembly: GCF_036448855.1. Lineage (NCBI taxonomy): Bacteria > Pseudomonadati > Pseudomonadota > Alphaproteobacteria > Hyphomicrobiales > Methylobacteriaceae > Methylobacterium > Methylobacterium ajmalii. Next base: position 16,920 of record NZ_JAZFXT010000045.1, read on the forward strand.
GCGGAAGGCCACCACCAGCTTGTCGGCGTCGAGCGGCATCTCGATCGGGTGGTCGGCGATCATCTTGTCGTATTCCGGCCGGCCGAACTCCTTCAGCGCCGCGCGGCTCTCCGGCGGGGCCATGTCGAGGGTGACGCCCTTCACGGCGGGACCCGGATAGAAGTAGCCCTCGTCGTAGGTATAGGCCTGCTGGGCCGGCTGGAGCACGAACGCCATCAGGTCGAGGACGACCGCGAGCTTCTCCTCCGGCACGCCCTTCGGCACCGCCATGTAGTGGGCGTCGGCCACCCATCGGAAGTCCTTGAGCGTGCCGACCTTGGCCTCCGCCGGCACGATGCCGAGCACCCGGGGATTGATATCCCAGCCGGTTGTCGAGACGATGATGTCGCGGCTGCCCTCGCCGAGTTCCTTCATCGTCTGCGAGGTGCCGCCCGGATAGTAATCGACCGTCTCGCCGATCGCCTTGAGGTAGTCCCAGGTCTTGTCCCAGCCCTTGTCCGGGTCCTTGGGATCCTTGTCGCCGAGGATGTAGGGCAGGCCCATGATCCAGGTGCGGCCCGGGCCGGAATTGGCCGGGCGGGCATACATGAACTTGCCCTTGTTCTGGCGTGCCCAGGCCAGGAGCTCTTCGGCGCTCGTCGGTACCGTCTTCACCCGGTCGGGCATGTACTCGATCAGCGGGCCCGACGGGTACCAGGCGACGCACAGGCCCTGGTCCTGCGCCAGGCCGTTCAGCCGCAGCGCGGCGGGCTGGTAGACCTCGGCGGGTTTCGGCAGCTGGCCGGCATGGGGTTTCAGGTCGACCCACAGCTTCTGCTCGATGCCGGCGGCGATGCCGTCGGTGCCGGTGAGCACGAGGTCGATGTCGACCCGGCCGGCGGCCTGCTGCGCCTTGAGCTTCGAGGGCAGTTCGGGTGCCGGCGCCTTGGTGAAGGCGAAGCGCGAGACGACGCCCGGCCGCGCCCGGCGATAGGCTTCGATCGCCTTCTGGGTGAGCGCCAGGTTGCCGGCGACGTCCACCACCGTGACGACGACGGGCGACGTCGGCAGGGCGAGGCCGGCCCGGGCACGCCCGCCGAGGGCGATCCCCGCTCCGGCCGCGAGCCCCACGACCGCGCTGCGGCGTGTGATCGTCATGTTCCCCCCGCTGGTTCGCACCGGGCTCTGGCGGCCCGCGATCGTGAGTGAATCGCTGCGTGCTTTCCAACCATTGGTGCACTAATGTTTTAGCGCGTCAAGCCTTCTGGAGGGAAGGGCCGGCCCGTGGTGTGGCTCGGTTCGTCCGCACTCGTCGACCGCAGGGTGCCGGCTCGGCCTCGGCCCGCTCGCCTCGGTCATGGGCGTTCCGGTCGATCGCGCCGATTCCGCGGTAGGGCAGGGACGTGCCGCCGATCCGGCCGTTGCCGGCCGGGACGAACCCGGACGTCGCGTGGGGCGGGCCCCGAGAATCCGCCCATGATGATCGGACCGCCCCCTCAGGCGGGCGGCCTACTCGGCAGCGCTGAGCCGGAAGGCCTGACGGCGTGGCTCCGCGGCGTCCCCCGTCGCGTTCCCGGTCATCCGGCGGCAATCGGCGATGGTCGAGCGGGCGGTCTCGATCGCGATCATCACCGCCGCCATGGTGCGGGTGTCGGTCTCGCGCTCGCGGGTGTAGCGCACCACGTCGGCGGCGAGCGCGTCGACCTCGCCCGTGAGGGTGTCGAGGCCGGCGGCGTCGGCCCCTCTGGCCTCGGCCAGGATCTCGAGCAGGCGGTCCATCACCACGTCGATGCGCTCGCGCCGCAGGCGCCGCAGGCGCTGGCGCAGCCAGGCGAGCGCCGAGCCGAAGCCGCCGCCGAGGACCGCCAGCAGGTAGACCCAGTCGCCGTAGCGCTCGATGAAGCCCTGCTGCTCGCGCTCGAAATAGTCGATGGCGCCGGGATGGATCGGCAGCCGCGCGCTCGTCGCCTCGGCGGTGGTCTCGTAGGCGGGCGCCGCGACGTAGTCGGCCGCCGGCGTCGCGTCGGAGAGGCGCGAGCGCAGCTCGAACAGGTGCTGGGTGACGTCCGCCGCCACGGTGCGGCTCATCGAGGCCTTGGCCATCAGCCGGTAGGACGCGCCGACGGTCTTCACCTCCTCCTCGGGCACCTTCGGGCTGCCGCCGAACAGCCCGGCCGGCACGGTGACCGCCTGGAGCCGGGGCAGCCGCTCGATGATCGCAGGCCCATCCTCGACGCCAACGAAATCGACCTTGCGGGTCCGGCTCGCCGCCTGGACGGTGCCGACGAGGCGCAAGGCCATCGGGGCGGCCGGTGCGATCACCGCCACCACCGCGTCGATGCGCTTGGCGGCGAAAGCCCCAGGGAGGTCCTCCTCCGCCAGCGGCACCAGCCGCACCTGCCCGGCCGGAATCGGGCCGGTGCCGCCCTCCTGCAGGGCGAGGCCGTAATAGCTCATCAGGTTCTTGAGCAGCCACAGGTCGGCGTCGCGGTGGGCAACGATGCCGAGGCGCTTGCGGGCGAGGCCCGGGAAGCTCGTGATGCCGGACGGCGCCGGCGAGGCGATCAGCATCGCCTGGTCGCGCAGGATCGCCAGCGTCAGGCCGTTCGCCGGCAGGTCGACGTCGGGCCGCACCACCGCGAGGTCGGCCTTACCCTGCTCCAGCGCCTTCGCGCTCTCGCGCACGTCGTCGAAGGGCAGGATCTTGAGGCGCACGCCTTTCTGGGCGGTCTTCAGCGCCTCCGCGTAGGCGCGGATCAGGGCCGGCTCTGTCCCGTCCCGGGGCGCCACCGCGATGGTCAGCGTCGTCGCTTGGAGGAGGTAGAGTGCGATCGCCGCGGCCGCGGTCAGCACCAGGCTGGTGACCAGGAAGATCCGCTCGGGCCGGAACGCCGTCGTCATCGCGTGGATCCACCCTCCCTCGACAACCAATGCGTCGATCGGATGAAACCGGGGGAGGGGGGTCCGGGTTGCGCGGCGCGCGTGTCGCAGGGCAGGCATTTCAGTTGAACGAAACCTCTATGCATATGCCCTACGGAACCATTGGTCATTTTGATCATTTTTACGTTAAAAAATATCTTCACATGGTTTGGCAAAAAGAGCGGAAAAATGTCATCCAAAAAGACAGTTCTTATGTGGGTCCCGGAAGGGGTTGTGCCGAAATCTGGCAAGACCTTTAACAAGGATAATGCTATACGTCTGGGCTATGACAGATACGAGCACTCCACGCTGCGCTCTGCTGTTGATCAAGCGCTACAAGATCGTGAACCGAGAAAAATCAAAAGGCTTTTACCCTGTATAAAAGCCTCTTCTGGAGAAGGCGCTGCAATATTTGGAATTCAAGAAATAATTGTCATTAGTAAAAATATACCATAAAATAAAAACACATTCAGATTTGCTACAAACCGCAAACGTCGCATTTTTTGATCTTTTCAAATAAGAAATATATGTAACAATCAATTCGCGATAACGCGTTAGTGCCGCATCGGTATGCTGCGGCACTAACCATGGCGTGATCAGGGGTTGACCCGCACCCCCACCAGATACGTGTCCGAGTGGTAGCTCGACCCCACCGCCGTGCTCTTCAGCAGCTCGCGGGCGTAGCTCGCCCGGATGCCGAGCCAGCGGTTGAGGCGGTAATCGAGCTTGACGCCGGCACTGTAGCCCTGCTCGCGGATGCTGGTGCCCTGGTAGTCGTTGTTGATCAGCGTGCCGGTGAGGGTCAGGCGCAGGTTGCGGCGCAGGTCGTGGGTGATCTCGGCGACGGCGGTGCGGGTGAGGATGCCGCTCGCCCCCGGTACGATGGTCTCGATCACCCCGGTCGAGGCGCCGAGCCGCAGCGAGGTGAGGGCGGTGGCCGCCCAGGTCATCGTGCCGTCGATCACCGGGCCGGAGACGTCGCGCAGGCGGCTGTCGGCGTAGTGGCGCGACAGGTAGCCGCCCGAGACCTCGCCGGTGAGGAGCCGGCTGACCTCGAAGCTGGAGCCGGCCCGCACCGTCACGCCGTCCGAGTCGCGGCGCAGGCCGAACTGGTCGACGGCGAAGTCGTGGATCCGGGTATCGACCAGGGTGTCGACGAAGGGGGTGAAGCCGGGGCGGATCTCGTAGCCGGTGCGCAGGCGCAGGCCGTACTGGTTGGCGTTGCGGTCGTCCTGGCGCAGCAGCGTGCCGTCGGTGAGCTGGGCGTTCTCGTAGGTCTGGCGGTCGACGAGGCCCGCCACCGTGACCTGCAGCCGGTTGAAGTTCTGCGTCACCCCGACGGTGCCGCCGTAGGTCGCGACGAGGGGCCGGTCGCGAACCTGGACGGCGAGGTCGGGGCTGCCGGCGCGCTGGGTCGAGATGGCGTAGCGGCCCTCGACGTCGACCTTGGTGTCGCGGGCGACGTCGAGGCGCAGGCGCATCGCGCCGTCGCCGTCCGGCCGGTTGGCGTTGCGGTTGTCCGGGTACAGGAAGTAGCCGAAGCGCATCGCGCCGGTGAGCTCGTGGGACGACCAGTCGCTCGCGACGCGCAGCTCGCCCTGGGTGAGCAGGGCCATCGAGCCGCGGCGGTAGATCGAGCGGTCGGGGTTGGAATCGTAGCCGACGCTCTGCTGCAGCGCCGGGAACAGGGTCAGCCCGCCGAGCCGGATGCCGAGCGGGCCGTAGGGATCGAGGGGATCGATCGTGCGGCGGCGCAGGAGCGGCGCCGCGGTGGCGAGGTCGGGCAGGCCCGAGACCGGCACCTGCACGGTGGGGCGCAGGCGCAGGTCGTCGGCGACGCCCTGCTGGGTCGCCTGGCGGGTGATCGCCGTGGTGGGCGGGCGGCTGCGCCGCTGCGGCGGCGTGCGCGGCCGGGCCCCGAACCGGGACGCGCCCGGGCGCGCGGGGGTCCGTGACAGCCCCTGCGGGGCCGGGCCGGTCCGCAACGCGAAGGTGGCGGGATCCTGCCCGCCCGGAAGCGGGCCGGCGAGCGCGGGGTCGGTCGCCGGCGAGGCGGCGCCCTGGGCCGCGGCGGGCCCGGCCGCCGCGAGCAGCGCGGATGCCACGCCGAGCGTGGCCGCCGCGCCGAGCGTGGCCGAGAGGGCGGCGGCCCGCGCCCGGGCCGGGAGGCCGGGACCGGCCCGTCCGGGTGTTCGCCGCTCGTCCGCCACGGGCCTGCCGCTCCGCTCCGCCGGGATCCGCCGGAGCCGGCGGACCATCATGGTTAAGAGCCCTACAACGGACAGGGTTAAGCGCCGGTAACCAAACGGCCCAGCGGTCAGGCGTCGGGGTCAGGCCTCGGGCGGCGTCCCGTCGCCGGGGCCGAGGGCGCGCTGCATCAGCACGGTGTCGAGCCAAGTGCCGTGCTTCCAGCCGACCGAGGTCAGCACCCCGACATGCCGGAAGCCGAGGGCGGCGTGCAGGCCGATCGAGGCGGCGTTGTGCGAATCCCCGATCACCGCCACCATCTGGCGAAAGCCGGCCCCCTCGGCCTCGGCGATCAGGCGCGCCATCAGGCGCCGGCCGAGGCCGCGCCCGGCCTGGTCCGGCCGGACGTAGACCGAGCTCTCGAGCGTGCCGCGATAGGCCGGCCGGGGCCGGTAGGGCCCCGCATACGCGTAGGCGACGACCGCGCCCGCCCGCTCGGCGACGAGGTAGGGGTAGCCGCCTCCGACGAGCGCCGCCCGGCGCCGGGCCATCTCGGCCTCGTCGGGCGGGTCGATCTCGAACGAGGCCCGGCCGGTCGCGACCGCGTGGGCGTAGATCGCCGTCACCGCGGGCACGTCGTCCTCCCGGCACGGCCGCAGGATCACGTCGTCGTCCTCCATCGCCTCGTTCCTCCGGTGGACCGCGCCGGCCGGTCCCTTCTGGCGCGGCCGCGCGCTCCTTATATTCCGAGCATGAGCGATTCACCCCTCGGGCGCCCGCAGGTCCGCCGCCTCGACCCGGTGCTGGTCGACCGCATCGCCGCCGGCGAGGTGGTCGAGCGGCCGGCCTCGGCGGTCAAGGAGCTGGTCGAGAACGCGATCGATGCCGGCGCTTCCAGCATCGCGGTGACGATCGCCGCCGGAGGCCGGCGGCTGATCCGGGTCGTCGACGACGGCGGCGGCATGGGGCCGGGCGACCTGGCGCTGGCGGTGGAGCGCCACGCCACCTCGAAGCTGCCCGACGGCGACCTCGAGCGCATCGAGACCCTGGGCTTTCGCGGCGAGGCGCTGCCCTCGATCGGCGCGGTGGCCCGCCTCGCCATCACATCGCGGGTGCCGGGTGCCGAGAGCGGTCACTCGATCGTGGTCGATGCCGGCGAGCGCGGGCCGGTGCGCCCGGCGGCCGGCCAGCCCGGGACGCGGATCGAGGTGACCGACCTCTTCGCCGCCACCCCGGCGCGGCTGAAGTTCCTGAAATCCGACCGGGCGGAGGCGACGGCGGTGGGCGAGATCCTGCGCCGCCTCGCGGTCGCCCACCCGCAGATCCGCTTCACCCTCAGCAGCGAGGGGTCGACGACCGCCGGCCTCGTGCTACCGGCCGAAGCCGGGCCCGGCTCGTGGCTGCGCCGGCTCGTCGCGGTGCTGGGGCCCGACTTCGGCGCCAACTCGGCGCCGCTCAGCCTGGAGCGCGAGGCCTTCGCGCTCGACGGCCATGTCGGCCTGCCGACCTTCCACCGGGCGGCCGCCACCCATGTCCACTTCGTCGTCAACGGCCGGCCGGTGCGCGACCGGCTGCTGCTCTCGGCGGTGCGCGGCGCCTATGCCGACGTGATGGCCTCCGACCGCCACCCGGTGCTGGCGCTGGCGCTGACCTGCGATCCGGCGCTCGTCGACGTCAACGTCCACCCGGCCAAGACCGAGGTGCGCTTCCGCGATCCGGGCCTCGTGCGCGGGCTGATCGTCAGCGCGATCCACGAGGCCCTGCGCCGCGAGGGCGGGCGCAGCTCCGGCACGGTCGCGGCCCGCACCCTGGAGAGCCTGCGGCCGGCGCAAACGCCGTTGCCGGCTCAAGGGGCGGTGCCGGCCTCGTCGGCGTCGCGGGCGCCCGCGAGCCTGTTCGCGCGGCGCGACGAGACCGTGCCGTCGCGGCCGGCGGGCTCGGGCCGGATCGAGGATTTTGCGCGCGATTTCGGAGCGACGCCCTGGGAGGCGGCAAGGGAGGCGGCAAGGGAGGCGCCAGGCGATACGCCATGGGGCGCGCGCGAGCCCGATCAGGCCGCCTACGAGGGACCGCCCGAGGCGGGCGGCTTTCGCGAGGCGGCCCAGGCGCAGTTCTCCGGCGACCTCGCCGCCCCGAGCGCCGACCTGCGGGCGCCCGCCGAGGCGCCCGCGACCGCGGCGGAGACCGCCCACCCCTTGGGCGCGGCGCGGGCGCAGCTGCACGAGACCTACATCGTCGCCCAGACCCGGGACGGGATCGTCATCGTCGACCAGCACGCCGCCCACGAGCGGCTGGTCTACGAGCGGCTGAAGCGCGAGCGGGAAGGCGGCGGCATCGCCCGCCAGATCCTGCTGATTCCCGACGTGGTCGAGCTCGACCCGGCAGAGGCCGACCGGCTCGCCGACGCGGCCGACGCCCTGCAGGATCTCGGTCTCGTCCTCGAAGCCTTCGGCCACGGCGCGGTACTGGTGCGGGAGGTGCCGGCCGCACTCGCCGGCGGGTCGCTGCGGGCTCTGCTCACCGACGTGGTCGACGCGCTCGCCGAGGGCGGAGCCGACCCGCTCGCCCGCCGCCTCGACGCGGTCCTGTCGCGGATGAGCTGCCACGGCTCGATCCGGGCCGGGCGCCGCCTGCGGCCGGAGGAGATGAACGCGCTGTTGCGCGAGATGGAGGCAACGCCGTTCTCCGGCCAATGCAACCACGGCCGCCCGACCTATGTCGAGCTGAAGCTGTCCGACGTGGAACGTCTGTTCGGCCGGCGCTGACGAGAACGGTGCGGATTCGCGCAGAATGCCGCCGAGTCCGGCGGCTCATGCATACGACCGGTGCAATTCGGCGAATTGGCACCCGCTGCATGCGATCAAAGCATATCGCAGTTGCGAGATCGCCGTTTGCTGCGATGCAGCATAACGCCCATGGTCCGGACAGGAACCGGAGCGTTCCCCGTCCCCTCCCACTTCGGAGCCGAAATCCATGGCCTCCCCGTCGACCCCCGCGACCGGTCCCGCCGCCCCCGGTCTCCTCGCCGGCTTGCTGCGGCTGTGGCACGAGCACAACCGCCGCCTCGCCCAGGTCGGCGCGCTGCCGCTCTGACGATCCGCCCGCGCAAGGTCTGACGACGGCCCGTCCTCAAGCCGGGCCGTTCACCTGCGGCGCGTGGGCCGGGCGCCCGGTGAGGCGCTCGACCATCGGCTCGGCGAGCGCGTGGTAGAGCCCCTCGGGGCAGACGAGCTTCGAGGTCGCGTCCGCGATCAGCGCCGCGACCATCAGGGGGATCACCAGGGCGTGGTTCTCCGTCATCTCCGAGACGATCACGAACGAGGTGATCGGCGCCTGGAGCACGCCGGTGAGGTAGGCCACCATGCCGACCAGCACCACGGCGCCGACCGGCACGCCCTGGAACAGCCCGGCGACCTCGGCGCCCAGGCCCGCCCCGACCGCCAGCGAGGGCGCGAACAGCCCGCCCGGGATGCCGCTGATCGACGACAGCGTGGTGGCGACGAACTTCATCGGGCCGAACCACGCATGGGTCTCGGCGGTGCCGTGCAGAAGCGCCTTCGCCTGCTCGTAGCCGGTGCCGTAGATGTGCCCGTCGGTCGCGAGCCCGCACAGGGCGACGCCGAGGCCGCACAGCGCCGCGAAGATCACCGGCCGGTTCGCGACGAAGCGCCCGGCCATCCCCGGCAGGCCGCGGGAGACCGCGATGACGATGCGGCTGAACAGCCCGCCGAACAGGCCGCCGAGCACGCCGCAGACCGGCACCACCGCCCAGGCCCGCCCGAGCGGCAGCGTGTCGCCGGTGGTGCCGAAATAGGTGTAGTTGCCCACGAGCGCGAGCGAGGTCAGGCCCGCCGCGATGATCGCCCCGAGGATCAGGCTCGAGGTCTTGGCCTCGTAGGAGCGGCTGAGCTCCTCGATGCCGAACACGATGCCGGCGAGGGGCGTGTTGAAGGCCGCCGCCACGCCGGCGGCGCCCCCGGCGAGCAGAAGCCCGCGCTGGCGCTCCGGCGCGAACCGCCCGGCCGCCGCCATCAGGGCCGCGCCGACCTGCACCGTCGGCCCCTCGCGCCCGGTCGAGGCACCGCAGAACAGCCCGAGCGTCATCACCACGATCTTGCCGGCGGCGACCCGCAGCGAGATCAGGCGGTGGCGCAACGAGGGCTCCGCGATGTCGCGCGCGGCGATCACCTGCGGGATGCCGCTGCCCTGCGAATTGGGAAAGACCGTGCGGGCGAGGAGGGCCGCGAGCCCGAAGCCGAAGGGCGTGAGCACCAGCGCGATCAGCGGGGAGATCCCCAGTACCACCCGGAAGCCCGCCTGCGCGGCATCCGCGAGCGTCGCCATCAGCACCGCCGCGCCGCCGACCGCGATGCCGCCGACCACGAACAGGCCGCGACGGGCCCACAACCCGGCGAGATCCCGCGCCCCGGGCATCCGCCCCCTCAAACCCCGCACCGTCGCACCCCCGCGAAGACAGCCTGACCGATGGGCACCTTGGACGAAGCCGTCGGGAATGCGAAGCTTCTGTGAAGCAGGACGGGCAGGAGGAGACCGCATGCGGGTGCTGGTGGTGGGCGCCGGAGCGACCGGTGGATATTTCGGGGCCCGGCTCGCCGCGGCGGGGCGCGACGTGACCTTCCTGGTCCGCCCGGCCCGGGCGGCGCGGCTGGCGGAGAGCGGCCTGCCGGTCAGGAGCCCGCTCGGGGATTTCCGGATCGAGGCGCCGAAGACCGTGACGGCGGGCGCGATCCCCGCACCGTTCGACCTCGTGCTCCTGAGCTGCAAGGCCTACGACCTCGCGGGCGCCCTCGACGACGTCGCCCCGGCGGTCGGTCCGGACACGATGGTGCTGCCGATCCTCAACGGGATGGCGCATCTCGACGCCCTCGATGCCCGCTTCGGGCGCGAGCGGGTGCTCGGCGGCTCCTGCGCCATCGCGGCGACGCTCGCGCCCGACGGCACGATCGTCCAGATGAGCGAGCTGCACGCGCTCACCTTCGGCGAGCGGGACGGAACGCGCTCGGCGCGCATCGCCCGGGTCGCGGCCGTGATGGAGGGGGCGGGCTTCGCGGCCAGGCTCAGCGAGAAGATCCTGCTCGAGATGTGGGAGAAGTGGGTCTTCCTCGCGACGCTGGCCGCCGGCACCTGCCTGATGCGGGCGCCCGTGGGCGACATCGTCGCCGCCCCGGGCGGGCGCGAGGTCATGCTCGGCCTGTTCGAGGAATGCCGCGCCATCGCGGCGGCGGCGGGCGAGGCGCCGCGGGAGAAGTTCGCCGAGACGAGCCGCGGCACCCTGACGGCGGCGGGCTCCGGCTTCACGGCCTCGATGCTGCGCGACATCGAGAAGGGCGCCCGGATCGAGGCCGACCACATCGTCGGCGACCTTCTCGATCGCGGCCGCGCGGCCGACCCCGACGGCGACCGGCCGCACCTCGCGGCGGCCTACACCCACCTGAAGGCCTACGAGAGCCGGCGGGCGCGGGGCTGAGCGGACCGACCGCCGGCTCCGATCGCCGGTCCCCCTCTCCCGACTGGGAGAGGGCATCTCCCGCTCGATTCGAGGAGGGGATGTCCCGCGCCGCGCCGGCCCCCTGCGGGGCCGCGTCCGGGCCGGGGCTGCTACTGCGACAGGAAGGTCTGGTTGCCGCCGCCGTGGCAGGTCCAGGCCGCCGTCACCGCGCCGGGCGCGGTCGAGCCGCCCCAGACGTCGACGCAGAGCCCGGCATTGTTGACCGAGACCAGCGCGTTGCCGCCGTTCTGCGCGCGCGCCGTCCAGGCCTGGTTGGTGCCGCCGTTGCAGACCCACTGGGCGATCGGCGTGCCGGGGGCGGCCGGGGGCTTGAGAAGGCTGAGATCGAGGCACTTGCCGGACGCCTTGTTGACGTAGGCCGTGCCGCCGTTGCCGGCCGTCGGGGTCCAGGTCTGCTCGGCCGCACCGGTGCAGGCCTGCTGCGAGACGACCCCGCCGTCGCTGGTATCGCCGGCCGCGATCGACAGGCAGAGGCCCGAATGCTGGGCCTTGAGCACCGCGGCGCCGGGGGTCAGGCCCGGGGCCGGACAGAACGAGGCGTCCTGCTTGAACAGGTCGCCGCCGTCGGACTGGGCGATGTAGAAGCTGAAGTTCTGGTGGCGCAGGTAGTAGCCCGGCCAGTCGATCGATTCGTAGGACGTGCACGGGCCGGTATTGCAGCCGCAATTGCCGGCGAGCCCCGCCCGCGGGGTGAAGGTCGCGCCGCGCTTGAAGACGTCGCCGCCGTCGTTGGCCTGCTGGTAGATCTGGAAGTTCTGGTGGCGCAGGTACTGGCCGGACGCCGTGCTCGACTGGAACGACACGCCCTGACCGGCGAGCCCCGGCATCAGCCGGAACGTCGCCTGCTGGCGGTCGGCGGCGCTGGCCGGCACGACGAGCCGCGCGGTGCCGCCGACATTGGCGAGGTAGCTCGTCGGGTAGTTGCTCGCCTGCAGGCTTACCGCCGCGCCGGTGGCCGCGGTCGTGCCGGTGCCGCCGGTCCCTGTGCCGGTGCCGCCCCCGCCCGTGCCGCCGGCTCCGCCGCCCGCCTGGCCGCCGCCGGTCCCGGTTCCGGCCGCCGCGACCGCGGGCGCCGACACCTGGCTCGGGGCCGCGACGCCGGCGCCGAGCGCCACGATCACGCCGGGCGAGGGCACGCCCTTCTGGTCGATCGCGACGAGCTGGTAGTAGCCGGGGGGCGCGACGTTGGCCGAGGCCGGGGCCTGCACGGTCACGGCGGTGCCGGCCTGGGTGAAGGCGACGGCGTGCCGGCGCTGGGCCGCGTTGAAGCTGTGCGTCGTCGCGCTCAGGCCGACCAGGACCACCTGGGCGAGGCCGTTCTGCGAGGTCAGCTCGACCTGCATCGCCTGGCCGTGCTGGAGCTGCACGGTCGAGAGGCTGACGATCTGCGGGCGCGGCGCCAGCGCGGTCTTCCCGTTCACGGTGGTGAACAGGTAGGGCGGGTAGAACACCTCGGCGTTCTGGTTCGCCACCGGGCCCGGGGCGCCGCCACCGGCGAGCAGCACGGCGCCGTTCTGCAGCAGGATCGCGCTCGAATGGTAGCCGCGATAGACCCCGCCCGACGCGCCCGCCGACCAGCGCCCGGTCTTCGGATCCCAGATCTCCGATTGCAGCACGGTGTCGCCGTCGGCCCGGTCGTTCCACTTGCTGCCGCCGGTGACGGCGACCTGGCCGGTCGGCAGCACCGTGGCGTTGGCCCAGGCGCGGCCGACGCTCATCGGCGCGGTGTCGGTCACCACCGGCGCGCCGCCGTTGATGTCGATCACCGTGGCGCGGCTGCTCGACAGGAAGCCGTTGCCGTTGTCGTAGCTGTTGCCGCCGACCTGCAGGATGCGGCCGGTATCGAACATCGCCGCGGTCGAGACCGGGCCGACATTCGGCGCATCGAGGGCCGAGGATGCGTTGCGCTGCGGCTCCTTGAAGTTCGTCACCGTCACGGCGCCGTTTCCGGCGGGATCGAGGAACCACATCTTCTCCGAGCTGATGCCGAAGACCTTGCCGTTGGGGGCGACCCAGGCGCGGGGATACCACCACCTGTTGTTGTCCGGCCCGAACGCGTCGCGGCTCTTGGCGCCGAACAGGGTCCGCCACTGGGTGCCGTCGAAGACCTCCGGGGTCATCCCGGTCATGTAGCCCTTGTCGATGCTCCCCTGCGGGTCGGCCCAGCCGCCGAGATAGGGGTAGGAGCCGCCCATGATGAGCTGCTGGCCGTTGGGGAGGGTCAGCATGGTCGAGTAGTAGCGGTCGTTGGCGAGCTTGGCGCCCACCGCGGTCACCCCGGTGCCGGTGCCCTTGAAGAGCAGGCTGCCCTTGTCGTTGCCGTTGTCGAAGATGCCGCCGGCGATGAGCAGCGAACCGTCCGGCCGGAAGGCCTGGGCGGCGCAGAAGCTGTTGATGCCGCCGACGCCGCTGAAGGTCGCGTGACCGCCGCCGAAGCCCTGGGTCGGGTCCCAGGTGTCGAAGGTGCGCCCGTCCTGGGTGCCGGGATTGCCCCCCGGGGTGCCGAAGGACAGGACCTTGCCGCTCGGCAGGAGGCTCATGGTGACGGCGTTCATCGGCCAGCCCTGCACGCCCGAGAACACGCCCGTCGCCGGGGCGGCGTCGGGGAGCGGGAGGCCCGTCATCATCGGGTCGGCGACCGGGGCGACGACGACCCTGAACTGCGCGGCCTCGGCCGGGGAGAGGAGGCCGGTCGCCAGCATCGTGGCGGAGAGGAGGGCGGCGTCGCGCAGGCGCGTCGAGCGCCGGATCGCGGCGCGGGCGGGGTCGGTCATGGTCGGGTCTTCCGGAGCGGAGGGCGCACGGGCGGTGCGGGAACGGGAGGCGGGGAGCAGGGGACGGGAGGGGCGCGACGCCGGCTTTAGCGGGGGGCGTCGAGGCCCTGCGCGAACGTGTCGAGGAGGGCGATGTCGCCGGCGAGCCGCGGACGGTCGACCGGGTCGCCGCCGTAATTCGACGCGACCGCGCCGCGCCGGTCGAACAGCAGGATCTGCGGCGGCGGCTCCGGCAGCGCCGTCGCCGGATAGCGCAGCATCCGGGCGAGGGCGGTGCTCCAGGCCGGATCCCCGGAAAGGACGCGAAGCCGAGACCTCGCCCCGACGGTGCCGTGCGCGAAAGCCCGCAGAGTCTCGGACGAACCGCCGAACCCGATCGCGAGGAACACCGCGCGCTCGCGCAGGCCGTCCGGGAGCGATTGGGCCACCCGCTCGAGGTCGAGGGTGCGGGCGACGCAGACGATGGCGCAATCCGGCGCCACGAAGGACACGGCCACGATCCGGTCGCGCAGGTCGGCGGCGGTCAGCGCCACGCCGTACTGGTCGACCCGGCGCGCCGCCGCGCCGGCCGGCCACAGCAGGGCGTCGAGGTCGCTCGCCGCCGGCACCGCCCCGGCCATGCGCGGCTCGACCGCGGCGGTGCCGGCGCTGCCCCACAGCGGCAGGCCGAGGGCGAGGGCCGCGATGTGCTTCACGATCGGCCGCATGGCTCGATTCCACCAGTCCATCGCTCGAGATTTCACGATCGGGAGACTGGCGACCGGACGTTGATATCCGGTAATCGGGCGCGGATAACGAATCATGACCTGCATTCCGCAGCGGACGGAGGCGTCCTCGCGACTGCAACTTGCAGTATATTCCCGCCGGATCGCCCGGCAGGCTTAACGAGATCCGTCCGAACCCCGCGAAAACTCGCGAATCTTCCGGCATCCCGGATCGCGGCAGGGCGGCATCGGATCGTCGACCGGCCGGCCGTGGATCCACGGCGCGGGATCCGGGACCCGGAGCGCCGTTCGCGCAGTCGGCTACGAATCCCCCTTGACCGCTCCCGGGAGGAGGGGCAGCATAGTCTTCATCGAGTCGAACTCGAGGAGGTGGCCATGAATTCTCAAGGTTGCAGCCCTCACGCGACGCATACCGATGCCGGTGACCAGGAAACTCCACCGGACTACTTGCGACAGGGATAGTGGCTCCAGGGCGGACTGAATGCGGCACGGGGCCGAGACGGCCATCGCAATCGTGCCGCGCGAGAGTACACCCGCACCCTGGAACGTGGACCCTGCCCCTTAAGGCTCGTCGGTGCGCCGGCGGGCCTTCGTCGTTTCAGGGGCGTCGCGCCTCACGTCCCTCGCTTATCGACGCCACCGCGCGCGGCACGCTCGACGCAGAGGAAGACGGGTGCATTTTTAATGTGTCGTTAAGTTTTCGAAGCCGCACGAAGATCGCGACCAGCCGGCTACGAATCCCTCTTGACCCCATATCGATAGAGGAGCAGCATGATCCTCGTCGAGAAGAACTCGAGGAGGTGGCCATGAATTCTCAAGGTTGCAGCCCTCACGCGACACAGACCGATGCCGGTGACCAGGAAACTCCACCGGACTACTTGCGACAGGGATAGTGGCTCCAGGGCGGGCTGAATGCGGCACGGGGCCGAGACGGCCATCGCAATCGTGCCGCGCGAGAGCGCACCCGCACCCTGGAACGTGGACCCTGCCCCTTAAGGCTCGTCGGTGCGCCGGCGGGCCTTCGTCGTTTTGGGCAACCGGCATGGCCCCGTGCATGTCCGGCCTGTAAAGGAGGCGCCACACCCCGCCGCCAGCCGCGAGATTCCATGCCGAGCCAAGCCCCCACCCCCACGACCGCCGCCGGCCTCGCGCCGATCGTGGTGTTCGACCTCGACGGTACCCTGGCGGAGACGGCCGGCGACCTCATCGGCACGCTGAACGTGATCCTGGCGCAGGAAGGGCTGCCGCCAGTGGCTCTGTCGCAGGCGCGCGAGCTGATCGGGGCGGGCGCCCGGGCGCTGATCCAGCGCGGCTTCTCGGCCGGCGGGCGCGAGCTCACGCCGGCCAAGCTCGACGCGCTGTTCCGGGTCTTCCTGGCGCATTACGGCCAGCACCTGTGCGAGGTCTCGCACCTCTTTCCCGGTGTGATCGAGTCCCTCGACCGGCTCGAGGCGGCGGGCTACCGGCTCGCGGTCTGCACCAACAAGCCCGAGGAGCACTCGGTCCGCCTCCTGGAGCTGCTCGGCGTGAAGGGACGCTTCGCGGCGATCTGCGGCCGCGACACCTTCCCGTACTTCAAGCCCGATCCGCGCCACCTCACCGAGACGATCGCGCAAGCCGGCGGCGATCCGGCCCGTGCCGTGATGGTGGGCGATTCCCGCACCGACGTCGCCACCGCCAAGGCGGCCGGCATCCCGGTGGTGGCGGTGCCGTTCGGCTATACCGACGTGCCGGTGGAGGAGCTGGAGCCGGACGTGGTGATCCAGCATTTCGACGCGCTGTTCGAGGCGGTGCGGCGGCTCGATCCGGGCGCGGCCTGAGTGCCGGCGCGGCGGGCCGACACGCTCGCAGCCTGCGTGACGTGATGTCGAGGTGGCTCACGACCCTGCAACCTCGTTCCGAGGTCGGCCCATCCTCGATGGGCCGGCATCTCCGGATGACGTCGAGGGCTGGGACGCAAGAATCGCCGAAGCCATCATCCCGCAAGTCAAACGGATCCGTCGATGGATCCCGTTGCTGCGACGCGGAACTCGGGATGATGAAGAGACCGACGAGACCACGGTGAAAGTCGTTCGGACTTCGCCCCCGTCGTGATCTTCGGGGAAAATGGTGGGCGCGACAGGGATTGAACCTGTGACCCTTCGCGTGTGAAGCGAATGCTCTCCCGCTGAGCTACGCGCCCGGCTCGGCCGAGGTGCGGGAGACGAGGAGCCCGGAGGCACGCCCGTCGAAGGCCGAAACTCCGATCATCGAGGCGATGTGGCGTGGGGTGCCACGGCTCGACCGATCGAAACTGTATCAAGGGTGGTGGGCGCGACAGGGATTGAACCTGTGACCCTTCGCGTGTGAAGCGAATGCTCTCCCGCTGAGCTACGCGCCCTGTGAGCCGGCTTCTAGGCGGGGCGACGCGGCGCGTCAAGGCGCTTCGTCGCCCCGTTGTCGGCTACTCCGCCGGCACCGCCGCGGCGAGGTCGGTCGGCACGAAGCGGCCGTCCTCGCGGCGGGCCATGTCGATGCGCCGGTCGTGGAAGGCGGTCAGCGTCGAGCGGTGGCCGATCGACACGATGGTGGTGTCCGGCAGTTCCACGCGCAGCATGCGGTAGAGCGCGGCCTCGGTCGGCTCGTCGAGGGCGGCGGTGGCCTCGTCGAGGAAGAGCCAGTCGGGCTTGGCCAGAAGCGCCCGGGCGATGGCGAGGCGCTGCTGCTCGCCCAGCGACAGGGCCTGGGCCCAGGGCGCCTCCTCGTCGAGGCGCCCGGCGAGGTGCGGCAGCCGCGCCGCCTCCAGGGCCGCCCGGATCGCCGCGTCGTCGCGGCTGCCGGCGGGCTCGGGGTAGGTGGCGGCGGCACGCAGGGTCCCCATCGGCAGGTAGGGCCGCTGCGGCAGCAGCATCAGGCGGGCGCCCTCGGGCGTCGTCACCGAGCCCTCGCCGAACGGCCAGATGCCCGCGATGGCGCGAAACAGCGTCGACTTGCCCGAGCCCGAGGGGCCGGTGAGCAGCGTCGTCTCGCCGGGCCGGAACGAGAGGGCAGGGGCCTCGGCGATGCGCCGCCCGTCCGGCATGTCGAGGGCGAGGCCCTTGAGGTGCAGGCCGCGATCGGTCGCCGGGACGACCGAGAGCGCGCTGGCCGCCGCCATCGCGTCGGCCCGGCTCATCGCGGCGTCGAAGGTGGTGAGCCGGTCGACCTGCGCCTTGTAGTCGGCCAGCGTCACGTAGAACGTGATGAAGAACGACATCGCGCCCTCGACCCGCGCGAACGCGCCGGCGGTCTGCGTCATCACCCCGAGCGGGATCTGGCCGGCGAAGTAGTAGGGCGCCACCAGGACGTAGGGGATCACCGCGTTGACCTGCTGGTAGCTGGCCGTGAAGGCGGCGAGCTTCTTGCGGCGGTCGACGATGGCGTAGAAGTTTTTGATCAGCGAGGCGAAGCGCTCACCGAGCGAGACCTTCTCCGCCCGGGCGCCGTCGAGCAGCGCCACCTGCTCGCCATACTCGCGCAGGCGGGCGAGCGAGAAGCGGAAATCCGCCTCGCGGCGCTGCTGCTCGAAGTTGAGCCCGGCGAGCTTCCGGCCGATGCGGTGGGTGATCCAGGTGACCAGCGCTGAGTAGATCAGCGCGCCCCAGACCAGGAAGCCCGGCACGTGCCAGTCGGTTCCCGGCACCGTGAAGGCCGACGAGATGTTCCACAGGATCACCGAGAACGAGATCAGGTTCGAGACGGTCGAGATGACGTTGATGGCCAGCGACTGCGTCGTCTGGGTGAACTGGTCGATGTCGTCGGCGATGCGCTGGTCGGGGTTGTCGGCCTGGGCGCCCGAGAATCCCATGCGGTAATGGGTGTCGTTGCCGAGCCAGCGCTCGACGTAGTGCCGGGTCATCCAGGCCCGCCAGCGGATGCGCAGGAACGACTGGATCACGTACTGGATGATCGCGCTCGCCACATAGACCGCGGCCCACAAGCAGAACACCGAGAACAGCAGCGACCAGAACGCCGCCGCGTCCTTGCTCTGGATGGCGTTGAACCAGTCGCGGTTGAAGTACGAGATCCGCACGTTGATCGCCACTTGGGCGAACTCGATGCCGATCACCAGGGCCGCCATGGCGAGCGCGACCCAGCGTTCCTGCATCTTCACCGCCGGCAGCGGCCACAGCCGCACGGTCGTGACCTCGCGGGTGGTGTAGTAGGGATAGGCCAGGCGCCAGATCTGCAGGAGGGCCTGCTTCAAGCCGTGCATCGCGGTCTCCGGGCCGCCCGGGGGCGGGCCTTGGGCGGGCCCGCCTGGAGGGCGAGCCGGTGAAGGGGTGCGGTCGGGGCGCGGGCGCTCGGCGCCGCCCGTCGGCCGTTCCGCCATGGGTGGGTCCCGTGGCAGGACCATGGCACCGTCGCCGTTGCAAGTTAAACCGCGTCCATCTCGGCGCGGGCCCCGACGCCGAGGGCGTCCCGGGCTCTCGCCGGGATGCGCTCGCCGGGCCTTGGTGCACCTCACAAAACTCCCGCCGCAATGTCGCTGCCGCAGCAAGCCGGGGCAGTGATCGGGAGTTTTGTGAGAGACACTTGATCGCCAAGCCTTGCTCGCCAAGACGTGAACGCCGGAGAACCGGCAGGACGGCGGGCCGCCACGCCGCGCCGCCGCCGCAATCGGATCCGATGATCGGCGCCTCGCCCACCGTCCGGCCGGACGGCCGCAAGATCCGACGCGCGCGAGCAGCCCATGCTTTCCCTGTCGACGCCTCCCCATCCTGTCCTTCCCTTTCGGCAGCTTGCCCGGTGATCTCGTCCGCCCCGGCCGCGCCGGTCCTCGATCTCGACGCCGTGCGCGCTGCGCCGCTTGCGCGGGCGCCCTACCCCTACGTCCTCGGCCGGCAGGTGATCCGGCCCGAGGCGGTGCCCGCGCTCGCCTGCGACTTTCCCGCCATCGCCAAGCCCGGCTACCTCACGGTGGACGAGGTCGCCCTCTCGGGCCGGTTCGGGGATCTGGTCGCGGAGCTCGAGGGCGATGCCGTCTCGCGGGTGCTGGGCGAGAAGTTCGGGATCGACCTCGTCTCCCATCCGCGGCTGACCACGGTGATGGGCCGCTCGCAGCCGAAATACGGGGCGATCCACACCGACGGAGCCGCCAAGGTGCTGACGCTCCTGCTCTACCTGAACGACGCCTGGGAGGCGCCGGAAGCCGGGCGCCTGCGGGTGCTCTACGACGGCGAGCGGTTCGATCCCTACGCGGTCGAGGTGCCGCCCACGATGGGGACGATGTTCGCCTTCCTGCGCGGCGACACCTCCTGGCACGGCCACCGGCCCTTCGCGGGCGAGCGCCGGGTGGTGCAGGTCACCTGGATGCGGGACGCGGCCGAGCTGACGCGCAAGCGCCGGCGCAATCGCACGGCGCAGCTTTTCAAGGGCATCTTCCGCCGGTGAGGCGACCAGGGTGCCGGGCCTCCGGTCCGGCCGACTTCGCGGCACCGACGACTTGACGCATTCTCGCGGCCCTGAACCAATGGCCACAATGGCTTGCGAGCGCTCGACGACGTGACCGCCGGCATCGGCCGGGGCACCCTGGGGGTAGCATGAGGGCGTTTCACCGCGCGGGCCTGTTCGTGGCCGGCCTGTTGGGGCTGGCTGCCGCCGCCGGCTTGACCGGGGTCGGCCGCGCCGTCGCGCAGTCCGATCTCGAGATGCCCGCCGACGCGCCGGTGCTCTCGAAGCCCTACCGCTCCACGGTGCCGATCTTCCGCCGCCGCGCCCCGCCCCCGGACGCGGTGCCGGACGAGGCGGCCTCGTCGTCCGGCGGCTGGCGCGAGCCGCCGGGCCGCACCGCCATCCGCGACCGGGCCTCCCCGGAGGGCGGCAAGCGCGAAGGCGACAGGAACGAAGGTGGCAGGAACGAAGGCGGCAAGGCCGGGATCGGGCGATCGGACCTCGCCACGCCGGATCCCGGCCGCGGCGAGCCGGCGCCACGCGGCACGGCCCAGGGCGAGACGGGCTTCGGCCCGGTGAAGCCCGCCCCGGCGGGCGATCTCGCGCCCGACGACGAGGCGGAGGAGCGGGCACCCGCCCCGGCCGGCCGCGGGAGGCCGCGCGTGCCGCCCGATCCGCGCCGGGAGGCCCGGACCGGGCCGCGCGCGCCCGCCGCGGAGGTCGAGCGCATGCCCGAGGCGGAGCGGGACGAGGAGGAGGCGCCGGCCTATGCGGGCGTCTGGGGCCCGAGTGCCGCGGCCTGCGCCAAACGCCGCGCTGCCCGCCACGGCTTCCTGCCGGCGGTGATCCGGCCCGGCAGCGCCCGGGCCGGCAAGACCCTGTGCCGGTTCCACGACACGCGGCGCGAGGGCCGGACCTGGACCACGACGGCCGCCTGCCAGGCCGCCGGCCGACGCTGGACCTCGCGGGTGCGCCTGACCGTGGCGGGGAACCGCCTGACCTGGGCGAGCGAGCGCGGCTCGGCGAGCTACACCCGCTGCTCGGGCGGCTGAGCGCCGGCCGCGACCGGGCAACGTCGCCGGATCGTGCAACCGGCATTGACTCGACTCGAGCACCGGTGGTGGAAAGAGGCCTCGCCGTGAAGAGAGCCCCGATGGCCCCGTTCCGTCCGCCTGCCGCACCGCGGCGCCGTGCTTGCGCCCCACGGATATCCCCATGACCGGCAAGCTCCCGACGGGAAAGCTCGTCGCGGTCGCCAACATGAAGGGCGGCGTCGGCAAGACCACCAGCGTGGTGATGCTGGCCGACGCGCTCGCGGCCGGCGGCGCCTCGGTGCTGGTGATCGACCTCGATCCCCAGGCCAGCGCATCGGTGTGCTTTGCCGGCGACGCGATCCTCGCCGAGATGATCACCGGCGGGCGCACGCTCGACTATTATCTCGGATTGCGCATCGTCGACCGGGACAAGGCCGCCCTGCCGGACTTCATCCGCGCCCACGTCTCGAGCACCACCCATCTCGGCGAGCCGCTGCCGATCTCGCTCCTCGCCTCCGGCCCGTCGCTGCGCATCGTCGAGCGCGAGATCATCTACGCGCTCACCAAGCGCAAGTTCTCGATGCACGCTATCGAGGGCCACCTGTGGAAGCTCTTCCAGGAGGATTTCGCGCCGCTGCGCGACCAGTACGACTACGTGCTGTTCGATTGCGCGCCTGGCATCTCGCCGATGACCGAGGTGGCGATCCGGGCGAGCGACCTCGTGGTGGTCGCCTGCATCTCGGACTTCCTGTCCACCTACGGCCTCAAGGCGTTCTACGAGACGATCTGGGGCGTCGGCAGCGCCTCGGAGAGCATGCTGGCGCCCAGGCGGCCGCCGCACGTCCTGATCACCCGCTGGCAGAACACCAAGCAGCAGGCCACCACCTTCGCCACCCTGCAGGCGAGCGCCGCGGCGCAGGACGCGCGGTTCCGCCTGTTCCGCACCCGCGTGCCGCAATCGGCGGCGCTGGCGAACGCGCTCACCCTCGAGTATCAGACCTTTGCCAACAAGTATCGCGACGCCACCCGCGACCTGATCGGCGAGGTGATCACGCCGGTGGTGGCCGAGCTGAAGGAGGCCCTGGATGGCGCTTGAGATCGACGGCCTCGCGGTCCTGTGCGCGATCGCGGAGGCGCCCGAGGCCTTTCCGGCGATCCGCAGCGACGTGACCAAGGCCGCCCACGCCCTGGTGACCAAGCAGCTGAAGGCCAGGTCCCTCGATCTCCCGGGCCTGCGCGCGGTGCGCGAGGCGCTCGGGCCGCAGCCCCTGGCGCTGATCGTCGACGGGCTGAAGGACGCCGAGGTCAAGGCCCTGGCGACCCGCCTCGACAAGCACCATCCCGAGTTGAAGGACGGGCCGGCGGTGCTCCATCGCCGGCACCTGATGGCCCTCGCCGGGACCCTGGCGCCGGTCGCGGCCCCGGCGCCGAAGCCCAAGCCCGTCAAGGCACCCGCCAGGAAGACGGCCGCCAAGGCGGCAGACCCCAGGGCAGCCGACACCAAGGCGGCAGACACCAAGGCAGCGGACCCGAAGGCCGCGGCCCCCGACGTCCCAGTGCAGAACGGACCGGCCGCCAAGACGGCGGCCAAGACGGCCGCTGAAGGCAGGGCCGCGCCCGCCCACGGCAAGCCCGCGGCCGGCAAGGACACCGCGGGTGCGCCCACGGACGCCCTCGCCTCCGCGGCCATGGCCGCCCGGCCGCCCCGGCGCCCGCGCCAGCAGGATTGACGGGGCCGGGGCGATGGAGGATCCCGCCCCGAATCCGGGACGCCGGCGTGCGGCCGGTGCGTTCCTCGCGCTGTGCGCCGCCGGCCTCGCCGCGGCCGCGCCGGTGCTCTTGCCCGCCGCGGACCGGGCCTGGCACCTGCGCGCGGCCGCCGACGACCCGGAGGCGCTCGCGGCCCTGCGCCTGCCGGGCATCGCCGATGCCGAGCGCATCGGGGCCGGCCTCGACGCGGCGGTCGCGGCCGGCGACGACGACCTCGCCCGCAGCTTCCTGACGCTGGCCGAGGCGCGCGGGGTGCCGGTCTCGCCGGAGCGGCGGGCCCGGGTCGAGACGCTCGCCGCGGACGCACCGCGCCGGGCGCTGGCGGAGGCCGCCACCGGATTCGTCAGCGGGGAGGGGGCCGGCCCGGCCGGCCTCGCCGGGGCGGTGGCGGGCGACCTCGTCGGCTACGGCGACCTGCGCGACCTGTGGCGCGAGGGCGGGCGGCTGTCGCGGGGCGAATCCTACGATCCGCTGCTCCTCGGCCTCGCCGCCGCCGGGCTGGCCCTGACCGGGGCGACCGTCCTGTCCTTAGGCTCCAGCGTGCCGGTCCATGCCGGCACCACGACCCTGAAGCTCGCCGCCCGCACCGGCAAGCTGTCGCGCCCGCTGGCGGCACGCCTGACCCGTGCCGCCGCCGCATCCGTCGACCGGGAGGCCCTGGGGCTCGCCGCCGCCGCGGCCGGCCGGCTCGATCTCACCGCCCTGCGCCGGGGCACCGTGGGCGTGCTGCGCCCGGGGCCTTTTCGGGAAATCCGCGCCGTCGGCGAGGAGTCGGCCCGGATCCAGGCACGGCTCGGCACCCGGGGCACTCTCCAGGCCTTGTCGGTCGCGGAGAATGCCGACGACCTGCGCCGCGTCGCGCGCCTGTCGGAAGGGATGGGAGGGCGCACCCGCGCGGTGCTGGCGCTCCTCGGCCGCGGCGCCCTGGTGCTCGGATCCGGCCTGCTCGCCGTGCTCCAGGGGCTCTGGCTCGGCCTCGCCTGGTTCCTCGGCGCCGCGTTGTTCTGCCGCCGGGCCGGTACGGCGCTCGGCCGCCTGATCTGGCCCCGCCGCCCCCGCGACCACCGTGCCCGAGCCCCCGTCGCCGCCTGAACCGGCGTCCGGAACGGGGGACGTCCCGCCTTCAAAGTCTCGTCCGGAACGACAATGCAGCGCGACCGCCGGCCAGCATAACTCCAGACATCGAGCGGCTGCGGCTCAGCCGAACAAGGTGGCGAGCACGCTGCCGGCCGCCGCGACGGCCGCGAGCGTCACGATGAAGCGGATGTCGTCGAGTCTTTCCCTGATCACCGCCGAGCCTCCTCTGCCGTACGATTGGTGCCGTATAGGGCCCGAAGCGCGGCCGTGCAGTGTGCATTCGCACCCGTGTTTTACGAATGATGAACGCCGCCGGGGCGCCGGGCCCGATACTGGCGCCGGTCGGGGCCAAGCCTCTGCCGCGATGCGTGAAATGACGTGAAATCAGGGCCGTCGAGGCCGGCTTGGCCGTTGACAGGAGCCCTCGCACCTAAGAAAAAGGCCACACCGAAGTGTGGCCCAAGTCTAGGGAGGAAACGCCCAAAGAGGGCAGCAACGCCGCGACGCCATCGCCGCGTTGCCCAACCAAGCTAGGCCCTGCCCGCTCGGCTGGCAAGGGCCCGCTGGGCGTTCCGTGACATCCACGACGCAGGTGATGCGTCGCAGCAACGCTTCCGATCGCGGATCCGGTATCGTGCGCCGGCGTTTCGACTCTCGCCAGCCGCCGCATGCGGGAGAGAGCCGTGACGACGTCCCCCGAGCCCGCGACGCGGCGCATCCCGGTCCGCGGCCTCACGCTCCACGTGACCGAGGCAGGTCCCGCGGACGGCCCGCTCACCGTCCTGCTGCACGGCTTTCCCGAGACATGCCGGAGCTGGAAGCGGCAGATCGGCCCGCTCGCGGCCGCCGGCCTGCACGTCGTGGCGCCGGACCAGCGCGGCTACGGCGAATCGAGCCGGCCCGAGGGCGTTTCCGCCTACCATCTCGACCGGCTCGCCGACGACGTGATCGGCCTGTCCGACGCGCTCGGATCCGATCGCCTGCGCCTCGTCGGGCACGATTGGGGCGGGCTCGTCGCCTGGCAGGTGGCCGCCCGCTTCCCCGAGCGGATCGACAGGCTGGCGATCCTCAACGCGCCGCATCCGGACGTCTTCGGCGCCTATGCCCGGCGGCATCCGAGCCAGGCCCTGCGCAGCTTCTACGTCGGGTTCTTCCAGCTGCCCGGCCTGCCGGAGGCCCTGCTGCGGGCCGGCGATTGTGCCGCCTTGAAGCGCGCGCTCACCGCGTCGAGCCGCCCCGGCACCTTCGGGCCCGACGATCTCGCGGCCTACGCCGCCACCTGGCGCCGGCCCGGCGCGATTACCGCGATGCTGAACTGGTACCGGGCCCTGCGCCTCCCGCGCGATCCGGCCCCGGGGCCGATCCGGCCGCCGGTCCTGGTGCTGTGGGGCGAGCGCGACACGGCGCTCGAGCGGGGGCTAGCAGTCGAGAGCCTGCGCCTGTGCGCGCAGGGCTCCGTGCGGTACTTCCCCCAGGCGACGCACTGGCTCCAGCACGAGGAGCCGGAGGCGGTCAACGCGGCCCTGATCGGATTCCTGGCCGCGTGAATCCGAACCGCTCCCGTCGGATCAGGTTTGATCGCCGAACAGCAACCGCTGCGTCGCCGCCGTCACGTCGTCCTGCCGCATCAGGCTCTCGCCGACGAGCAGCGTGCGGATGCCCGCCCGGCCCAGCACCTGCGCGTCGGCGTGGCCGCCGATGCCGCTCTCGCCGACCAGGATCCGGTCCTTGGGCACCAGCGGGCTCAACCGCACGGCGGTGTCGAGGGAGACCTCGAAGGTGCGCAACGACCGGTTGTTGACCCCGATGAGCCGCGTGCCCAGCGGCAGGGCGCGCGCCAGCTCCGCCTCGTCGTGCACCTCGACCAGCACGTCCATGCCGAGATCGTGGGCGGTCTCGACCAGGGCGGCGGCCTCCTCGTCGTCGAGGCTCGCCATGATGACCAGGATGCAGTCGGCGCCCCAGGCCCGGGCCTCGACCACCTGGTAGGGCTCGAACAGGAAGTCCTTGCGCAGGACCGGCAGCGCGCAGGCATCGCGGGCCGCCGTCAGGTATTCGGGCTTGCCCTTGAACGAGGGCTCGTCGGTGAGCACCGACAGGCAGGCGGCCCCGCCCGCCTCGTAGGCGCGGGCCAAAGCCGGCGGATCGAAATCCTCGCGGATCAGGCCGCGGGACGGCGACGCCTTCTTGATCTCGGCGATCAGCGCGAAGCGATCCTGCGCGACATGCGCGGCGAGCGCGTCGGCGAAGCCCCGGGGCGGGTCCACCTTGGCGACGCGCTTCTCGAGTTCGGCGAGCGGCACGCGCAGCTTCGCCGCCGCGATCTCGCGCCGCTTGTAGGCCTCGATATGGGCGAGGATGTCGGCCGGGCGCGGCCGGGCCTCGTCCTCCGGGTGCGTCGTGTCGATGTCGGACAAGGCCGTGCCTCCCCTCGGGGATGTCGGGGGTCGATCGGGTATAACAGGAAAGCGGTCCGGGCGGGCGGCCCGGATGCGATCTAAGTGCCCCTCACGAAACTCCCGCCGCAATGTCGCCGCCACAGCAAGCCGAGGCGGTGATCGGGAGTTTCATGAGAGAACTAAGTGGTGGAGACGACCGCGAGGCGCTCCAGCACCGCCCGGGCGGCGCCGGTATCGATCGCCTGGGCGGCGCGGGCGACGCCGTCCTGCAGGCTCCCGACCCGACCGGCGACCACCAGGGCGGCCGCGGCGTTCAGGACGCCGATGTCGCGGTAGGGCGTGCGGGCGCCGTCGAGCACGGCGCGCAGGGCCGCCGCGTTGTGGGCGGGATCGCCGCCGCGCAGCTCCTCGGGCTGGGCGAGGCGCAGGCCCACCTCGCGCGGATCGAGGGTGAAGCGACGGATCGCGCCGTCCTCCAGGGCGACCACCGCGGTCGGGCCGGTGGTGGTGATCTCGTCGAGGCCGTCGGAGCCGTGCACGGTCCAGACCCGGCGGCTGCCGAGCTCGGCGAGCACCCGGGTCATCGGTTCGGCGAGCGAGGGGGCGTAGACGCCCAAGAGCTGCGCCGGCACGCCGGCCGGGTTGCACAGCGGCCCGAGCACGTTGAACAGGGTGCGGGTGCCGATCTCGACCCGCACCGGCGCGACGTGCCGCATCGAGGCGTGGTGCGCCTGGGCGAACATGAAGCACAGGCCGGCTTGCGCGAGGCAGCGGGCGAGGTGGTCGGGGGTGAGGCCGATGCCGACGCCCAGCGCCGACAGCACGTCGGCGGCACCCGACCGCGACGAGGCGGCGCGGTTGCCGTGCTTGGCCACCGGCACGCCGCAGGCGGCGGTGACGATGGAGGCCAGGGTCGAGACGTTGTAGCTGCCCGAATGGTCGCCGCCGGTGCCGACGATGTCGACCGCGCCCTCGGGCGCGACCACGCGGGTCATGCGCTCGCGCAGGGCCGCGGCGGCGCCGGTGATCTCGTCCAGAGCCTCGCCGCGGACGTGCAGCGCCATCAGGAAGGCGCCGGCCTGGGCGTGGGTCACCTCGCCGGAGAGCAGGTGATCGAAGGCGCGCCGCGCCTCCTCGCGCGTCAGCGCGGCGCCCGTGGCGACCTTCGCCAGGTAGGGCTTGAACGAGTCCATGACGATAACGAGCCTGATCTCAGCGCGGGCTTAGGGACCGGCCCCGTCAATGCACATCTCGGCCGCGCTTGTCACCCCGGACGGCCGGATTCCGTGCCTTGGCGTTCCAGGCGGCGGCGAGGTCGAGGAAGTTGCGCACCATCGTCTCGCCGTGCTGCGACAGGATGCTCTCGGGGTGGAACTGCACGCCGTGGACCGGCCGCTCGGCGTGCTCGAGCGCCATGATCAGCCCGTCGGCCTCCGCGGTGACGACGAGGCTCTGAGGGCAGGTCGTGCGCTCGACGACGAGCGAGTGGTAGCGCGTCGCCGCGAACGGGCCGTTGATGCCGCGAAACAGCCCGGTCGAGCGGTGGCGCACGCTCGACACCTTGCCGTGCATCGGGGCCGGCGCCCGCACCACGTCGCCGCCGAAGGCCTGGCCGATCGCCTGCAGGCCGAGGCAGACGCCGAGCATCGGGATCTCGTCGCTCAACTCCCGCACCGCGTCGAGGCAGACGCCCGCCTCGCTCGGCGTGCACGGCCCCGGCGACAGCACCAGGGCGTCGGGCGCGCGGCGGCGGATCTCGTCCACGGTGATCGCGTCGTTGCGCACGACCTCGACCGCGCCGGCGAGCGGCCCGATCAGGTGGACGAGATTCCAGGTGAAGGAATCGTAGTTGTCGATGACCAGGATGTCGGACATGGGATGCGCCTCTTGCGGCGCGGTGTGGGGCTTGGGGCGGCGCGAGGTCAAGGGGCCGGTCGCGCCGTCGCGGGCGCCGCGCGACATCAAAAAGCCCGCCCATCCCTCGCGGGGCAGGCGGGCATCAAGTCGAGGGTCCGTCCCTGTGGGCGGCTCGTCGCCTATTCCCGCTCGCCGGTCAGGCTCAGCAGCATCTGGAACAGGTTGATGAAGTTCAGGTAGAGCGACAGGGCGCCGAACACCGCGAGCTTGGACTTGGCTTCCTCGCCCCAGTTCTCGGCGTACTGCTCCTTGATCGACTGGGTGTCGTAGGCGGTCAGACCGGTGAAGATCACGACGCCGATGAGCGAGATCGCGAATTGCAGCGCGGATGAGGCCAGGAAGATGTTGACCAGGCTGGCGATGACGAGGCCGATCAGGCCCATCACCAGGAACGAGCCCATCTTCGAGAGGTCGCGCTTGGTGGTGTAGCCGTACAGGCTGGTCGCCCCGAACATCGCCGCGGTGATGAAGAACGTGCGGGCGATGCTGGTGCCGGTGAAGACCAGGAAGATCGAGGCCAGGGACAGGCCCATCACCCCGCAGAAGGTCCAGAACAGGGCGTGGGCGGTGGCGGCCGAGATCCGGTCGGCGCGGAACGACAGGACCATGATGAAGGCGAGCGGGGCCAGCATCACGACGTATTTCAGCGGCGTGCCGAAGAGCGGCTTGTAGAGCGCCGGGGTCGAGGAGACGCCGAGCGCCACGAGGCCGGTCAGCGCTAGGCCGAGGCCCATCGTGTTGTAGACCCGCAGCATGTGCCGCCGCAGGCCCTCGTCGAAGACCGCGCCGGCGGGGGCGGCGTGGGTCTGCCAAGCGAAGGGGGTGTTCATCGGGGAGGTCGCTCCGGGGGGGATGACGGGTGGCGGGGGTCAGTGCTGCAGGGCCGCCAGGGTGGCGGCGGCGCGGCCGAGATCGGGCTCGCTGCCCGACCCGCTCAGGGCGTAGGCCCCGCGCCCGGCGGTCCAGTAGACCGTGACGGCCTCCGGCGAGCGGACGATGGCGGGGGCGTGCGCCGCCGCATCGGCCGAGCGGGTGGCGAAGAGCGCGACCTTGCCGAGGCTGCCGGCATCGATCGCGACCTCGACGCCCGCGCCGCTGCGCGAGGGGAAGATCTGCATGTCGTCGACGCGCCAGTCGGCCGGCAGGTCGGGCAGGGCGATGCCGGTCGCCGCCTCGACCTCGCGCCGGTCGTAGGCCGGCGTCGGCCGCTGCGAGGCGACGCGGGCTCGCATCTGGGCGGCCTGGCGGGCCTGGAGCGCGTCCTCGACGAAGGCCGGCGAATGCGTCGAGGCGTTCGTGTTCTGCACGCCGAAATCACCGGTCTCGTTGTGCAGGAGCCAGCCGGTGCCGACCAGCATCGCGATCACCGCGGCGCGCTGCAGCCGAGCGCCGACGCGGCGCCAGGTCAGGGACCGGTCGAGGCGGCGGGCCGCCGCGGCGAGGCGTTCCGGGGTCGGGCCGGCCCACACGGCGCCGTCCCGCGCCGACCCGAACGCGGCGCAGAGCGCGTCGCGGGTGTGCAGGTCGGCCATCACCCGGGCCGCCACCTCGGGCCGCGCCGACAGGTGCTCCTCGACCTCGATCCGCCGGCCGAGATCGAGCTGGCCGTCGATGTAGGCGTTCAGGTCCGTTTCGGTGATCGGGTCCATCCTCGCCTCCGCTGCATGCTCTCGGGTCATCACGACGCCCTCGCGGGGCCGGCCCCGCCATCGACCACGCGCAGACGCGGCGCGGCGCGTGCCTCCTCCTCGGGGGCCGGAGGGCGGGACGCACTGCCGCTCTCGATGGTGCGGAGCGCCGCCCGCGCCCGCCCGAGGCGCGACATCAGCGTGCCGATCGGGATGCCGAGCACGTCGGCCGCCTCCTGGTAGGCCAGCCCCTCGATCGTCACGAGGTGCAGGGCCTCGCGCTGTTCCGCCGGCAGGCGCCCGAACGCCTCGCGCACCTGGGCCAGGCGCACATGGCCTTCCTGGGCCGGCGGCGTCGCCTCCTCGACGATGTGACCGAGGGCGTCGGCGTAGCGCGCCTCGACCTTGCGGCGGCGCTGGTCGTCGATGAAGGCGTTGTGCAGCACCGTCATCAGCCAGGTGCGCAGGTTGGTCCCCGGCCGCAGGGTGCCCTGGCGCTCGAGGGCGCGCACGAGGGTGTCGTGCACGAGGTCGTCGGCCTGGGCGGAATCGCGCGTCAGGGACCGGGCGTAGCGCCGGAGCGGCACCAGGAGGTCGAGGACGTCGGGGCGCTTGCGAAGCATCATATGGGGTGAACGTCCGCCGGGACCGGTCTAATCCCCTTCGCCGATCCCGCGCCCGGCCGTCCTCTCGTCCGAATCGTTCACATCCGCGTGATCACCGGTTGTCAGGCTCTCACGCAGGCGCCCCGGGCTGCCGCGTCGGGTGCGCCCGGGCGAAGGCGTCCTGGCTCAGGCAATCCTCGGCGATGCGCCGCACGGTCGGGTAGGGGGCGGTGTCGACGCCGAAGATCGCGGTACCGACCCATAGGCTGACGAGGCAGAGGTCGGCATGGCTGACCGCATCGCCCTGGCAGTAGCGGCCGGTCCCGGGCTCGCCCGTCAACCGCGCCTCCAGGGTGGCCAGCCCGGTGCCGAACCAGTGCCGCAGCCAGGCCTGCATCGCTTCGCGGGGCAGCCCGAGATCGTCGGTGAGGTAGCGGCGCACCCGCGGCACGTAGAGCGGGTGGGAGTCGCAGGCGACCGCCTGGGCGAGCGAGCGGGCCCGGGCCCGGGCCTTCGGCTCGCGGGGAAGCAGCGCCGGCTCGGGATGCGTCTCCTCGAGATAGTCGAGGATCGCGAGCGACTGGGTCAGCGCCGGCCCGTCGCCGTCGAAGAAGGCCGGCACCGCGCCCTGCGGGTTGATCGCGCGGAAGCCCGGCGCGTGCTGGTCGCCGGCATCGAGGTCGATGAAGGTCTCCTCGAAGGGCAGCCCCTTGAGGTTGAGGGCGATCCGCACCCGGAAGGCGGCGGCCGAGCGCCAGTTGCCGATCATCCGCATCGTGCACCACCCCTCCCGGTCCCGCGGGGAGAGATGGTGCAGCCCTGCAAACGGCAAGGGGCCCGCGACGGGCCCCTTGCTCACGCCGCGACGGACGGCAGGTTCAGTGCTGGAGGATGCGCGACAGGAAGGTCTGCGCCCGCTCCGAACGGGGCGAGCCGAAGAACTCCTCCTTCTGCGCGTCCTCGACGATCTCGCCCTTGTCCATGAAGATGACGCGGTTGGCGACCTTGCGGGCGAAGCCCATCTCGTGGGTCACCACCATCATGGTCATGCCCTCGCGGGCGAGTTCGACCATGACGTCCAGCACCTCGCCGACCATCTCGGGATCGAGCGCAGAGGTCGGCTCGTCGAACAGCATCACGATCGGGTTCATGGCGAGCGCGCGGGCGATGGCCACGCGCTGCTGCTGGCCGCCCGAGAGCTGGCCCGGGAACTTGTGGGCATGGGCCTTGAGGCCGACCCGCTCCAGCAGCGCCAGGCCCTTGGCCTGCGCCTCGTCCTTGCTCCGGCCCAGCACCTTGCGCTGGGCGAGGCTCAGGTTGTCGGTGATCGAGAGGTGGGGAAACAGCTCGAAGTGCTGGAACACCATACCGACCCGCGAGCGGAGCTTGGGCAGGTTGGTCTTCTTGTTGGCGATCTGCGTGCCGTCGACGGTGATCTGGCCCTTCTGGAACGGCTCGAGGGCGTTCACGCACTTGATCAGCGTCGACTTGCCGGAGCCCGACGGGCCGCAAACCACCACGACCTCGCCCTTGGTGACCGAGGTGGTGCAGTTCGTCAGTACCTGGAAGTCGCCGTACCACTTCGACACGCCGTCGATGGCGATCATCGGGCCCGAGGTGGCCGCCACGGGCGGCCGCTCGGTGAGCAGGGTGCCGACGGGGCCGGTGGCCGGCGCCGCGGCAGCCGCGGCCTGCGGCTCCGGAACGGGGCTGACGGGCGGCATCGCGGAGGAGGTCATGGCGGGAACCCTATCGGATGATCGCGACCCGGCGCTGCAGGCGGCGCACCAGGAGCGAGGCGATGAAGCAGACGGCGAAGTAGACGACCGCGGCGAACAGGTACATCTCGACCAGGCGGCCGTCGCGCTGGGCGATCTTGGAGGCGGCGCCGAGGAAGTCGGTGATCGACAGCACGTAGACGAGCGAGGTGTCCTGGAACAGCACGATCGTCTGGGTCAGGAGCACCGGCAGCATGTTGCGGAAGGCCTGGGGCAGGATGACGCTGCCCATCGACTGCCAGTAGGTGAGGCCGAGCGCCGAGGCCGCCGCGCCCTGGCCCTTGGGGATCGACTGGATGCCGGCGCGCATGATCTCGGAGAAGTACGCCGCCTCGAACAGCGTGAAGGTGATGAGCGAGGACGAGAACGCGCCGACCTGGATCGGCCGCTCGGCCCCGATGATCCACTGCCCGATATACGGCACCAGGAAGTAGAACCAGAAGATCACCAGCACCAGCGGCAGCGAGCGCATGAAGTTGACGTAGACCTTGGCGATCTGCGGCAGCACCGGCACGCTGGACAGGCGCATCATGGCGATCAGGGTGCCGAGCACCACGCCGCCGACCGCGGCCAGCGCGGTCAGGGTCAGGGTGAAGGCCATCCCGTCGAAGAACAGGTAGCGCCAGGAATTGAGGATGACGCTGAAGTCGAAGTTCGAGAACATCGCGGGCCCTTGTCCGGCAACGTAAGGGGTTAGCGGCCCGGCACCGCGACGCGGCGCTCGATCAGCCCGGCCACGGCCACCACCAGCAGGTTGATGACGATGTAGATGATCGTCGCGGCGGTGAACGCCTCGAAGACCTGGAACGAGAATTCCTGCATCGCGCGGGCCCGGGCGGTCAGCTCCAGGAGGCCGATGGTCAGCGCGACCGACGTGTTCTTCAGGTTGTTGAGGAACTCGGAGGTCAGCGGCGGCAGGATGATGCGGTAGGCGTTGGGCAGGAGCACGTAGCGGTAGGTCTGGGCGGTGGTGAGCCCGAGCGCCGTGCCGGCCATGCGCTGGCCGCGCGGCAGGGCCTGGATGCCGGCCCGCACCTGCTCGGCGACGCGCGAGGCGGTGAAGAAGCCCAGGCACACGACGGCGGTGTAGAACGGCGCGTTCGGCAGCTGCTTCAGCCAGGTGCCCCAGGATTCCGGCAGCATCTCGGGCAGCACGAAGTACCAGAGGAACATCTGGACGAGCAGCGGGATGTTGCGGAACAGCTCGACATAGGCGTTGCCGACGGCCTGCGCGGCCCGGCTCGGCAGGGTGCGCAGCACGCCGATGACCGAGCCGACCGCGAAGGCGATCACCCAGGCGCACAAAGCCGTGACGATGGTCCACACCAGGCCCGACAGCAGCATGTCGGCATAGCTGCCTGTCCCTTCGGGCGATTGCTCGAAGAAGATGCCCCAATTCCAGTTATAGTTCATGCCCTGTCTTCCGGGTGCGCCTGGACAGCGGAGGTATACGGATTTTTTCCGGCCCGGGCGAGGCGGGGCGCGGGACTGGGCACAGGGAAAAGTGCCGAGAGCAACTTGTCGTAAAGGAAGGCGCCGCCCCGTGCGGGGCGGCGCCCGGGCTCACCTCAGTAGGCGGCCGGGTCCGGGCTGTCGCTCGGCTTGGCGAAGGCGCCCTTCAGCGCGTCGCTCATCGGCAGGTTCAGGTTGATGTCCCGCGGCGGGATCGGCTTCATGAACCACTTGTCGTAGGTCGGGCCGCTCTCGGCGCTCTTGTAGAAGGCCGCGGTCGCCGCATCGACCACCTTCTTGAACGGCGCGTCGTCCTTGCGCAGCATGATGCCGTAGGGCTCGGGCTTCGACAGGGCGTCGGTCGAGATCGCGTAGGCCGTCGGCTCCTTGGAGGAGGCGGCGAGCGAGGCGAGCAGCACGTCGTCCATCACGAAGGCGACGGCGCGGCCGGTCTCGACCATCAGGAACGCCTCGGCATGGTCCTTGGCCGGCAGGATCGTGATGCCGAGCTTCTTCTCGGCGTTGTACTCGTTGATCATCTTGATGTTCGTGGTGCCCGAGGTCGACACGACGGTCTTCCCCTTCAGGTCCTCGAACTTGGTCAGGCCGCTCGACTTCTTGGCGACGAAGCGGTTGGCGGTGAGGAAGTGGGTGTTGGTGAAGGCGACCTGCTTCTGCCGGTCGACGTTGTTGGTGGTCGAGCCGCACTCGAGATCCACCGTGCCGTTGGCGATCAGCGGGATGCGGGTGGCCGAGGTCACCGGGTTGAGCTTCACCTCGAGCTTGTCGAGCTTGAGGTCGGCCTTCACCGCGTCGACGATCTTGTAGCAGATGTCCATCGCGAAGCCGACCGGCTTCTGATTGTTGTCGAGGTAGGAGAACGGCACCGACGAATCGCGGTAGCCCAGCGTGATCTGCCCGGTCTCCTTGATCTTCTTCAGCGTCCCGGTGAGGTCCTGGGCCGAGGCGGTCCCGGCTGAGGCCGCCAGGCCGGCGAGCAGGACGGGAAGCAGGCTTCTCAAACGCATTCGTGCTCTCCTTTTGGGCAGCGACCTAGTCCGTCACCGCGATCACGGCGTCAAGGGTTAGGCTGGGGATCGCGGTGACGGGACGGGCTGTTTGGTGCAGTATCTTGCACGTTCGACCTTGGGCCGCGTCCGGAAGCCCCGAGAGCAAGGGACGGGCCAACCGCTCCGGCGTTCCGGCCGGGCCGGCTTCCGTCCGCCCCCGTTGCGCCCCGGACCCGCCCGCGCGAAGCTGGCCGCACCCGGGAGCGGCCCTCGCGGGGCCCGGGACTCCGTCGGGCCCCGGGGACGGGCCCGGCCCCGTGACGCCCCGCGACGACGGACCGTTCAGCCGATGCAGATCGCCACGCCCTACCTGATGTTCCTCGGCGACGTGCCCGACCGGCTCGCCGCCAAGACCGCCTACGGCATCGTCGACTGGCGGCCCGAATGGTGCGTCGGGCAGTTGCGCCTCCCGTCCTGCGCCGCCGATCTCGGCATTCC
Organism: Methylobacterium ajmalii; assembly: GCF_036448855.1. NCBI lineage: Bacteria > Pseudomonadati > Pseudomonadota > Alphaproteobacteria > Hyphomicrobiales > Methylobacteriaceae > Methylobacterium > Methylobacterium ajmalii. The sequence goes on from NZ_JAZFXT010000045.1 coordinate 51,614, forward strand.
GGACCTGACCATCGACGAGGGGATCGCCCGCGGCGCCCGCACGCTGATCGTCGGCGTGGTCAATGCCGGCGGCGTGCTGCCGCCGCACTGGGTCGCCACCATCGTCGCGGCGCTGGAGGCCGGGCTCGACGTGGCGAGCGGCCTGCACACCCGCCTCGGCTCGGTGCCGGAGATCGCCGAGGCCGCGGCCCGGCACGGGCGGCAGCTCCACGACGTGCGCCACTCCGAGGAGCGGTTCGACACCGGCAAGGGCACGCGGCGCCCGGGCCGGCGGCTCTTGACCGTCGGCACCGACTGCTCGGTCGGCAAGAAGTACACCGTGCTGGCGCTGGAGAAGGGGATGCGGGACCGCGGCCTCGACGCCGATTTCCGCGCCACCGGCCAGACCGGGGTGTTCATCTCCGGCCGCGGCGTCGCCATCGACGCGGTGGTGGCCGACTTCATCTCCGGCGCCGTCGAGTGGATCGCGCCCGCCGCCGACCCGGCGCACTGGGACCTGATCGAGGGCCAGGGCTCTCTGTTCCACCCGAGCTTCGCCGGCGTCAGCCTCGGCCTGCTGCACGGCGCCCAGGCCGACGCCTTCGTGGTCTGCCACGAGCCGACCCGCACGACGATGCGCGGCGTCAAGCATCCGCTGCCGAGCATCAAGGAGGTGATCGACCTCACGGTGCAGCTCGGCCGCCTGACCAACCCGGACATCCGGCCGACCGGCATCGCGGTCAACACCCAGGCCCTGGAGGAGGGGGAGGCGCGGGCGCTCCTCGAGAAGCTCGCCGCCGAGCACGGCCTGCCGGCGACCGATCCGGTGCGCTTCGGGGTCGAGGCCCTGGTCGACCGCCTGGTCGAGGAGTTCCCGGCGTGATCCGGCTCGCGACCGCCATCGAGCCCTGGCCGATCGCCGGCCGGTTCACCATCTCGCGCGGCAGCCGCACGGAGGCCGTGGTGGTGACCGCGACCGTCACCGACGGGACCGTCACGGGACGGGGCGAGTGCGTGCCCTACGCCCGCTACGGCGAGACCGTCGAGGGCGTGCGCGACCTCATCGCCGCGCAGGAAGACGCGCTCGCCGCCGGGCTCGACCGCCGGGGCCTCGCCGCGCGCCTTCCCGCGGGCGCGGCCCGCAACGCCCTCGACTGCGCCCTGTGGGACCTCGAGGCGAAGCGCGCCGGCCGGCCCGCCCATGCGCTGGCCGGCATCCCGGCGCCCGCCCCGGTCACGACCTGCTACACCCTGAGCCTCGGCAGCCCGGAGGAGATGGCGGCGGCGGCCCGCATGGCGGCGGCCCGGCCGCTCCTCAAGGTGAAGCTCGGCGGGGCCGGCGACCCGGAGCGGATCGCGGCGGTGCGCCGGGGCGCCCCGGATTCGCGCCTGGTGGTCGACGCCAACGAGGCGTGGTCCCCGGAGACGATCGAGGCCAACCTCGCGGCCTGCGTCGCGGCCGGGGTCGAGCTGATCGAGCAGCCGCTGCCGGCCGGCGACGACGCGGCGTTGCGCGCGATCGCCCGCCCGATCCCGATCTGCGCCGACGAGAGCCTGCACGATCGCGCCGGGCTCGACGGCCTGACCGACCGCTACGACGCGATCAACATCAAGCTCGACAAGGCCGGCGGCCTCACCGAGGCGCTGCTGCTCGCCCAGGCCGCCAAGGCGCGGGGGCTGTCGATCATGGTCGGGTGCATGCTCGGCACCTCGCTCGCGATGGCGCCGGCGATGCTGCTGGCGGGCTATGCCGACTTCGTCGACCTCGACGGTCCGCTGCTGCTCTCCCGCGATCGCGAGCCCGGCCTGCTTTTCGAGGGCAGCCTCGTCCACCCGCCGGAGCCGGCGCTCTGGGGGTGAACGCCTCCGGCGAGAATGCCGCGGGGCGTAAATGCCATGGGGGAAGCCCCGGCCCGGCGGCGATGCGGCGGGCCGGGCGCTTGCGCCCGGAGCCGGAAGGATGCTCTGTCTGGCGCAGGGACCGAGCACGGGTCCCGTGAAGCCGGGGAAGAACCGACGCCATGATCCTCGTCAGCGTGATGTATCCGGGCGGCTCCGACGCCCAGCCCTTCGACCTCGACTACTACCTCAAGCACCACATGCCGCTGGTGCGCGAGCGCTGGTCGTCGATGGGCCTGGACAAGGTCGAGGTGGTCAAGGCGAGCGGCACGCCGGACGGCAGCCCGGCGCCGTTCCAGGTGATGGCGCTCCTCACCTTCCGCTCCCTCGAAGACTTCCAGAAGGCCGGCGCCGCGCACGGCAAGGAGATCTTCGGGGACATCCCGAACTTCTTCAAGGGCCAGCCCGTGGTCCAGATCAACGAGCCGCAGAGCTTCTGATCGCGTCGCGTCGCCCGCACCCCCGGGGTCGCGGGCGACTGCCGGGACCGGATCCCGCGATGCCGCAACCCGAGGGCGGGCCAGAGGCCCGGCCCGTTTCCGCAAGGCCCACCGGACCATGATCGACATCGTCAAGGTGCTGCGCGACCAGCACCCGGATCTCGGCTCCTACGTGATCGCCCTGCGCGAGCGGTCCGGCCTCGTCGCGCCGGACGACCCCGACGCCCTGGCGGCGGAGGTGCGCGACTGGGCCGGCACCGAAGCCCCCAGCACCCGCTACAGCCGGCGCGCGGTGACTTACGTGCCGTTTCCGGGCTGGCCCGAGGAGACCCGCACGCTCGGCGTCGTGGCCTTCGACACCGCGACCGACCTCGCCCGGTTCGCCACCCGCTGGACCTGACGTCTCCACGCAGGCCCTCGCGTTGGCAGGCCGGCTTTCCATCGGCTTGGATTCCGGTTCGATCGCTGATTCCTGCCGCGAACCGGCGGCCGTTCTTGCGGGATCTGCTCAACGGCGGCGCACCGCGAGTTCTCGCGTGGGCGAGGGATCCGGGGCGAGCCGGGCGCTCACGGTCAGCGCGAGATCGATGCAGAGCACCAGCAGGATGCCGGCGAGGAGTGCGATGATCATGGTCTCGCCGCGGGGGCTGATGCCGCCGGTCGGGCGCCGCCGCACCGTCACCGGGGGCGGGACGTCGTCGGGCTCGGGGTCGGGCGCCATCTCGGCGAGGGCCGGCGCCGCATAGAGGGCACTGAAGCGCGGCCGGTAGCCGCCGACGGGAATCGTGACCCGGACATCGAGCCCTCCGGCGTGCCGGGCATAGACGTCCTCGAGCGCGCGGCGCAGCCGTCCGGCCTCGACGCGCACGCTGGGATCGAGGCTCGGATCGAAGTCGGGTCCCCGGCCCAGCGCCTGGGTGGCGATGGTGTAGGCCTTGATGGTGGCGCCGCGCCCGGCCAGTTCCTCCTCCACCACGAAGCGAAGGAACCGCGCCAGCTTCGGCGAGCGCAGGAAGGGCGGGGTCTGCAGGAGGACATCGAGCGCGTCGACCACGCGCCCGGGCGGAACCTCCTCCTCGATCTCGGACATCGCACAACCTTCCCTGCCGGACCGGAACCGTCCCGGTCCGCCGCCGCGAGCGGGACCTAGTAACTCCTTACCAGTATAGAAGTGTGATCACGGTTTGTTAGCCCCTCTCCCCCGGCGATGCCGCATGCCTGGGGACGAGTCGACGGGGGTTCCCCACGGATACCTGCCGAAGCGTCATCGGAGCGTCACCGGGAACGGCACGGTGAAGACCAGGCCGTGCACCTCGTCGCGAACCTCGACGCACCAGTCGATCCGGGTCGCCTCCGGGCCGGTCATCGCGTCGGCGATCAGGGTGCGGGCCTAGCGGTGGGCTTCGTCGAGATCACGGCAATCAAGCCCGGCCTCGTCCGGCACGCTCTGGGTCGCATCCATGATATCGAAGTAGTCGCGGGGCACTGCGGCTCGGACTCGGCGCTTCTGAAGACAGCGTTGAGCAACGCCACCGTCCCGGGGGCGGCCCGCACAGGACGGGACGACCGTCGCGACGGTCGGCTGTTAGCCTTCGATCCGGAACCGGGGCCGCGCGGCAAAGTTCCGCCCCCTGCCTCTCTGGCGGGGCGCCGTCAACGATCGTCGCGCTCCGCGGCACCCCGCCAGGGAACCTGGCGGTCCTGGGCCGTCAGGGTATCGCGGGAGGCGGGTCGGCCCGCCTCGGCGGCCGCGTTCCGCAGTCCGGTGTCCAGCGCCCGTCCGGCCTCCACGGCGGCGGTCTCCACCACCCGGGCCCGCACGTCCCCGGGCAAGTGCGCGAAGGCCGCGCCCGCGGCCTCGCCGACGCTCGCCGGGAGTTGCGCCGGGCGGGCCGTGCCGGGCAAGGCTGGGCCGGGAAGGGCCACCTCGCCGAGCCGCAGCGGCGAGAGGTAGTAGATCGCGCCGATCACCAGCCCGGCCCGCAGCCAGAAGGCCATCCCGTTCCCCCGTATCCCGAGCGTCCCCGGCCGGCGCTCCGTGATCGCGCAGGCCCGCCGTCACTGTGGGACGCCAATGGTGAAACGTCTGCGTCCGGGCCGCGCCGATCGTTCGGCATGGCTAACGGGGCTTGCGGCGCGGCGATCGAAAGCCCCTGGGGGGACGGTTCCTGTTCGCAACCGCCGGAGCGATCTTCAATTTTTCTGAGGATCCTGCTCAAGCGATTTGATCTTTTCGAAGCTGGCGCCTCCGGCCTAAAATCCGCCTCACGCCAGCCGTCATCCCCCGGCTCCAGAACAACGATCGGGACCCATGCCGACCGACATCGAGATCGCCCGCGCGGCCACCCTCCAGCCGATCACCGCCATCGCGGAGCGCATCGGCATCCCCGAGGACGCACTCCACCCGTACGGTCGGCACATCGCCAAGGTCGACCACGCCCATATCCGCAGCCTCGAGGCGCGGCCCGAGGGCAAGCTGGTCCTGGTGACGGCGATCAGCCCGACGCCGGCGGGAGAGGGCAAGACCACCACCACGGTGGGCCTCGGCGACGCCCTCAACCGGATCGGCCGCAAGACGGTGATCTGCCTGCGCGAGCCCTCGCTCGGCCCGTGCTTCGGCATGAAGGGCGGCGCGGCCGGCGGCGGCAAGGCCCAGGTGGTGCCGATGGAGGCGATCAACCTCCACTTCACCGGCGACTTCCACGCCATCACCTCGGCCCACAGCCTCGCCGCGGCGCTGATCGACAACCACGTCTACTGGGGCAACGCCCTCGACATCGACCTGCGCCGGGTGGCGTTCCGCCGCGTCCTCGACATGAACGACCGGGCGCTGCGCACCATCACCCAGAGCCTCGGCGGCGTCGCCAACGGCTTCCCGCGGGAGGACGGCTTCGACATCACCGTCGCCTCCGAGGTGATGGCGGTGTTCTGCCTCGCCCGCGACCTCGCCGACCTCGAGGCGCGCCTCGGCCGGATCGTGGTGGCGGAGACCCGCGACCGAAAGGCCGTGACGCTGGCCGACCTCAAGGCCACCGGCGCCATGACGGTGCTGCTCAAGGACGCGCTCCAGCCCAACCTCGTCCAGACCCTGGAGGGCAGCCCGGCCCTGATCCATGGCGGGCCCTTCGCCAACATCGCCCACGGCTGCAACTCGGTGATCGCGACCCGGGCCGGCCTCAAGCTCGGCGACTACGTGGTGACCGAGGCCGGCTTCGGGGCCGATCTCGGGGCGGAAAAGTTCTTCGACATCAAGTGCCGCCAGGCCGGCCTCAGCCCGTCGGCCGTCGTCATCGTGGCGACGGTGCGGGCCCTCAAGATGCATGGCGGCGTCGCCAAGTCCGATCTCGGCCGCGAGAACGTCGAGGCCCTGGAGCGGGGCTTTGCCAACCTCGCCCGCCACGTCGAGAACGTGCGCCGTTTCGGCGCGCCCGTGGTGGTGGCGGTCAACCATTTCCACGCCGACACCGAGGCCGAGCACGCGGCGCTCAAGGCGCTCTGCCGCGACCGGCTCGACGTCGAGGCGATCACCTGCCGGCACTGGGCCGAGGGCGGCGCCGGCGCCGAGGCGCTGGCCCACGCGGTGACGGCCCTGGCCGATTCCGGCCCGGCCGCGGCGCCGCGCTTCGCCTACCCGGACGCGATGCCGCTGGAGGCCAAGATCCGCACCGTCGCCCAGACCCTCTACGGCGCCGCCGACATCCAAGTGGAATCGAAGGCGGCCGCCAAGCTCGCGGCCTTCGAGCAGGCCGGCCACGGCCACCTGCCGGTCTGCATGGCCAAGACCCAGTACTCGTTCTCCACCGACCCGACCCTGATGGGCGCCCCCAGCGGCCACGTCGTGGCGGTGCGCGACGCCCGCCTCTCGGCCGGCGCCGGCTTCGTGGTGGCGATCTGCGGGGAGATCATGACGATGCCCGGCCTGCCCAAGGTGCCGGCGGCGGAAGGCATCCATCTCGACGCCGAAGGGCGGATCGAGGGGCTGTTCTGAGCGGATTTCGCGGAACCGGCATCCGGTTTCGCGACGAAGATCTGTGACGACCCCGAGAAACCGAGCGGGGACCGATCTCATCATGAGAAAGCCCGGACGGGTCTCCCCGTCCGGGCTTTCTCGTTTCGGGTCGGGGCAGGCTACAGGAACCCGATCGAGAACCACGGCACGAAGGTGAGCACCAGGAGGCCGAGGAACAGCGCGCCGAGATAGATCCAGATCCGGCGCATGCCGGCTTCGGGCGCCACCCCGCCGATGATGCAGGCGGCGTAGTAGCAGAGACCGAAGGGCGGGGCGAACAGGCCCAGTCCCATCGCGAGGATCACGATCATGCTGTAATGCACCTCGTGGATCCCGAACTGGTGCGCGATCGGGAACAGCAGCGGCCCGAACAGCACGATCGCCGGGATGCCCTCGAGCAGGCTGCCGAGCACGATGAAGGCGACGACCGAGATCAGCAGGAAGCCGGTCTTGCCGCCCGGCACCGCCGCCATCGCCCGGGCGAGGTCGTGCGAGAAGCCCGACTGGGTCAGCGCCCAGGCCATCGCGCTCGCCGCCCCGACGATGAACAGGATCGCCCCGGACAGGGAGGCGGTCCGCGCCAGCATCGGCAGGATCTCCTTGCGCTTGAGCCCGCCGCGATAGATCACGAGGCCGAGCACCAGCGAGTAGACGATGCCGATGGTCGAGACTTCCGTCGCCGTCGCGACGCCCTCCACCACCGCGGTGCGGATCAGGAACGGCAGCAGCAGGGCGGGCAGCGCGACGAGCAGGGTCTTCTTCACCACCGAGGCGGGGGCGCGCGGGATCGCCACCGCGTCCTCCTCCTTGCCGGCGCGGTAGCGGGCGACCGCGGCGAGCACGAGGGCCAGCACCAGGGCGGGCAGGATGCCGGCGGTGAACAGGGCGGCGATCGAGACGCCGGTCGCCGACGCGATGGCGATCAGCACGATCGAGGGCGGGATCGTCTCGCTCATCGCCCCCGAGGCGGCGAGGATCGAGAGCAGTTCGCCGTCCTTCATCCCGCGCTTGCGCATCTCGGGAAACAGGACGGGCGCCACCGCCGCCATGTCGGCGGTCTTCGAGCCCGAGATGCCTGAGACCAGCAGCATCGCGCCGAGCAGCACGTAGGACATGCCGGCCTTCACGTGGCCGAGCAGCGAGGCGAGGAACGCCACCATCACCCGGGCCATCCCGGTCGCGTCGACGAGCTGGCCGAGCAGCACGAAGAGGGGAATCGCGAGCAGGATCAGGCTGCTCATCCCCTCGTCCATCCGGCCGACCACGATGGTGAGCGGCGTCGAGGTGGTGGTGAGCAGGTAGGCGGAGGTCGCGAGCGCGAACGAGAACGCGATCGGCACGCCGGCCAGGATGCCGACGCCGAGGAGCCCGACGAAGAACACCAGCAACGCCCAGTTGCCGATGCCGGCGAGCGCCGGCGCCGCGAGGGCGAGGAGCGCCACGACGCCGAGCAGCACCGCGCCGACCCCGAGGAGGTCGGTGATCCGGTGGCGGGCGAGGCGCAGGGCGCAGGACAGGAGCGCCAGCACGAAGCCGACCGGCACCGCGAGCGCCCGCACGGTGCCGGACCAGCCGAGCGCCGGCGTCTCCACGAAGGACTGGTCCTCGGTGTAGTCGTAGGCGGCGTGCAGGAGGAGCGCCAGGAAGGCGAAGATCGCCCCGATGGCCAGGGCCTCGCACCAGGCCCGCGCCCGCGGCGAGAGCGCGCCGACCACGAAGGTCAGCCGCATGTGCTCGCCGCGCTGCACCGCCACGACGCTGCCGAGCATCGCGAGCCACAGGAACAGGATCGAGGCGAGCTCGTCGCTCCAGATGATCGAATGCCCGATCGCCCGCGAGACGATGCCGGCGAACAGGATCACCGCCTCGGCGGCGACGAGAGCCGCCGCCGGCACCTCGACGGCGAGGCGGAGCGCCCGCTCGGCGGAGGATAGCCAGTCGGTCGGGAGGGCGGCGGCTGGCCGCCCGTGGATGTCGGCCACGGCGCTCATGCCAGTTCCCCGGTGACGGCCTCGAGCGCCTTCCAGGCCTCGGCCCCGAACTTCTCCTTCCAGTCGCGGTAGAAGCCGGCCTGGGTCAGGCTCTTGCGGAAGGCGGCCTTGTCGGCGGTCTCGAAGACCAGGCCGCGGGAGGCGAGCTGGCCCTTGAGGGTGCCGGTCAGGCGCGCGACGTCCTCGCGCTCCTCCATCGCGGCCCGGTCGAGCTCGCGCCGGACGATCTCCTGGAGCGCGTCGGGCAGCTTGCCGAAGGCGCGCCGGTTGGCGACAATCCAGAAGGGGTCCCAGATGTGGTTGGTCTCGGTGAGGTACTTCTGCACCTCGTAGAGCTTGCCGGCCTCGATCGTCACGAGGCCGTTCTCCTCGCCGTCGACCAGCCGGGTCTGCAGCGCGGTGTAGAGCTCGTTGAAGTTGATCGAGGTCGGGCTCGCCCCGAGGCTCGAGAACAGCGAGGTGAAGATCGGCGCCACCGGCACGCGGATGCGGTAGCCCTTGAGGTCGTCGGGCGTCTTGATCGGCTTGGCGTTCGAGGTGATCTGGCGGAAGCCGTTGTCGGCGGCCTTGGCGGCGACGATCAGGCCGGCCTTCTCGATCTGGGTGCGGACATAGGCGCCCACCGGCCCGTCGACGCCGCGCCAGACGTGGTCGTAGTCGGAGAAGGCGAAGCCCACATTGGTGATCGCGGCGCCCGAGGCCACCGTCGAGATCACCGATCCGGCGATGTTGAGGAACTCGATGCCGCCGGTGCGGACCTGGGTGATCAGGTCGGTGTCGGAGCCGAGCTGGCTTGCCGGGAAGAACTTCAGCTCGATCCGCCCGCCCGAGGCCTCGCGGATGCGCTGGCAGGCCTGGTCGAGCCGGGCGTTGATCGGCTGGGTCAGGGACTGGCCGGTGGCGAGCTTGTAGTTGAACTCGGCGGCGCGCGCCGGCTGCGTGCGGATCGCCACGAGCGGGACGGCGGCGGCGCCGGCCAGGAACAGGCGGCGCGAGGGGCCCTGCTTGGAATCGGGGGTGGACGTCATCGGTTTCCTCCGTCGCGCCGTCATCCGCGTGGGTCGCGGTGCGGCATCGTTGGGTCGAGACGGAGGGAGGCGTGACGCGACGGCGGCGCGGGGCCGCGCCGGCTGCTTCCTCCCTGGCGGCGCTCCTGCCGTCGCGGGGCCGTCCGGGGAGGAGAGGGGGCGGATCCCCCTGCCTTACGCAGGGTCGGGGACCCGTTGCCTCGTCATACCTCGGACGACCCGTCTTCGTGCGGAGCGTCTCGTCTCGCTTGGCTGCCGAGAGTAGGAACCGCGTCGATGTAGGACAATCCAGATTATTTGCAGTTTCATGTAGTGGCGCTAAACCATGGGGATGTCGGTTCCGCTTCGCGCCATCACGGTCTTCCACGCCGTCGCCCGCTCCGGCAGCATCACCCGGGCGGCGGAGGATCTCGGCGTCACGCCCTCGGCGGTGAGCCAGCAGGTCCAGTCCCTCGAGCTCGCCCTCGGCACCGCGCTGATCGGCAAGTCCGGCCGCGCCATCGTGCTGACCGAGGCCGGCGAGCGCTACTTCGAGATGATCGGGTCCGAGATCGACCGGATCATGGAGGCGACGCAGCGCATCCAGGGCTTCCGCTCGATGACGACGCTGACCGTGCGGGCGACCCCGAGCCTGTCGACGAAGTGGCTGCTGCCGCGGCTCTCCTCCTTCATCACCGCGCATCCCGACATCGAGCTGCGCCTCGACGGCACCAACGAGCCGACGGCGTTCCAGAAGGAGAACGTCGACATCGAGATCCGGCACGGCACCGGCGGCTGGCCGGGCCTGTTCGTCGAGGGGCTGGTGGAAGAGAGCTTCCGGCCGGTCTGCGCCCCCGCGCTCGCCGCGCCCGGCGGCCTCGCGGCCGGCGATCTTCCCCGGCACCTGCTGATCCACTCGGTGAAGTCGCAGGTGCAGTGGCCGCACTGGTTCACCCGCGCCGGGATCGCGCCGGCCCCGCGCTGGCGCCGCCTCCTGTTCGACCGCACCCACATGGCGATCGACGCCGCCGCCGGCGGCCTCGGCATCGCGCTGGAGAGCGACCTGATGCTGTGGGGCGACCTGCGGGCCGGGCGCCTCGCCTGCCCGCTCGCCGACCCGCCGCGGGTCACCGTCGTGACCCAGTGGGTGACGTGCCCGCCGGACCACCTGCGCCTGCACAAGGTCCGGGCCTTCCTCGACTGGATCCGGCGCGAGCGCGACGCCTGGTCGGCGGAGCGGGACGCCCTGACGACGCTTTAGAGCCGCTTCACGGTCGCCTCGTAAATCTGGATTGTCCTTCACGGAGCCCGCTTCTAGCGTCCAGGCGTCAGATCCCGGCGGGCGGTTCACGACCGCGCCGGGATCGCGCCGAGACCGGCCCCGCTCCCTCCTGCACGAGCGGACAAGAGCCGGTCGGCCCAGGAGGAAACCGATGAATCTCTCCACCCTGCTCCTCGCCCGTGCCGCGTCCGGCCGTCCGGTCCGCGTCGGCCTGATCGGCGCCGGCAAGTTCGGCTCGATGGTCCTGGCCCAGGCCCAGCGCATCGAGGGCATGCACGTCGTCGCGGTCGCCGATCTCGATGTCGGCCGCGCCCGCGCCTCGCTCGCCCGCGTCGACTGGCCCGAGGAGCGCTACTCGGCGACCTCGATGGGCGACGCCGTGAAGAGCGGCCGCACCTTCGTCACCGCCGATGCCGCCGCGCTCAGCGCCTGCGACGAGATCGAGTGCATCATCGAGGCGACCGGTCACCCGATCGCCGGCATCCGCCACGCCATCCAGGCGATCGACGCCCGCAAGCACGTCGTGATGGTCAACGTCGAGGCCGACGTGCTGTGCGGCCCGCTGCTCGCCGAGCGCGCCCGCCGCCAGGGGGTCGTCTACTCGATGGCCTACGGCGACCAGCCGGCGATCATCTGCGAGCTGGTCGACTGGGCCCGCTCCTGCGGCTTCGAGCTGACCTCGGCCGGCAAGGGCATGAACTTCGAGCCGCGCTACCGCTACTCCACCCCGGACACCGTGTGGGGCTTCTTCGGCTGGTCCGAGGAGGAGGTGAAGAAGGGCGACTTCAACCCGAAGATGTACAACTCGTTCACCGACGGCACCAAGGCGGCGATCGAGATGGCGGCGGTGGCCAATGGCACCGGGCTCGACTGCCCGGACGACGGCCTCGCCTTCCCGCCGACCGGCCTGCAGGACCTCGCCCGGGTCTTCCGCCCGGTCGCCGACGGCGGCCGCCTGCCGCGCTCGGGCCTCGTCGACATCGCGGCGAGCCAGGAGCCGGACGGCCGCGAGGTGTTCAACAACATCCGCTACGGCGTGTTCGTCACCTTCAAGGCGACGAGCGAGTACACCAAGGCCTGCTTCAAGCAGTACGGCCTGCTCACCGATCCGTCGGGCTGGTACGGCTCGATGTGGCGCCCGTTCCACATGATCGGCCTCGAGACCAGCATCAGCGTGCTGTCGGCGGTGCTGCGCAACGAGCCGACCGGCTGCTCGAAGGAGTTCCGCGGCGACGCGGTAGCGACCGCCAAGCGCGACCTCAAGCCCGGTGAGATGCTGGACGGCGAGGGCGGCTACGCGGTGTGGGCGAACGCGATCCCCGCCTCGAAGAGCCTGGCGCTCGGCGCCCTGCCGATCGGCCTCGCCCACAACGTGAAGCTCAAGCGCCCGGTCGCCCGCGACCAGATCGTGAGCGTCGACGACGTCGAACTGGTCGCCGACCTCGACGTCGTGGCCCTGCGCCGTCAGATGGAAGAGACCACCCGGCAGGCCGCGGCCGCGCAGGCGGCCTGACGGGACGCGCGGCGCCGGGCCCCCGGCGCCGCTGCCCGCCTCCGGCCTCTCTTCCTCGATCGGGATCCGCCATGTCCTCTTCCCGGCCCTTCGTGGTCATCGCCGAGTTCCGGGTGAAGCCCGGCTCCCTCGACGCCTTCCTCGACCTCGCCCACGACGACGCCCGCCGCTCCGTCGCCGACGAGCCCGGCTGCCGCGCCTTCGACGTCGCGGTGAGCGAGAGCGACCCGCTCGCTGTGGTGTTCTACGAGGTCTACGACGACCGCGCCGCCTTCGACGCCCATCTCGAGACCCCGCACCTCGCCCGGTTCCGGGCCGGCTTCCCGGCCCTGATCGAGGCGGAGCGGCCGGTGCGCTTCCTCGCCCGCAGCCTCAGCGGGGCGGAGCCCGCCTGATGGCCCTGACGATCGGATTCCTCGGCACCGGGATCATGGGCGCGCCGATGGCGCGCCATCTTGGTCGGGCCGGCCACGCGGTGCGGGCCTGGAACCGCTCCCCCGGCAAGGCCGCCGCCCTGGCGCAGGACGGGGTGAGCCTCGCCGCCGACCCGCGGGCGGCGGCGCAGGGCGCCGACGTGGTGGTCTGCATGCTGAGCTCCGGCCCGGTCTGCGACGAGATCCTGCTCGGGCCCGGCGGCGTCCTCCCGGCGATGGCGCCCGGGAGCCTCCTCGTGGTGATGAGCTCGATCCCGGTCGAGACGGCGCAGCGCCAGGCCGCAGCCGCGGCGGAGGCCGGCCTCCTCTACGTCGACGCCCCGGTCTCCGGCGGCGAGCGGGGGGCGGTCGCCGGCACGCTCGCGATCATGGCGGGCGGCAGCCCGGAAGCCTTCGCCCGGGCCGAGCCGGTGCTGTCCGCGATGGGGCGCCCGACCCATGTCGGGCCGGCCGGCTGCGGCCAGCTCGCCAAGCTCGCCAACCAGGCGATCGTCGCCTCGACCATCGTCACGGTCGCCGAGGCGATCACCTTCGTCGAGCGCGGCGGCGCCGACCCGGCCAAGGTCCGGGAGGCCCTGCTCGGCGGCTTTGCCGATTCGACGATCCTCAAGCAGCACGCCCTGCGGATGATCGAGCGCGACTTCGCCCCGGGCGGTCCGGCCAAGTACCAGGTCAAGGATACCGGCACGGCGCTCTCGCACGCCGCGACGCTGGGCCTGGCGCTCCCGGTCCTGTCCCTGGTCGACGGGCTCTTCTCCGAAATGGTCGCCGAGGGCGACGGCGACCTCGACCACAGCGCGGTGATCCGCGCGCTGCAGCGCCGCAACGGGCTGCCCCTGGGCTGAGGCTCCGGGCCCGCGCGGGGGCCGGCCCGGTCAGGCCGTCCCACCGGCCAGCGCGCAGGCCGGGCCGCTGGCGGGATCGCTCGCCGCGCCCGCCTGACAGGTCCGGTTGCGGCCGCGGGCCTTGGCCTCGTAGAGAGCGCGGTCGGCGCGGCGAAAGAGGTCGCCCGGGCTGCCGCCCTCGCTCGGCAGGCAGGCCGCGAGCCCGATGCTGACGGTGACCGGGCCGATGCCCGCGCCCTCCGCCGCGATGTCCAGCCCGGCGACCGCCTCGTGTACCGCCCGGGCGACGTTGGCGCCGCCGGGGACGTCGGTGCCCGGCAGGAGGATGGCGAACTCCTCGCCACCAACCCGGGCGACGACGTCGCTCGGCCGCCGCGCGCTCGCCGCGAGGGCGCGGGCCAGCGCCTGCAGCACCCGGTCGCCGACGGCGTGGCCGTGGCAGTCGTTGCAACGCTTGAAGTGGTCGGCATCGACGACCAGCAGGGCGACGGGGCCTCCCCCCACATCCGCCGCCGCCCAGGCCCGCGCGAACGCCTCCTCGAAATGGCGGCGGTTGGGGAGGGCGGTGAGGGCGTCGGTGCGGGAGAGCCGGGCCAGCTCGGCCTCCACGGCGTTGCGCCGGCGCAGCTCCCCGCCGACGAGGAGCGAGAGCCCCATGGTGAGGCCGCACAGCACGATCACGATGCAGCCGATCACCAGCGCCTTCGTGCGCCACTCGGCCTCGATCTCCCGGGTCGAGAGGGCGACGTTGAGGATGAGCGGCAGGATGCCGACCTGCGTGAAGGTGTAGAGCCGCTCGACGCCGTCGCTCGGGGTCAGGCCGACGAAGCGGCCGCGCCCCTCGCGCAGGAAGCGCTGGACGTTGGGCGAGAAGGCGAAGTTGGGGGCCAGCTCCACGTTGGGCTCGGGATAGCGCACGACGCGGGTGCCGTCGTGGAGGAAGAGGTTGATCGTGCCTGCCCGGCCGAGCTCGATCTGGTCGAACAGGCGGTTGAAGTAGGACAGCGACAGGCTGCCGAGCACGACCCCGCCGAAGGACCCGTCGGGCTTGTCGATCCGCCGGCTGAGGACGACGACAGGCGTGCCGGCGAGTTGCGAGATCAGGGGCTGGCTGATGTACAGCCCGAGGCCGGCCTGCGCCTTGTGCGCCCGGAAATAGGCGCGCTCGGCGTTGTTCAGGCGGCGGGCCGGCCACTGCGCCGCATCGAAGGCGGTGTCGCCGTTCTCGTCGAGGACGAGCATCACCCCGAGGTCCTTGGCGTTCACCGCGCGGTCGAACAGGATGCGCTGGCGCAACTCGGGATCGATCGTCTCGATGCCGGGCAGGGCGATGTTCTCGATCACGGCGCGCAGGGCGAGGTCGATGATCTCGACGTTGCGGTCGATGTCGCGCTCGATGACCTGGAGCAGGTTGCGCGAGGTCTGCTCGGCCTTCTCCCAGGCGTCCCGGCGCAGGTCGAGCAGCATCATCCCGCACACGGCGACCATGCCGAGCGGAGCCAGGATCCCGACCACGACCCAGGCCCGGGACGACCGGAGCCAGCGCGTGGCGCGCGCCGCCGGATCCGCCATCATCGGGTGCCGCTCCGGAGCCGGATCGGGATGGGACGGACGGCCCGGTGGCGACGGAGCGGCTGCGGCTTTCGGCGTTCCATGACCCTACGATTGCGGCTGTGGCTTTGGACACAACCTTGACGTAGAGGCATTGCAGAATTGCTAAGCGCGGACGCCGTTTTCCTGCGACGATTGCCGTCCCGCGACCCGTCCTCGCTCCGCTCGCCCGGACGGATGACCGCCCGGACAGACGTCGTATCGTCTTGCCTCGGGTGGACGGCGATCGCTGCAGGCGCGGTTCCGGCACGGCGTTCGCCGGGGCCGCACCGGCCCCGCGTCAGGCCGCCCGCACCGTCGCGAGGAAGCGCGCGACCTCGGCGGTCAGGTGCTCGGACTGGCGCGACAGCTCGGAGGAGGCCGAGAGCACCTGGCTTGCCGCCGCCCCGGTCTCCTCGGCCGCCCCCGCCACCCCGGCGATGTTGCCCGTGACCTCGCCGGCGCCGATGGCCGCCTGGGAGACGTTGCGGACGATCTCCTGGGTCGCCGCGCCCTGCTGCTCCACCGCCGCCGCGATCGAGGCCGCCACCGCGTTGATCTCCCGGATCCGCCCGGTGATCCCCTCGATCGAGGACACCGCCTGGCCGGTCGAGGCCTGGATGCGAACGATCTGCTCGGAGATCTCGCTCGTCGCCTTCGCGGTCTGCCCGGCCAGCGCCTTCACCTCGCCGGCCACCACCGCGAAGCCCTTCCCGGCCGCCCCGGCGCGGGCCGCCTCGATCGTGGCGTTCAGGGCCAGCAGGTTGGTCTGCTCGGCGATCGACGAGATCAGCCCGACCACGTCGCCGATCCGCGAGACGGCGGCGCTCAGCTCCTGCACCTGGGCGCCGGTCCGGTCGGCCTCGGCCACGGCGCGCTGGGCCAGGTCCGCCGAGCCGCCGACCTGGCGGCTGATCTCCTGGACCGAGGCGCCGAGCTCCTCGGCCGCCACCGCCACGGTGCCGACGTTCGAGGCGGCCTCCTCGGCGGCGGCCGCGACGGCGGTCGATTGCGCCGCGGTCTCGGCGGCGGTGCCGCTCATGGAACTGGCGGTCGCCTGCAGCTCGGTGGCCGCGGAGGCGACCATGCCGATGACGCCGCCGACCGCGGCCTCGAAGCCGTCGGCCATCTCGCGCATGGCGCGGCGGCGCTGCTCCTCGGCGGAGGCACGGGCGAGCGCGGTCTCCTCCTCCAGCGCGCGGGTGCGGGCGAGGTTGTCCTTGAATACCTGGAGGGCGGCGGCCATCTCGCCGAGCTCGCTGCGCTCGCCGGCATTCGGCACCGGGGCGGCGACGTCGCCCTCGGCCACCACCCGCATCACGCCGGCCATGCGCCGGATCGGGACCGAGATCGACGCCACCGCCATCCACGAGACCGCGAGCGTGACCGTGACGACGAGGGCGAGCACGACCGCGATCGCGAAGCGCGCACCGTCGCCGAGCGCGTCGGCGGTCGCGGCGGCCTTGCGGCCGTGGGCGTCGTTGAACTGGACGACGGCCTTGAGGGCGGCGCGGGCGGCGTTCAGCGTCGGCAGCATGCCGTCGAGGAGATAGTCGGACCCGCCCTTCTCGTCGCCGGCGCTCAGGCGGCGCAGGTATTCCTCGCCCATCTTCGAGTAGGCCGGGACGGTCTTGCGGATCGCCTCCCAGAGGTCCTCCTCGCCCGGGCTGACGTAGGGCGCGTATTCCGCGAGGTCGGCGTCGATCGCCGTCATGGTCTCCCGCAGGCGCCCAAGCGAGGCGGGCCGACGCTGCTCGCTGGAGAGCAGGTAGGCGAGCTGACGGCTGCGCAGCGTCTCGAAATCGGTCGCCAGGCGGCCGATGATGCGGGTCGAGGGAAGGGCGTTGCCGCTGAGTTCGGCGACCGCGACGCGAAGCTCCCCGAGGCGGTGATAGCAGAAGCCGCCCAGTCCCACGGTCAGGACGAGCAGAAGGGCAAGCGAGGCGATAAGGCGCACCCGGATGGTGAGGTTCGAGAGCATGACGAGCGCCCTGAGGATGGGAGCGTCATGAGGACTTAGAAATTCTTAAACATCGATTAATTTCGTTATAAAACTGCTCATTCGTCACGCAATTGCCGAGTGGGCAGGCAGTTCACCGAATGATTAACGTATCGACAGCGACTCTATTGATCGGCGGTATACCGTATAACGGCATGTTGTCGTGCGGAGCCTGAAAGAAGCTCGCACCAAATATCGATCGACTTCCCCACGTGGAGGGCGATCTTGGATCTGGAGAAACGATGCGGATTACGATGACGCTGAGCGCGCAATGCGTGGCATCGCCGTGAGCGACGACGAGTCGCAGCCGTGGCGAGAGCCGGGTCGAGACGAGCGGCGTCGGTCAGGGCCGCCCGCCCGGGCGCCTTCCCTGCGTCGCGGTCCGGGCGGGCGCGTCGGGGCGCCGCCGCATGCGCACTCACTGGACGCGGGATCGACCGCCCTCGATCCGATGCATCTTGCGGAAGCGCAGGGGCGAGATCCCGAACCAGCGGCTGAAGGCGCGCACGAAGGCGCTCGGCTCCGAATAGCCCAGATCGTAGGCGATCTGCGCGATGTCGAGCTGGCCTTCGAGCAGGGTCCGGCGCCCCTCCACCCGGCGGACCTGCTCGACGAGGTCGGCGAAGCTGGCATTCTCCTCGACGAGGCGCCGCTGCAGCATGCGCGCGGGCATGTGCAGGACGCGGCTGGCCCCGTCGAGCGAGACCGAGCCGCTGGCGATGTTCCGGCGGATGTAGTCCTCGGTCATCGCGGCGACGGACTGCGCCGGCTTGCAAAAGCCCAGGGTCTTGATGTTGTGGCACATGAGCCGCAGCAGGGCCGGGTCCGCCTGCGGCATCGGGGCGACGGCCCTCTCCGGCCGGAACAGCAGGGCGTTGGTCCGGCTCTCGAAGCGGACCGGCGCACCGAAGGCGGCCTCGATGCTGCGCCAGTTCTCGGTCCTGGCATGTTCGAGGTGGACCTCGTCCGGGCACCAGTCCCGGCCGGCGCAATGCCGGAAGACGTTGCAGAACATGCCGAGCGTCAGCACCGCGTCCTGGCTGCGGTGGGCGATGCGGGCATCGTCGATCCGGTAGGTCAGGTGATAGAACGGGTTGCGGAAGATCAGCTCGGTCGAGGTCTCCTGCTGGTGATAGCGGAAGTGGCTGGCGAGGTTCTCGGCCGCGTGCAGCGCGTCGTCCGACGATAGCGCGATGTAGCCGATGAGGCCGAGCTGGCTCGGCCGGAACTGCTGGCCGTAGGCGAGGCCGAAGTCGTCGTCGCCGGAGCGCCGGGCCGCGAGGTCGAGGACGGTGCAGTACCCGTCGAGGCTCAGCGGCGCCACCGGATCGGCGAGGCTGGCCTGGTCGATCCCGGCGTGACCCAGGATCGTGTCCAGGCAGAGCCGGCGCGATTCGATGAAGCCCGCCAGCCCCGTCGCGGCGGCGGACAGGAGCTTCGGCGTGCCGACGGCGGGGGCGAGGGCGGCCATGCGGGCGGTCTCCTCCAAAAGACCTCGGGCGAGAGACCTCTGACGAAGCCCCCGTGCACGTCGTCGACATGCATGTCCTGGACCGTTTCTTGGATCGTTTCGGTCGTCGGCATGGCGCCCGGCCCCGGACGAGGTCGAGAACGTCCGCCTCTGTCGCGATCTGTCAGTTTTCCGGATTCCGCTGTCAATCCGGACGGACGGGCGAGGTGCTAAAACACATGCCTGCTTCACCGTAACGTCGGACATGGTTTCGTTCCGTTACGGCGCGCCTGAGTTGAGGGGCACCGCCATGGCACGTTATCACTGCACGCTGGGGGGCGAGCGGCATGGCTTCGCGGATCTGAGAATCCTGCTCGCCGCCGCCTCGGCGCCGAAATCCGGCGACGGGCTCGCGGGCCTCGCCGCGGGCAGCGCCAAGGTGCGCATGGCCGCGCGCTTCGCCCTCGCCGACCTGCCGCTCAAGACCTTCCTGGAGGACCTCGTCGTGCCCTACGAGGACGACGAGGTGACGCGCCTCATCGTCGACACCCACGACCGGGCGGCCTTCGCGCCCGTGTCCTCGCTCACGGTCGGCGAGTTCCGCGACTGGCTGCTCTCGGACGCGGCCGATGCCGCCGCCCTCGCCGCCCTCGCCCCGGGCCTGACGCCCGAGATGGTCGCGGCGGTGTCGAAGCTGATGCGCAACCAGGACCTGATCGGCGTCGCGAGGAAGTGCCGGGTCGTCACCGCGTTCCGCACCACGCTCGGGCTCGAGGGGCGGCTCGCCACCCGGCTCCAGCCCAACCACCCGACCGACGACACGCGCGGCATCGCCGCCAGCACCCTCGACGGCCTGCTCTACGGCGTCGGCGACGCCGTGATCGGCATCAATCCTGCCACCGACAACGTTTCCAACGCGGTCGCCCTGATGGACATGCTCGATACGCTGCGTCAGGAGTACCGGATCCCGACGCAGACCTGCGTGCTCACCCACGTCACCAACTGCATCGAGATCATGAACCGGGGCGCGCCGGTCGATCTGGTGTTCCAGTCGGTGGCGGGCACGCAGGCCGCCAATGTCGGCTTCGGGGTCGACCTCGCGGTACTTCGCGAGGCCCACGACGCCGCCCGCACCCTCGACCGGGGCACGGTCGGGCAGAACGCGATGTATTTCGAGACCGGCCAGGGCTCGGCCCTGTCCTCGGGCACCCATCACGGCGTCGACCAGCAGACCGTCGAGACCCGTGCCTACGCGGTCGCCCGCGCCTTCGCGCCGCTCCTCGTCAACACCGTGGTGGGCTTCATCGGCCCCGAATATCTCTACGACGGCAAGCAGATCATCCGGGCCGGGCTCGAAGACCATTTCTGCGGCAAGCTGCTCGGCCTGCCGATGGGCTGCGACGTCTGCTACACGAACCATGCCGAGGCCGACCAGGACGACATGGACGACCTGATGACGCTGCTCTCGGCAGCGGGCTGCACCTTCCTGATCGCGGTGCCGGGCTCCGACGACGTGATGCTGAACTACCAGAGCCTGTCGTTCCACGACATCCTCTACCTGCGCTCGCTGCTCGGGGTCCGCCCGGCCCCCGAATTCGAGGCCTGGCTCGCCGAGATGGGGGTGACGGGCGGGGGCGCCCGCCGGCCGGCGCAGCTCGAGGCCCGCTTCGTGCGCCAGCTCGTCGACGGGCGCGTGGCATGAGCCGGCGCGACGACGAGCGGACCCCGACCGAGCGCCCCGGCACCGCGCCCGCCACCGACCCGTGGGCGCTGCTGCGGACGCTGACGCCGGCCCGCATCGGCCTCGGGCGGACCGGAAACGCCATCCCGATGCGCGCCGTGCTGGAGTTCCAGTACGCCCACGCCCTTGCCCGGGACGCCGTCCACGATGCCCTCGACACCGAGGCGCTGTGCCGGGCCCTGGAGCCGCTGCCGACGCTCCGGGTCGCCAGCAACGCCCCCGACCGCGCCACCTACCTGCGGCGCCCGGATCTCGGCCGGATGCTCGCCCCGGAGAGCCATGCCGCCTTCGCGGGGATCGCGCCGGCCGAGATCGCCATCGTGGTCGCCGACGGGCTGTCGGCCACCGGCGTGCAGGCCCACGCGGCGGCGCTGGTCCATGCCTGCGCGGCGGCGCTGGCGGGGTTCCGCCTCGCCCCGGTCGTCGTGACGACGCAGGGGCGGGTGGCGCTCGGCGACGACGTGGCCGCCTGCCTGGGCGCGGCTTTGTGCGTGATGATCGTCGGCGAGCGGCCGGGCCTCACCGTCTCCGACAGCCTCGGGATCTACCTGACCTACGCCCCCCGGCCGGGCCGGCAGGATTCCGAACGCAACTGCATCTCGAACATCCATCCGAACGGCGGCCTGAGCGCCGAGCAGGCCGCCCGCAAGCTCGGATGGCTGGCCCGCGAAGCAATGAGCCGGAAGCTGTCCGGTGTCGGCCTGAAGGACGACATGCCGGCCGCCCTGGGCACGCAGTCCGGCGCACCCAGGATCGCCGGCTCCTGAGGTCTACAGACAACGAAAACTGAAGATCAACCATCGACCGACAGAGGGGAACCGTCATGTCCGAAGCGCCCGTCAACCTGCACAAGGGGCTGAACGCCTTCCATCTCTGGGGCATCGCCGTCGGCCTGGTGATCTCCGGAGAGTATTTCGGCTGGAGCTACGGCTGGGCCCAGGCGGGGACCCTGGGCTTCCTGATCACCACGGCGCTGGTCGCGGTGATGTACATCGCCTTCATCTTCAGCTTCACCGAGCTGACGACCGCGATCCCGCAGGCGGGCGGTCCCTTCGCGTACGCGCTGCGCGCCTTCGGCGAGACCGGCGGGGCCATCGCGGGCTTCGCCACCCTGATCGAGTTCGTGTTCGCCCCGCCGGCGATCGCGCTCGCCATCGGCGCCTACCTCAACGTGCAGTATCCGGGCCTCGACCCGAAGCACGCCGCGCTCGGCGCCTACATCATCTTCATGGGCCTCAACATCGTCGGGGTGCAGATCGCCGCCACCTTCGAGCTGGTAGTGACGGTGCTGGCGGTCGGCGAGCTGCTGGTCTTCATGGGCGTCGTCGCCCCGGCCTTCAGCATCTCGAACTTCGTCGCCGGCGGCTGGGCCGGCCAGGACACGTTCAGCCCCGCCGCGATCGGCGGCATGTTCGCCGCGGTGCCGTTCGCGATCTGGTTCTTCCTCGCGATCGAGGGCGTCGCCATGGCGGCGGAGGAGGCCAAGGACCCCAAGCGCACGATCCCGATCGCCTACATCACCGGCGTCCTGACGCTGACCGCGCTCGCCTTCGGGGTGATGCTGTTTGCCGGCGCCGCCGGCGACTGGAAGTCGCTCGCCGACCTCAACGACCCGCTGCCGCAGGCGATGAAGCGCGTCGTCGGCGAGTCGAGCGGCTGGCTGCACATGCTGGTCTGGCTCGGCCTGTTCGGCCTCGTCGCCTCCTTCCACGGCATCATCATGGGCTACGGCCGGCAGATCTTCGCCCTCGCCCGGGCCGGCTTCCTGCCCGCCATCTTCGCCCGGCTGCACCCGCGCTTCCAGACGCCGCATCTCGCGACGCTCGCCGGCGGCGCGGTCGGCATCGCGGCGATCTACAGCGACAACCTCGTCAGCATCGCCGGGCAGTCGCTTACCGCCAGCATCGTGACCATGGCGGTGTTCGGGGCGCTGACGATGTACATCGTCAGCATGGCGGCCCTGTTCCGGCTGCGCCGCACCGAGCCGGGCCTCGCCCGCCCGTACCGCGCGCCGCTCTACCCGGCGGCGCCGCTGGCGGCCCTGGCGATGGCGGCGGTCTGCTTCGTCGCGCTCGTCGTCTACAACCTGCAGATCTTCGTGATCTTCGCCCTCGTGATCGCCGCCGGCACCGCAGCCACCCTGCTGATCCGGCGCCTTCGGCGCGCGGCCGTGCCCGGCCGCGCCGCGGGCGAACTCGCCTAACGGCGGGCCCACGCGAACGGGCCCCGTCCTTTCGCGAGGCACCCGACCGCCCCCCGTCCCCGGCAGGGGCGGGGGGAGGGCCCCCGGCGGTCCGCACGCGACCGCCCGTCCCGCGGACCATCCGGCCGGCGGGGCACCCCCGGATGACAGACCTGCAACGACCGCACGAGCGAGCCCGGAAGACCATGAGCCCCGTCACGACCGCCAGAGCGCTCTCCCTCGCGGCAGGATTCCTGCTCGTCCCCGCTCTCGGCGGGGCCGCGATCGCGGCCGACACGTCGGCGCCGGCCGAGGTGCCAGCGGCGGCCGGGCCGAAGCCGGTCATCGATTTCTCCCTCGGCGCCCGTTACCAGACCGACTACAACTTCCGCGGCGTGAGCCAGTCGGACCGCCGCGGCAGCGTGCAGACCTTCTTCGAGGCGCAGTACTTCGACAACCTGCTCTATACCGGGATGGCGACCTACCAGACCCGCCTGCCGACCCGGCCCGACATGGAGTTCGACCTGATCGCCGGCATCCGGCCGAAGTTCGACAAGTTCACCTTCGACCTGGCGATCTACTACTATAACTACCCGAACGAGCGCCGCGCCTTCCTGGTCGACGCCACCGGTGCGCCCTTCTACGCCACGACCGCGAACTCGGACTTCTACGAGGGCGGCGGCAAGGTCTCCTACGCCTACGACGACAACCTGGTGCTCGGCGCGGCCCTGTTCCACTCGCCGAACTTCTTCGGGACGCACGCGATCAGCACCTACGCGGCGGGCAACTTCGCCTACACATTGTCGCCCGAGATGTTCCCGACGCTGCCGGCCTCCCTCGTCGGCGGCCTCACCATCTCGGGCGAGGTCGGCCACTTCACGCTGACGAGCGCGAAGAACTCCACCACCGGCTTCAACGCGGATATCGGACGCTTCAACTCGTTCAATCTGCCGAGCTACTGGTACGGCAACGTCGGCGTCTCCTACGCGTACAAGAACCTCCTGCTCGACCTGCGCTACCACACCGCCGGTCTGGACAGGCGGGAATGCTTCGCGCTCACCGGGGACCTGCGGGGCTTCTCCAACGGCGGCACCTCGCGCTGGTGCGGCGACGCGGTCATCGGCTCGATCACCTGGCAACTCTCGACGGCGTCGCCTGGCATCTATTCGGAGCCGGCCGGCATCCTGGGCTTCTTCAGGTAGTCGTCCGCCCCCGGGCCCGCGGATCCACCTCGCGCCACGTCCGGCCAGGAGCCGGGCGTGGCTTTCGCGCGTCGCAAGTGCAGCCGGGATCGGCCGTCGTCCTCGTGACGCGACGACCCAAGGCAAGGCATGACATGGCGGGGGAAATATCGGTCGGCGCCCGCATTCGCGACTGCTTGACGAAACGAGACGATCACCTACTCACACGTTAAGTCGTGCCGGACGGCCTTTCGCGAACGCGAATAAGCAATTCATAATCCCTTTTTAACACTACAGGCGCAGGTTACGCCGATCACGCGACTGCGCACCACGCCGGCCCGGTGCCGGCGCGGCTTGCATTTCACCCTCGAGATCGCACGATGCCCAACCTCAGAAGCATAAAGTCGCGCCTGACGCTCGGTGGCGGCATCGTCACGATCGTCGCGATGGCGACCGTCACGCTCAGCGGCTCGTACTTCATGTACCGCTCGTCGGAGGACGCGGCCAACCGGGAGATGAAGACCCTTCTCGACCGCTACGCCAACGACGTCTCGCTCAGGATCGTCGCGGGATCGGCAGTCGCCGCCACGGTGGCGAACGCCGTGTCAGGCGTCGTCGCATCGGGATCGCCCGACCGCCAGGCGGTCGAGCAGATGATGAAGGTCGTGATCGACCGCAATCCCGACATTCTCGGGCTGTCGGTCGGCATGGAGCCCGACGCCTTCGACCGCAAGGACGGCGATCTTGGCCGGTTCATCCCCTACGCCTTCCGCAAGCCGGACGGGGCGGTGGGCATCGAGAAGCTCGGCATGACGGCGGCGGACGGCGTCGAGGAGTGGTACGACAAGCCGGTGCGGGAGAACCGCTCGCGCATCCTGAATCCCTATACCTACACCGTCGACGGCAAGAGCGTCCTGAT
This sequence comes from Methylobacterium ajmalii, assembly GCF_036448855.1. Lineage (NCBI taxonomy): Bacteria > Pseudomonadati > Pseudomonadota > Alphaproteobacteria > Hyphomicrobiales > Methylobacteriaceae > Methylobacterium > Methylobacterium ajmalii. The sequence continues at coordinate 76,075 of NZ_JAZFXT010000045.1, forward strand.
GACGACGGCCGTGGGCATCGTGCGCAACAAGGCCGGCGCGGCCATCGGCATGGCGGGCGTGGACATGGGCCTCGCCCAGCTCCAGGCCTTCGCCGGCGGCCTCGCCCCCCTGGGCGTCGGGCGGATCACGATCGCGGCCGGCGGCTCCTGGGTCGCGAATCCGGATGCCGCGCTCCTGGGCAAGCCCATCGAGCGGCCGGAGGTCGCCAGGCTCGTCCAGGCGTCCGACCGCGCCGACGGCCCGGTCGTCGAGCTGCACCGGAACCAGGACGGGTCGCGCGATTTCGTCTCGGCCGTGCCGGTGCGCTTCCCGGGCGTGGCGGAACGCTGGCACGTCGTCATGACCATTCCGCACGACGCGGCCCTCGCCGGCGCGCGCTCGGCGCTGAACATGATGATCGTGACCTCGGCCCTGATCCTCGCCCTCGTACTCGCCACGGTCTTCGTCTCGGCGCGCTCGTTCGTCCGGCCGATCGACCGGGCGACGCGGCGGATGACCGGCCTGGCGAATGGCGACGTCGCGTCGGCGATCCCGGACCTGACCCGCCGCGACGAGATCGGCGACATGGCCCGCGCCGTGGCGGTGTTCCGCGACAACGCCGTCGCCCGCCTCGACCTCGAGGCGGCCCAGGCCGCCGAGCAATCCGCCCGCCAGCGCCGGGCCGACCGGGTCGACGCCCTGGTCAAGGGCTTCCAGCACAAAATCGCCCGCTCGCTCGAGATCGTCACCTCGGCGGCCACCGAGCTCGACGCCACCGCCCGGGCGATGACCCACGTCGCCGACACCACCAACCGGCAAGCCGTGGCCTCGAGCGCGGCCGCCGAGCAGACCTCGGTCAACGTGCAGACGGTGGCCTCGGCCGCCGAGGAGATGGTCTCCTCGCTCCACGAGATCCAGCGCCAGGTGCTGCGCTCCAACGAGGTGGCCACCCATGCCGCCCGCGAGGCCGAGGCCAGCGGCTCGGCCATGGCCGAGCTCGGCACCGCCTCCGAGCAGATCGGGGCGGCGGTGACGACGATCTCGTCGATCGCCGCCCAGACCAACCTTCTGGCGCTCAACGCCACGATCGAGGCGGCCCGGGCCGGCGAGGCGGGCCGCGGCTTCGCGGTCGTCGCGGCGGAGGTCAAGGAACTGGCCGGCCAGACCACCCGGGCGACCGAGGAGATCGGCGGCCAGATCACCGCGATCCAGAGCGCGACCGGCCGGGCCACCGAGGCGATCCTGCAGATCGGCCGGACGATCGCGTCGATCAACGAGATCTCCGGGATGATCGCCTCCACGGTCGTGCAGCAGACCGGGGCGACGGCGGAGATCTCCCGCAACGCCGCCGAGGCGGCGCACGGCACGCAGGACGTGTCGGCCAACGTGGCGCGGGTGCTGACCTCCGCCAACGAGACCGGCCGTGCCGCCTCGCAGGTCCTCGACGCGGCCGCCGAGCTGGCGAGCCAGTCGCTGAGCGTCAAGCAGGAGGTCGACATCTTCCTGAACGACATCCAGGCCGCCTGACCGCACCCGCGCGGGGAAGCCGGGGAGCGGATGGCCCCCCGTGCCAGGATGGCGCCGAGCCGAGGCTTCGCGCCTCCTGCACCACACCCCCTGGCCGGCCCGGCGGCTGGAGCATTTTCCGACGAAGTGGAAACCGGTTCGTCGGGGAAAAGCGACAAGACAAAGGCTTAGAGAGCTTCGCGATGGCAACGCGATCGTGAAGTGCTCTAGTAGTTGATCGTCGCCCGCAGGCCCATCACGGTGGCGTTCTTCAGCCGGCGGCCGGCGTCGTCGGCGAGGCCGCCGCCGGGCCGCATGACGAATTGCAGGTCGGGCTGGAGCGTGAAGCCGGGCAGCACCTCGGCCTGGTAGGTCGCCTCGATCACCACCTCGCTCGACCGGATCGGGCCGGACCCCTGGCCGAACAGGATCGTGTCCCGGTCGAAGGCCCGGGCCGCCGGGCCGATGCGCGAATAGATCACCCCGAGCGCCACGGTGTCGTTGGGCCGGCCCGGCAGCAGGCCTTTGTAGGCGAGGCCGCCGTCGACGTAGAGATCGATCAGGTTGCGGTCGCCCGGCACCTTCGACATCCGCAGGAAGGCGCTGGCGCCCTCGTCCTCGGTGCCGGGCTCGCGATAGAGCGTCTGGTCGATGATGCCGTAGACGCCGCGGTCGCCGCGAAAGCGCCGGGCGATGCCGCTCGATTCCGGATCGGCGAGCAGGCGGCCCGACACGCTGTCGAGGCGCGGGCTGTCGAAACCGCCGAAATGCTGCCAGCCGCCGAGCGTCGCGGTGCCGTGCAGGCTCTCGCCCCACAGGTCGAGCGTGTAGGCGTAGGCGACCTCGCCGATCACCAGCGGCGGGTCGGCGACCCGGAAGCTGGTGCCGGTGCGGTTGAGGCGCTGCGGATCGGTGTCGTCGCCCCGGCGCCGGCCCGCGGGATCGCCGTCGAAGATCGCCGCCTGGACCGACAGGCGCTCGTCGGGCACGTACTTCACCCGCACCGCCGGGGTGGCGAGCGGATAGATCGGTCCGCCGCTCGGCAGCACCACGGCGCCGATGTTGGGCCAGCCGAAGCCCGCATTGAAGAACACTACCGCCGACTGGGCGATGGCGAACTCGGTATCGGCCGAGACCTGTCCGACCTTGATCGAGAGCGTGTTGTCGAACAGGCTCTGCTCGAGCCACAATTCGAACAGCCGGGTCGCCGGCAGCGCCTCGATGCCGCTCACCGTCGTCAGGTTGTCGACGTAGGAGCGCGACATCCCGTGGCCGTGGATCTGGAAGAAGTCGGTGTGGAGCTTCGCCCCGGTCCAGCCGGCGAGCTTGTCGAGGTCGACGTCGAGGGAGGTGTCGAGGCGGCCGCCATAGGTGACGCCGCGCTTCAGGCCGCCGCGCAGGTTCGCCAGGCCCTCGCCGATATAGGTGATCGTATAGGTGATGCCGCGCTCGGCCAGGAACGCGCGGGCGCCGAACGGGTCGCCGTAGGGGCCGAGCGACGACTGGATCGAGCCGCCGATCGTCAGCGAGACCTGGTCGGAGGTGCGCGCCTGGGCGATGGCGGTCTGCGGGTCGCCGCCGGCGCCCGTGAGGGGAAAGCGCGCCAGGATCGGCAGGGTCGGGCCCGGCGCGGCCTGCTGCGCCGCGGCCCCGCCCGCGGCGAGACCGAGGCCAGCGAGGACCGCCGCCGCGCGCCAATCCCTCATGCCGGGCTCAGTACCGGGCCGGCACGTACATCTCGGCCGGAACCGGGCCGCGGACGTAATCGGGGTTGCGCACCCGCTCGGGCAGGTGGACGGACGGGCGCTCGACGGTGCCGTACGGGACCTGCTCCAGCAGGTGGCCGATGCAGTTGAGGCGGGCGCGCTGCTTGTCGACCGCGTCCACCACCCACCAGGGCGCCTCGGGGATGTGGGTGCGGGCCAGCATGTCCTCCTTGGCCCTGGTGTAGCTCTCCCAGCGCCGGCGCGATTCGACGTCCATCGGGCTGAGCTTCCACTGCTTGAGCGGATCGCGGATCCGCATCTCGAATCGGTGGGCCTGCTCGGCGTCGGTGATCGAGAACCAGTACTTCACCAGGATGATGCCCGAGCGCACCAGCATGCGCTCGAACTCCGGCACCGAGCGGAAGAACTCCTCGACGTCGGCCTCGGAGCAGAAGCCCATGACGCGCTCGACGCCGGCCCGGTTGTACCAGGAGCGGTCGAACAGCACCATCTCGCCGCCGGTCGGCAGGTGGCTGACGTAGCGCTGGAAGTACCACTGGCCGCGCTCGCGCTCGTTCGGAGCGGGAAGGGCGGCGACGCGGCAGACCCGCGGGTTGAGCCGCTGGGTGATGCGCTTGATGACGCCGCCCTTGCCGGCGGAATCGCGCCCCTCGAACAGCACCACGACCTTCAGCTTGTGGGCCTGGACCCAGTCCTGGAGCCGGACCAGCTCGTGCTGCAGGCGCAGGAGTTCGCGGAAGTAGAAGCGCCGGTCGAGGTCCGGGCCGGCGCCCTCGCGCGGCGGCACGAGGCCGGCGAGGCGCTCCTCCTCCATCTCGAGCTCCAGCTCCTCGTCGTAGGCGTCCGCGATCTCGCGCCGGAGCGCCTCGATCACCGCCGATTGCTGCGACGCCTCGAACTCGCCCATGGTCGTGATTCCCGCTCCGGTTCGTCCGACCGGGAGCCTTACCCGCCGTCCCGTGACAGTATCGAGAAGCAGGCCGGCCGGCACGTCGAGGGACGACACCGTGCACAACGTCGAAGGATCTCGGTGACCGGAATGAAGGAGTAGAAGTGGTGGGGGAAGTAGGACTCGAACCTACGAAGGCATAGCCAGCGGATTTACAGTCCGCCCCCTTTGCCGCTCGGGACATTCCCCCACGCTGCCGTCGCCGGCAGGGGCCGCCGCACGAGCGGCGGGTCCTTATGATGGTGCCGCCCGTCCCTGTCAAGGTAACGGCACAGCCCCACGATCCCGTCCGCGACGCCTCGAAGCGGCCACGATCACGGGACTAGACTGAAAACAGAATGGTGGGGGAAGTAGGACTCGAACCTACGAAGGCATAGCCAGCGGATTTACAGTCCGCCCCCTTTGCCGCTCGGGACATTCCCCCACGCTGCCGTCGCCGGCAGGAGCCGCCTCTCGGCGACGGGGCCCTTATGGTGGGGTGCTCGGGGGGTGTCAAGCCGCGATCCGTGGCCGGCTCACCGGATCCGTCTTCGTGCGGTTTCCAATCCTCAACATTCGACGGAAGATGACGACGCGAGGCTCCGGCCATGACACGCAGGACTATATGCAATGCGACGATTCAGAGCCATTCGCCGGAACAGATCTTACACAATTATCATTGATATAAACAAAATAATGACTTCTATGATTTCTTTCGAGATCTGCGTTCGCCGGTGCGGGCGGGTCAAGGGCTGGACGTTCCCCCCGACGAACGACCTTTCACCCACACGCCTCAGGCAGGCTGCGCCGCGCCGGGCGGGGTGGCTCGCGACCGGCAATACGGCCGCCGGAGGAGCTATTCCGCAAAGCCGTTCATCGGAGCCTGTTTGAGTTGCGACGACACGATCGCGAGGAGATTTTTTTCCTACTCTCTGCCTCATGCCGAGGCATGAACGCAGTGAGCCTCGAGGGAGGGATCCCGCGATTTCGGAGACTTCTGGATCCCACCTTCGAGTTCAGTCGATCTTTGATCGCGTGCGATCTCCGATCACCGACATCTCGGGATGAGGCTGCCGGCAGGATGGTGTCTGTCGATCGGTCAAACAGGCCTTGGCACCGAGGCCTCTATGCGAGAGATCGGGCTCACCGTCGCGAAGCGAACGGTCGGGACTCGCACGCGAGCCCGGCCGCTCAGTCCTGGAAGAGCGTCGAATGCTCCAGGGCGTTTTCAAGACACAGCGGATGACGGTTCACCGGCAGAAACTTCGGCACGATCAGAGACGTAGAGCCGCCCCGGCTGTGATGCGATCCGGCGCGGCTCTAGAAGTTCACCCGGTCGCCGCCCTTCAGCGCCAGGATCTCGCGGGCGTCGTCCGGCGTCGCCACGTCGAGGCCCAGGCCCTCGATGATCTGGCGCGCCTTCAGGACCTGCTGGGCGTTCGACTCGGCCATCCTCCCGGGCCCGATCCACAGCGAATCCTCCAGCCCCACCCGGACGTTGCCGCCGAGCGCGATCGCCTGGGCGGCGATGGTCATCTGGTTGCGGCCCGCGCCCAGCACCGACCAGTGGTAATCGGCGCCGAACAGCCGGTCGGCGGTGCGCTTCATGTGCTGCACGTCCTCGGGGTGCTGGCCGATGCCGCCGAGGATGCCGAACACGCTCTGGACGAAGAAGGGCGGCTTGATCACGCCGCGATCGGCGAAGTGGGAGAGCGTGTAGAGGTGGCCGATGTCGTAGCACTCGACCTCGAACCGGGTGCCGCTCTCGGCGCAGGTCGTCAGGATGTGCTCGATGTCGGCGAAGGTGTTCTTGAAGATCCGGTCGCGCGAGCCCTCCAGGTAGGGCTGCTCCCAGTCGTGCTGGAACGTCTTGAACCGCGACAGCATCGGGTAGAGGCCGAAATTCATCGACCCCATGTTGAGCGAGGCGACCTCGGGCTTGAAATGCGCCGCCGGCCCGAGGCGCTCGTCGATGCCCATGGTCGGGGCCCCGCCGGTGGTGAGGTTCACCACGCAGTTCGAGCGCTGCTTGATGACCTTCAGGAAGGGCTCGAAGGCCGCCGGAGACTGGTCGGGCTTGCCGGTCTTCGGGTCGCGGGCGTGCAGGTGGACGATGGCCGCGCCCGCCTCCGCCGCGCCGATCGCGGCCTCGGCGATCTCGTCGGGGGTCACCGGCAGGTGCGGCGACATCGAGGGCGTGTGGATCGCCCCGGTGACGGCGCAGGTGATGACGACTTTTCTCTTGGCCATGGGAATGTCCTCCTGAACTCTTACGATTGGGCGCGCTTGTGCGCCATCAGCGCCGCGAGGCGCGCGTCGCGTCGGCGGCTGCGCTCCGCCGGCGGGGCGGGATCGGGCCCGCCGTCCCAGGCGGCGTTGATGCGGGCGACGCTCTCGGGCGACCACACCGCGGCGGGAGCCGGGTCGGCGGCGAGACGGCCATAGAAGCCGCCGTAGCGGGCGGCGTAGTCGGCCACCCCGCCGGGCGCGTTGAGGTCGATCGTGGCGAAGGGCCCGAGGAACGACCAGCGGAGCCCCAGGCCCTCGGCCACCGTCCGGTCGAGGTCGGCCGGGCTCACCACCCCCTCGGCGACGAGGCGGAACGCCTCCGAGAGCAAGGCGCCCTGGAGCCGGTTGAGCACGAAGCCCTCGACCTCGCGGTTCATCGTCACCGGCGCCTGGCCGGCGGCCTCGTAGAGGGCGCGGGCGCGCGCGATGACGCCCGGGTCGGTCCAGGGCGCGCCGCAGAGTTCGACCACCGGCACGAGATGGGGCGGGTTGACCGGGTGCCCGACGAGGCAGCGGGCCCGACCCGCGAGGCCTTCCGTGAACAGCGACGCGACGATGGCGGAGGTCGAGGAGGCGAGGATCGTGTCCGGCCCGCACAGGGCGTCGAGGTCGGCGAACAGCGCGCGCTTGGCCTCGACGGTCTCGGGGCCGTTCTCCTGCACGAGGTCGACGCCCGCCACCGCCTCGGAGAGAGTCGGGCAGGTGCGGATCCGGGCGAGGATGGCCGGGATGTCCGCCACGAGGCCGTGGGCCTCGAGCTGGCGCAGGGCCTCCGCAATGTGCCCCGGTGCGACGTCCAGCGCCGCCGGGTGGATATCGGTGAGGCGGACGTCGAACCCGGACCGGGCGAAGACCACGGCCCAGGACCGGCCGATCAGCCCGGCCCCGACGACGGCAACGGTTGGCATGACGGGCGATTCTCCCTCGGGGCGGATCATAGGTAGGAACTCACAGCCACAGAACCTGCCGGCGAAGGGCCAGGTCGTCGCGCAGGGCCTGCGAGGGGCCGGCATGCATCACGCGCCCCCGCTCCAGCGCCACGGTGCGGTCGGAGAGGGCGAGCGCGAGATCGAGGTTGTGGTCGACGATGACGATCGAGATCTCGCGGCGCAGCGCATCGAAGGTCTCGAACAGGCTCTCGACCACCGCCGGGGCCAGGCCCTCGAACGGCTCGTCGAGGAGCAGCACCCGCACGTCGCCCGACAGCGCGCGGGCCACCGCCACCATCTGCTGCTCGCCGCCCGACAGGTAGTCGGCGGGCGTGCGCCAGCGCTCGCGCAGGCGCGGGAAGTACGAGAGCACCCGCTCCTCGTCCCAGTGCACGCCGTTGCCGGTGCGGCGCTTGAGCCGGCCGAGCTCCAGGTTCTCGGCGACGCTCATCCCGGCGAAGAGCGCGCGGCCCTGCGGCACGTAGCCGATGCCGGCGCGCGCGATCACCGCCGCCGCGCGGCCGTCGAGGCGATCGGACCCGAGCCGGATGTGCCCCGAGGCATGGGGCGCCAGCCCGGTGATCGTCTTGAGGCAGGTCGACTTGCCGGCGCCGTTGCGGCCGAGCAGCGCCACGATCTCGTGGGCGTGCACGTCGAAGGTGACGCCCGACAGGATGTGGCTCTTACCGTAGAAGGTGTCGACGTTCTCGAGCGAGAGCAGGACCTGCGGCTCGGCGGCGCTCGGGCGGGGGCGTGCCGCCATCGCGGCGGTGCCGGAGCCGATATAGACCTCCTGCACCTTGGGGCTGGTGCGGGCATCCTCGACCGTGCCGTCGACCAGCACCGTGCCCTCGTTCATCACCGTCACGGCGTCGGCGATCTGAAAGACCCGGTCGATGTCGTGCTCGACCATCAGCACCGGCACCTCGGTCGAGACCCGCTTGATGATGTCGCCGATGCGGGTGCGCTCGGCGGCCGCCAGGCCCGCCAGCGGCTCGTCGAGGAGCAGCACCCGGGGCTTGGTGGCGAGCGCCACCCCCATGTCGAGGAGGCGCTGGCCGCCATAGGACAGCGAGCCGGCCTCGGCGCGCTCCAGCCCCGCGAGGCCGAGCCAGCGCAGGATCTCGGCGGTCTCGGCCTCCGCCTCCCGGTCGGCCCGGGCGTCGCGCCACGGGTCGAACCGGCCGGGGCGGCGCCCCTGCACGGCGAGGCGAATGTTGTCCTCGACAGTGAGCGCCGGAAACAGGTTGGTGATCTGGAACGAGCGCCCGATCCCGGCCGCGCAGATCCGCTCCGGCGCGAAGCCGGCGATCGAGGTCTGGCCAAGCATCACGGTGCCGGTATCGGGCCGGTACATCCCGGAGATCAGGTTGAAGGCGGTGGTCTTGCCGGCGCCGTTGGGGCCGATCAGGGCGTGGAGCGTCCGGTCGCGCACCGCGATGGTGACGCCGTCCACCGCCTTCAGCCCGCCGAAGCGCTTGGCGATGCCGCTTGCCGCCAGGATCACGCCGTCCACGATTCCGTCCGGCCGCAGGAAAACCGGCAGGTTCTCGGGAGCACCGGCCTTGCGCCCCGCCATGGCGGCGTCCTCGGTGGCGGGCGGACGGACCAGGCGCCACACGCGCCGGCCGATTCCGACGAGCCCGTCGGGCGAGAACAGGATGAACCCGACGAAGAGGAGGCCGAACCAAAACAGCCAGTTCGCGGTCCAGATCGACAGCATCTCGCGGAACAGGATGAAGAACAGGGCCCCGATCGCCGGCCCGGCGAAGCTCCGCATGCCGCCGATCACCACCATGGCGAGCAATTCGCCCGAGAAGGCGGAGCCGAGCGGCTCGGCCGAGGCGAAGCGGTGGGTGAAGACGCTCAGGACGCCGGCGAGCCCGGTCACGGTGGCGGAGACCGTGAAGGCGACGAGCTTGTAGCGGTTGGTCGGGTAGCCGAGGAAGCGCGCCCGCTGCTCGTTCTCGCGGATCGCCTCCAGCACCGTGCCCACCGGCGAGCGGCGGAACCGCGCCAGTCCGACTGCGACCGCGAAGGCGGTGACGGCGACGAGCCCGTACCAGGTCCAGGCCGAATCGAGGTCGAGCCCGGGAAGCCGTGTCCGCTCGACGCCGCCATAGCCGCTCTCGCCGCCGGTGAGCGCGGTCCAGCGAAACGCCACGGTGAAGGACAGCGCCGACAGGGCCAGCGTCAGGAGCGAGAAGTAGACGCCCCGGCGCCGCAGGACCAGCAACCCGAGGAGCACGGACGCGCCCGCCACGACGGCGAGGGCGAACAGGGTCGGCGGCAGCAGGGTGCCCGGGAAGAAGGTGCGCTGGCCGATCGCCGCCGCGTAGGCGCCGAGCCCGAAGAAGGCGCCGTGGCCGAAGGAGACGAGGCCCGTCTGCCCGACCAGGATGTTGAGCCCCATGCAGGCCACCGCGAACACCACCACGTCGGCGGCCGAGGTGAGGGTGAGCCCGAGCGCCGACAGGCCGAAGGGCAGGGCCACGAGGGCGGCCGCCATGAGCGGCAGGGTCAGTCTCTCGCTGCGGTGATTCATGGTGGTCACTCGAACCGCAGGATGCGCTCGCCCAAGAGGCCGCGCGGCCGCACGAGCAGGATGACCGCCATCAGGGCGTAGATCGCGGCCTCGGCGAGGCCGGGATAGACCAGCACCATCATGCCGCGGACGATCCCGACGATGAGGGCGGCGAGCACCACGCCCCAGAACGAGCCGAGTCCGCCGATCACCACCACCACGAAGGCGCCGGTGAGGACCTCGGCGCCCATGGCCGGATGCACGCCGGAAATCGGGGCCAGCATCACGCCGGCGAGCGCCGCGAGGCCGACGCTCAAGCCCACCACGGTCGCCATGTAGGGCTTCAGCGAGATGCCGAGCGCCGCGACCATGTCGGGGTTCTGGACGCCCGCCCGGACCACCCGTCCGAAGGTGGTGCGCTGGAGCAGGAACCAGACGCAGGCCACCGCTACGACGACCGCTGCCAGGATGGTCAGCCGGTAGCGCGACAGCACGAGATCGCCGACGAAGACCTGCCCGCGCAGGGCCTGCGGGATCCCGTAGGGCAGCGGCGGGGCCCCGAAGATCATCCGGATGCCCTGCTCGGCCACCATGGCGAGGCCGAAGGTGAGGAGGAGCGAGAGGATCGGGTCGGCGCGGTAGAACCGCCGGAACAGGAACCGCTCGACCAGAAGGCCGATGCCTGCGACGAGGACGGGTGCGGCGACGAGGGAGCCGCCGAAGCCGAGTGCCGGCGACAGCTGGATCGTCAGGTAGGCGCCGATCGCGTAGAACGCGCCGTGGGCCAGATTGACGATACCGCCCAGGCTGAAGATCAGCGACAGTCCGAGCGCGATCAGCAAGTAGATCGCACCCAGGAACAGGCCGTTCACGACCTGCTCGACGGCGAGGGTGAGGAGAAGCACGGGGGTCAGTTCCTGTCGGCTGACGTCATGGTCATTGGTGCGCCGCCGCGCGATTCGGGATGAGGCGCCAATCTCCTCTCCCGGCGGGCGGGGAGAGGGCTGGCTGCCGATGTCGTGCAGGCAGCGAGCGAGGGCGAAGCCGGAGCGAGGGTGAGGTTCCGAAGGAGCCGCATCCGGCAACTCCCCCTCACCCTCGGTTTACGCCTCGCCGCATCCCCTGGACGGGGACACGGCCCTCTCCCCACCCGCGGGGAGAGGAGGGACGCGCACGAATCGGGGCGGCGTCCGGGGGATCGGACCGGCCCGCCTTCACCGTGCGGCCGGCCGAATCCTCACCCCTCCATCTTGCACGCCGCCTCCTCCGCCGTCGGGGCCAGCACCTCCATGTCCTCGCTCGGTCCCGGGATCGCCGGGGTCGAGGTGAAGAGGTCCCACTTGTCCTTCACCTTGTCGGCGGGCAGCGCCGTGATCGCGTACATCTCGCTGATGAACTGGTGGTCGCGGGCGCGGAAATAGCCGGGGCGGGGCTTCTGCACGTCGAACGTCGCGCCGCCCTCCAGGTATGACACCAGCTTCGGCCCATCGGTGGATTTCGTGTCGGCCATCGCCTTGGCGACGATCTTGACGGCGTTGTAGTCGCCCCAGGCCTGGTTCTCGGGCGGCTTGCCGTATTTCTTGACGAAGGCGGCGACGAAAGCCTTGGCCGAGGGCGTGTCGACCTTGTGGTGCCACAGGCACGGCCAGGTTCCGGCGAAGTTGCCGGGGCCGGCGCCCCAGGCGAGCGCGGTGTCGAAGCCGAAGCCGGCGACCGGGAAGGGCAGGCCGTACTCGGCGTATTGCTTGAGGAAGTTGGTGATCTGGTTGCCGGCGAGGTTCGAGATCACGAGGTCGGGCTTGGCCTGCCGGATCTTGATCAGGTAGGCGGAGAAATCGGTGGCGTCGGTCGGCACCAGCTCGTCGGCCGCGAAGGTGCCGCCCTGGCCCTGCATGAAGCCCTTGGCGACCCGCAACAGGTCGTGGCCGAAGGCGTAATCGGCGGTCAGCGAGTACCAGCGCTTGCCCTTGACGAGGCCCTGCTCGGTCAAGGAGCGGCCGACCGCCTTGACGTACATCGAGTTCGCGCCCTCGACGTGGAACATGTAGCGCTTGCAATCCTGCCCGCGCAACGCGTCCGAGTTGGCGCCGGTATTGAGGAAGATCGTCTTTCCGCGCTGCGCCACCTGGCCGATGGCGAGCGCCGAGGCGGAGGAAATCTCCCCGACGATCGCCGCGACCTTGTCGCGCTCGACATAGCGCTCGGCCTTGCTCGACGCGGTCTGCGGGTTGACCGAATCCTCGGTCAGGAGCTCGACCCTTCGGCCGTCGATGCCGCCGGCGGCATTGATCTCCTCGGCCGCGAGCTGGGCCGCCATCACGGCGTATTCGCCGAGCGGCCCTAGGAAGCCGGTGCGCGGCGTGAGGTGGCCGATGCGGATCGGTGCGCCTTGCGCCCGCACGAGGCCCGGCATGGCGAAAGCGGCGCCGGCCGCGAGGCCGCCCTGCACGAGGCGGCGGCGCGTGGGAACGAGACCCTGCGTCATGGTTGCGTGTCCTGCCCGGGATCGATCGCGGTCGTTTGGGTTGCCGTGATCTGTGATCACACTTAGGCTGGCATCAAACGACGCGCCTGTCGAGACGGTCTCGAAACCGCCCGGGCGCGCCGGAGGAAAACGCAGGGAGGAGGTCCGCGCTTGCAGAGGCGGGACTTGCAGAGGCGCGACTTGCAGAAGCACGGCCGGCATGGCCGCGGCGCGGATGCGGGCGACCGGCCCGATCCGGAGGCGCTCGCGCCGCCCGAGCGGATCACGCTGGGCACCCAGGTCTACGATGCGCTGCGCGACCTCCTGATCGCCGGCGGGCTGGCGCCCGGCGAGCGGCTGTCCCTGCGCACGGTGGCGGAGCGGCTCGGCACCTCGATGATGCCGGCCCGCGAGGCGGTGTCGCGCCTCGTCGCCGACGAGGCCCTGGAGGTCCTGCCCAACCGCGCCGTCCGGGTGCCGGTGATCACGCTGCAGACGTTCCGGGAGCTGACCCGGGTGCGGATCGCCGTCGAGGGGTTCGCCGCCGCGGAGGCCGCGCAGGCCTGCGGCCCCGGCGAGCTCGCGGCGATCCGGGATCACGACGCGGCGTTCCGCAGCGAGGTGCGGGCCGCCGCGCCCGACCTCGAACGGGCGATGCGGGCGAACCGCGACCTGCACTTCGCGGTCTACGCCGCCGCCGGCCTGCCCTCGCTCATCGCGATCATCGAGGGGCTGTGGCTGCGCATCGGCCCGGTGCTCAACCTCGACATGCGCTCCTCGCCCCGCCGCCTCGCCGAGGGCGAGGCGGAGGCGCATCACGCCCGCCTCGTGGCGGCGCTCGCGACCGGCGACGCGGAGGGCGCCCGGGCGGCGCTCGCCGCCGACATCGCAAGCAGCGCAGCCTTCATCGAAACGACCGGACGCCTGGCCTCCTGAGCCCGGCACCCCGACGACGGAGACACACCATGGAGATGGGACTGGGCGGCCTGAAGGTGCTGGTGACGGCCGGCGCCGGCGGCATCGGGCTCGAGGTGGCGCAGGCCTTCATGGAGGAGGGGGCACAGGTCCATGTCTGCGACGTGGACCGGGAGGCCCTCGCGGCCCTGCCGCCGGGCATCGGCGGCACCCATGCCGACGTCGCCTCGCGCGAGGATGTCGCGCGGCTGTTCGCGGAGGCGGAACGCGCGCTCGGCGGGCTCGATTGCCTCGTCAACAATGCCGGCATCGCCGGCCCGACGGGGCGCGTCGAGGAGATCGACCCCGAGGACTGGGACCGCACCCTCGACATCTGCCTCACAGGGCAGTTCAACTGCGTGCGCCTGGCGGTACCGCTGCTGCGGGCGAGCGCCAACCCGTCGATCGTCAACCTGTCCTCGGCGGCGGGCCGCTTCGGCTTCCCGCTGCGCACGCCCTACGCGGCGGCGAAGTGGGCGGTCATCGGCTTCACCAAGTCGCTGTCGCGGGAACTCGGGGCCGACGGGATCCGGGTCAACGCGGTGCTCCCCGGCATCGTCGCCGGCGACCGGCAGCGCCGGGTGCTGGAGGCCAAGGCGCAGCAGCGCGGGATCGGCTTCTCCGAGATGGAGAGCGCGGCCTTCGCCGCAGCCTCGATCAAGGACTACGTCACGGCCCGCCAGCTCGCGGACCAGATTCTCTTTCTCGCCTCGGCGCGCGGCAAGACCATCTCGGGCCAGGCGCTCGCGGTGGATGGCGACCTGCAGATGCTGACGTGATCGGGCGCGCCCGGGGCCTCCCGGTCGGTCCGGGTGCCGCGGTCCCGGACCGGCGCCGCGGGCGCGTCAGGTCTCGGCGTCGCGGCGCCGGCTCACGGCCACCAGCGCGCCAGGAACCCGCCCACCACGACGGCGAACATCGCCCACGGGCCGACCACCAGCCAGATCGGGTGCGGCCCGGCCTCGTCCCTCGTCTTCACATCGCTCAGGTTCACATCGCCCAGCATCATCGCGGCCCCCGCCGATTCGTCGCGTGAGGCGAGAAAGCCCGCCGATTATGGTTGGATGGGGGAAGCTTGGCCGGTGGGGCTTGCGTCAGGCTGGGCTGTCCTCCGGTGCGCGCACGACCGCGGGCCGCGGTCGCGCGGCATCGAAGGCGTAGAGGGCCAGTCCCGCCCAGATCAGCCCGAAGACCAGCAAGCGGGAGAGCGGCAGCGACTCGCCGAAGGCGAACACGCTCAAGCCCAGGAGGCAGGTCGGCGAGAGATATTGCAGCAGGCCGATCGTCGAGAGCTTGAGGCGCGAGGCGGCGGCCGCGAACCACATCAGCGGCAACGCGGTGGTGACGCCGGTGAGCACCAGGAGCAGCCATTGACCGCTCCCGAGGCCGGGCGGCGCCGGGGTGAGCGCAAGGTAAGCCAGCGCCAGGGGCAGGAGCGCGAAGGTCTCGGCGCCGAGGCCGAGGATCGGGTCGATCGGCACCAGCTTGCGGATCAGGGCGTAGATCGCGAAGCTGACGGCCAGCGTGAGCGAGATCCAGGGCAGCGCTCCCGCCGCCGCCACCGCGGCGGCGACGCCGATGGCGGCGAGCGCCACCGCGGCGAGCTGGAGCGGCCGCAGGGATTCGCGCAGCACGAGCGCGCCGAGCGCGACGTTGACGAGCGGGTTGATGAAGTAGCCGAGGCTGGCATCGAGCATCCGCCCGTTCTGGACCGCCCAGAGATACAGCGACCAGTTGCCCGCGACGACCAGGGCGGAGAGCAGCAGGAAGAGGTGGCGGCGCTGGAAGCTGATCACCGGCCCGCGGCGCATCGCCCGCAGGCCGATCAGCAGCAGCGTCACGAACACGCTCGACCACAGGATGCGGTGGGCCAGGATGCCCCAGGCCGGCACCCCGTCGAGCAGGCGGAAATGCACCGGGACGACGAGGCCCCAGCTCAGGAAGGCGCCGAGCGCGTAGATCAGACCCACGGATGTTTCCCCCGGGCCGTACCCGCCCGCCGAGGTTGTGCCGCAGGTCCCGCGCCCGGGCTACGGGCCGGGGCGGGGAGCGGTCATCCGCTCCGCGCGGGTCTTGTGGGGGGCGAGCCTCCGCGAAGGCCAAGGCTCGCGAAGGCAAGGACTCGCGGAGGTCACGGGCCGGCGAGGAAACGCTCCAGGATCGGCAGCGTCGCCCCCGGATTCTCCTCGGCGACGAAGTGGCCGGACGGGACGATCTCGAAGGTCGTGTCCTCCGGCGCGAAGGTGCCGGTCCAGGCCTGGCGCACCGGATCGAGCCCGTTCCGGCCGACGAAGCGGTCGGCAACGAGCACCAGGACCGGTCCGGCGAGGCGGCGGCCCTCGGCCAGGTCGGCCTCGTCGGCGGCCCGGTCGGGGCCGGCCCCGGCGCGGTAATCCTCGCAGGAGGCGTGGATGCGCTCGGGCACGTTCCAGCTCTGGCGGTAGAGGTCGAGGGCGCCGGGCGAGAAGGGATCGAGGGTTCCGGAGCCGGTCCAGAGCCGCAGCAGGTCCTCGTAGTAGGGGATCGGGTTCTTGCCGATCTCCTGCTCGGGGATCGGCGCGGGTTGCGCCAGGAAGCGCCAGTGCGGGTAGGCGTCCGGCTCCCGCTCCATCGTCTGCCACTGCGAGACCGTCGGCACGATATCGAGGAGGGCGAGGCGGTCGATCCGGCCCGGCTCGTCGAGGGCGAGGCGGTAGCCGACCCGGGCGCCGCGGTCGTGGCCGACGAGCCCGAAGCGGACATGGCCGAGCCGTTCCATCACCGCCACCACCTCGCGGCCCATCTGCCGCTTGGAATAGTCCCGGTGGGCGGGATCGCCCTTCGGCGCCGCCGACCAGCCGTAGCCCTTGAGATCGAGGCAGATCACCCGGTGGGTACGGGCGAGCGCCGGGGCGATCCTGTGCCAGCAGGCATGGGTCTGGGGAAAACCGTGCAGCAGCACCAGCGGCGGCGCGTCCTCGGGCCCGCCGGCCCGGGCGAAGAAGCGGCCGTCGGGCAGGTCGATCCAGTGCGAGGTGAAGCCGGGAAACAGGTCGGCGGGCATCGGGCGCTCCCCAAGGGTCGTCGGGCCCGCGCCGGGACGCGGGCCCTCTTCGAGGCTAACGCACGAGCAAGGCTCAGGTCTCGCGGGCCACGGCGCGCCAGCCGATGTCGCGGCGGCAGAACCCTTCCGGCCAGTCGATCCGGTCGAGGGCGGCGTACGCGCCGGCTTGCGCCTCCCGCACGGTGCCGCCGAGCGCCGTCACCGCGAGCACCCGGCCGCCTTCGGCGACCAGCCGCTCGCCGTCGCGCCTGGTGCCGGCCTGGAACACCAGGGCGCCGGCTCCTTCCGCCTCGCGGAGGCCGCGGATCTCGGAGCCCTTGGCGACGGTGCCGGGATAG
Organism: Methylobacterium ajmalii; assembly: GCF_036448855.1. NCBI lineage: Bacteria > Pseudomonadati > Pseudomonadota > Alphaproteobacteria > Hyphomicrobiales > Methylobacteriaceae > Methylobacterium > Methylobacterium ajmalii. The sequence goes on from NZ_JAZFXT010000045.1 coordinate 92,757, forward strand.
CCGGGCGCCGCCATGATCACGGTCAGCGCCACCTCGTCGCGCCATTCCGGCGCCGCGTCCGAGAGGTCGCCCTCGGCGGCCGCCAGCAGCAGCGGCACCAGGTCGGAGGCGAGGCGGGGCATCAGCACCTCGCATTCGGGATCGCCGAAGCGGGTGTTGTACTCGATCAGCATCGGGCCATCGGCCGTCAGCATCAGCCCGGCATAGAGGATGCCCGAGAACGGCGTGCCCCGCGCCCGCATCCCGTCGAGGGTCGGGCGGATGATCCGCTCCATCACCTCGGCCTCCAGGGCGGGCGTCAGGACCGGCGCGGGCGAGTAGGCCCCCATGCCGCCGGTATTCGGCCCCTGGTCGCCGTCATGGACGCGCTTGTGGTCCTGGGCGGTACCGAAGAGCACGGCGCGGGTGCCGTCGCAGAGGGCGAACAGGCTCGCCTCCTCGCCGACCATGCACGCCTCGATCACCACCTCGGCGCCGGCGGCCCCCATCCCGCCGCCGAGCATGTTTTCCACGGCGGCTTCCGCCTGTTCCAGGGTCTCGGCCACCACCACGCCCTTGCCGGCGGCGAGCCCGTCGGCCTTGACGACGACCGGGATGCGGCCGGCCCGCAGGTGGGCCAGCGCCGGCTCGACCGCGCGGAAGCGCGCGAAGGCGGCGGTCGGGATCGAGAACTCCCGGCACAGCTCCTTGGTGAAGGCCTTCGAGCCCTCGAGCTGGGCCGCCGCGGCGTTCGGACCGAAGGCCCGGATGCCGGCCTGCGCCAGCGCATCGACCAGGCCCGCCACCAGCGGCGCCTCGGGGCCGACGACGACGAAATCGACGCCCTCCCGCCGGCAGGCGTCGATCACCGCCGCATGGTCGGTCACGTCGAGGGCGAGGTTGGTGCCGTGGGCGGCGGTGCCGGGATTGCCCGGGGCGATCAGCAGGCGCCGGCAGAGGGGGCTCTGGGCGAGCTTCCAGGCGAGCGCGTGCTCGCGCCCGCCGGAGCCGATCAGCAGGAGGGTGAGGGGGTGCTGGTCGCGCATCGCCGGTCCCGGAACGGAAGGTCAGTCTTGCGCGAGACGTTTACGGGCGCGGGCGCGGCGCGGCAACCGGCACTGATGCGCGGGGGACACTGGCGGCCGCAAGCGGCGGGGCGGTCTTCCGCGACTCGGGGCGAGCCGCTAGCGTCGCGCCCGATGTCCGCCTCCGCCTTCTCCGCCCCGATCGCCAACGTGCCCGAATGGTCGGTCACCGAACTGGCGACCGCCCTCAAGCGCACCCTCGAGGATGCGTTCGGCCACGTGCGCCTCAAGGGCGAGATCTCGGGCTATCGCGGCCCGCACGGCTCCGGCCACGCCTATTTCAGCCTCAAGGACGGCGGCGCCAAGATCGACGCCGTGATCTGGAAGGGCACGATGATGCGGCTGCGCCACAAGCCCAAGGAGGGCCTGGAGGTCGTGGTCACCGGCCGGATCACGACCTATCCGGGCAAGTCCGCCTACCAGATCGTGGTGGATTCGCTGGAGCCCGCCGGGGCCGGCGCCTGGATGGCGCTGCTGGAGGAGCGCCGCCGGGCGCTCGCCGCCGAGGGGCTGTTCGACGTCGCGCGCAAGCGGCCGGTGCCCTATCTGCCCTTGGTCGTCGGTGTCGTCACCTCGCCGACCGGCGCGGTGATCCGCGACATCCTGCATCGGCTGGCCGACCGCTTCCCGCGTCCGGTCCTGGTCTGGCCGGTGCGCGTGCAGGGGGAGGGGGCCGCGGAGGAGATCGCGGCGGCGATCCACGGTTTCAACGCGCTGGAGCCCGGCGGCGCGATCCCGCGGCCGGACGTGCTGATCGTCGCCCGCGGCGGCGGCTCGATCGAGGATCTGTGGTGCTTCAACGAGGAGATCGTGGTGCGGGCCGCCGCCGCCAGCACGATCCCGCTGATCTCCGCCGTCGGACACGAGACCGACGTCACGCTGATCGACCACGCCGCCGACCGGCGTGCCCCGACCCCGACCGGCGCCGCCGAGATGGCGGTGCCGGTCCTGCACGAGCTGCTGGCCGACCTCGATTCCCTGAGCCGGCGCCATGCCGGCGCGCTGCTGCGCCTCGTCGACCAGCGGCGGGGCGAGCTGCGCGGGCTCGCCCGCGCATTGCCGGGCCCGGAGGCCTTGCTCGCGCAGAAGCGCCAGCGCCTCGATCTCGCCGACGCCCGCCTCGCCCCGGCACTCGCCGCCAACGCGCGCGACGCGCAAGGGCGCCTCAACCGGGCGCTCCAGGGCCTCGCCCGCAACCCGCCCTCCCTGCGGCTGGCGCGGGCCCGCGAGCGGCTGGCGGCGATCGACCACCGGCCCCGCCACGCTCTGGAGCGGGTGCTGGCGGTGCAGGGCGAGCGGCTGAACGGAATGTCGCGCCGGCTCGACCGGGCGCCGGGCCAGGGGCTCGAGCGCCTGGCCGGGCGGCTGTCGCGGGCAACCGCCCTGTTTTCCAGCCTCAACTACCGGGCGGTGCTCGCCCGCGGCTACGCGCTGGTGCTCGATTCGGCCGGCACGCCGGTCGGCTCGGCGCAGGCCGCGCGGGCGGCGGGCCGCCTGACGGTGGAATTCGCCGACGGGCGGGTGGCGGCCTCCGTCGACGGAGCGGCAGCGGCCGGGACGCCGCCAGAAGAAACCCCGCCAGCACCGGCGCGACCGGCCCCGCGCCGGGCGGCCAAGCGCAAGGAGCCGGCCGCGGACACGAAGAAGGCGCCCGTGGCAGGCGCCGTGCAGGGGTCGCTGTTCGAGAACTGACCCGCCGCGGCCGTTCCCGCTCGGCGGGCAGGGCAGTTGCACCCGGAGCCCGCTTGACCGACGGGGCCGAGACAACGCGGAAATTTTATTCGCCTCTCGATTTTATCTTCATTTCGGAAGCAGATTTAGAAGGCAGAATGCCGATAATTATTCTATAGATTTTTTTATAAAATATTTGTATGTCACATTAAAAAATAGCCACCAATTTAACAAAGATGCAATCTCCGAAAACGCTTTCTATATCATCAAATTGATCGCGCTCGGCCGGGCGTGCGCTTTCGCTTCCCTCGTGCCGCCCGGGAGGGCAAGTCGTGGCCTCCCGGGCGAATTCATCGAAGCTTTTGCCGGCGCTGTCCCAATAGCATCCAGCTCGTGATCACCGACCAGGGAGCACGTTTCCCTGATCGCGCCAGCGACGGCCGAATTCTCGAACGCCGCAAAACCGGAATCGTGAAGGACATCGTTTGGCCCACGGTCTCTGGGCCGCGAGGAGTGCCCGCACGGTCGCACGGCATTGGTGCATCGGCACCGCCACGGTCGAGGACCAAAGTCTCATCCCGCCGCGCCGGCGGGCCAGATGACGCACGGGCAGAGGGGCCGCACCGGGCAACCCGGCGGCGGCTGCGACGTTCTCGGCTTCGTGGCGCGGCCCGCGAGCGGGCCCGCAGCGTCGGGGTCGGCGTGACGTCGACCGGCGCAGTCTCGGCCAGCGAAAGGAGGTCGCCGATGATGGACAATATCGTTCAGGGGTTCACCCAGTTCCGCGAGCAGGTGTTTCCGAGCCAGCGCTCGGTCTACCAGCGCCTCGTCCATGACGGCCAGAAGCCGAAGGCCCTGGTGATCTCCTGCGCCGATTCCCGCGTCGTGCCCGAGCTGATCACCCAGGCCGGGCCGGGCGAGCTGTTCGTCACCCGCAACGTCGGCAACATCGTGCCGCCCTTCGCCACCATGATGGGCGGCGTGACCGCGGCGGTCGAGTACGCCGTGATGGCGCTGAACGTGCGCGACATCGTGGTCTGCGGCCATTCGGATTGCGGCGCCATGAAGGGCCTGCTCACCCCGGGCCTCGGCGAGAAGATGCCGAGCGTCGCGGCGTGGTTGCGCCACGGCGAGGCCGCCCGCAAGATCGTCTGCGACGCCTACCCGGACGACATCGACGACAAGCGCCGCCTGCACGCCCTCGCCATGGAGAACGTGCTGGTCCAGCTCAACCACCTGCGCACCCACCCGGCGGTGGCGAGCGCGCTCGCCTCGGGCCAGCTCACCCTGCACGGCTGGCTGTTCGAGATCGAGACCGGCCACCTGCTGGTCTATGACGGCGAGGCCGGCCGCTTCGTGGTCCTGGCCGAGGAGGACGAGCTCCCGGTCGCCGAAGCCGCCGCCTCGCCGCGTCTCGCCGCGGCCGGAGTCGGCGCGCCCGAGGCCCGGGCGGCCGAGTAGCCGGTCTCCCGCCCGTCGCCTCTCCACAGGCGGGCGGATTGACAGGCGCGGAGGGGCGGGTGACGACGGCCGGCATGGCAGACCTCTCGGCAGACACCCGACCCGACCGCTCCCGCGACGCCCGCTTCGCGTGGATCGCCGTCGGCGCGACCCTGGCGACGATCCTGATCGCCAACTTCGCGCCGGCCTCCGGGCCGGTGCCGCTCCCCCGGCCGGCGGCGGTCTCGCCGGCCGAGGATCCGGGCTGCCGCGAATGGACCGATTCCTGCCGCGTCTGCACCCGCGGGGCCGACGGGGTCCATTGCTCGACCCCGGGCTTTGCCTGCCAGCGCGAGGCCCTGCGCTGCACCGGACGATGAGTCCGGCCCGGGCGGCCGGCGAGCGGAGGGCAGCGCGTCGGCGAACGGGTCAGACGGGCCGCGCGGCCGGGGACGCCGCCGCGCCGGCGCACCCGGCCGCGAGGGCGTAGCCGTTCCGCCCCCGATGCTTGGCCCGATAGAGGGCCCGGTCGGCCTCCTCGAACAAGGTGTCCCTGGCATCCCTGGTGCGGGGAAGCCCTGCCGGCTCGAGGGCGATGCCGACGCTGATCGTGACGACGCCGACCCCGTCCGGCCGCGCGGGATGGGATATGCCGAGGTTCTCGACGGCGGAGACCAGGGCGGCGGCGAGCCGGGCGGCCTCCGGCGCGCCCGCATCCCGCACCACGAAGGCGAATTCCTCTCCGCCGAATCGGGCCGCCAGGACATCGGGATCGAGGAGCCCGGGATCGGGCACGAAGGTCTCGAACAGGGCCGCCACCCGGCGCAGGCACGCATCGCCCTCCGGATGCCCCAGGGCGTCGTTGAACGGCTTGAAATGGTCGACGTCGATCATCAGCAGCGCGACGGCGCGGTCCTCGGCGAACCAGGCTGCCACGGTCTCGTCGAGGAGGCGACGGTTCGGCAGACCGGTGAGGGGATCTGTATGCGACAGGCCCTGGAACCGCTGCCGGGCCGCCTCCGCCGCCTCGGAGGCGAGCAGGGCCCTGAGCGTGCGCCGGTAATCGCGGCACCGCTGCCGCTCCATGCGGAAGTTGGCGTAGAGGCTGAAGGCGCAGCCGGTGGCGTATTGCACCGGCAGGGCGTACCGCAGGTCGGGATCGAGCCCCGCCTTCGTGAACACGGCCAGCGTGGCGCACAGGAAGGCGACGGCCGTGAAGACCAGGGCGTGGCGAAACCGCAGCGCCAGCAGCAGGTTGCCGTAGATCACGACCAGGATCGACTCGCCGAACGTGAACACGCCGAGCGGAGCCGTGGTCAACCAGAACAGCAGCATCGGCAGCGCCATCGACCCGATCATGCCGCCGAGCACGAGACCTTCGCGGGCCGCCGGCCCGACCCGCGACAGCATCCAGGCCAGGGCGAGGGAGCCGGGCGTCACGACGAGCAGCCGCATCGCGACGCTCAGACCGAGGATGTCCGGCATCAGCCAGACACTGGTGAAGTTGTAGACGTTGTAGAAGATCAGCCCGACCAGGATCAGTTGCCGCAGGCCTGCGACCCTCAGGGGGCCATGCTCCGCCTCGTAGCGGGCCTCGGTGCGGGGATGGAGGCGCAGCAGCCGATCGAGGCGGCCGAGGGTATCGGGCTCCAGCGGAGCGACGGCGGTCACGGCTACTCTCCTACCGGCGTCCCGGCACCGGCCGATACCCTGGGGCAGAACCGCTACGCGACTGTTAATATGGTGCGTCGAACCTCCCGGATGGCGGCTGCCGGCAGGATGACCGATGCGGCACGTGCGGCCGTCGGCCCGGCGGGCAGGGTCGATCGGGCCGCAGGCTGCCACGCCGCCCCGGCGCCTCGCGGCCCCGTCGCATCGCAGCCATGACGCCGCCTCCCTTGCTGGCGGCACGGGCCTTCGCCAAGACGGACCTGCAAGAACGGACACCGTTCGACAAGGACCCCGTTCGGAACGATCCCGGTCCCGTGCCGCCCGCTCCGCGCGGCCCGCCGGGTCGTGTCCTCCCTCCACGGGCCGGCCCCTCAGGATGACCATGGCGAGCAGCGCGAGCGGCGAGGCGACCTCCGTCGAGACCACCCGGACCGAGCCGGGCTGGGCCGGGCCCGGCTTCGTCGAGTTCGTGGCCCTGATGGCCCTGATGATGGGCCTGACCGCGATCACGATCGACAGCTTCCTGCCGGCCTTCCCGGCGATCCAGGGCGACTTCGCGGTCCAGGATCCGAACCGGCTCCAGCTTTTGGTCTACGTCTACATGCTGGGCTTCGGCATCGCCCAGCTGTTCTATGGTCCGGTCTCGGACGGGACCGGGAGACGGCCGGCGCTGATCGCCGGCATCGGGATCTACCTCGCCGGGACCGTGCTCGCCATGCTGGCGCCGAGCTTCGAGGTGCTGCTCCTCGCCCGCGCCATCCAGGGCATCGGCGGGGCCGCCGGCCGGGTTCTGGCGGTGGCGATCGTGCGCGACCGCTACGAGGGCCGCGACATGGCCCGGGTGATGTCGTTCTGCATGATGGTCTTCCTCATCGTGCCGATCCTCGCTCCCTCGATGGGGGGTGCCATCCTGCTGTTCGGCAGCTGGCGGCTGATCTTCGGCGCTATGCTGGCGCTGGCCCTCGTCACCCTGGCCTGGTTCGGCACCCGCCTGCCCGAGACCCTGCACCCGGCCTTCCGCCGGCCGGTCTCGGCCCGGGCGATCGGGTCGGGCATCGCCGTCACGGTCGGCACCCGGACCTCGCTCGGCTACGCCACGGCGCTCGGGCTCACCACCGGCTGCATCATGGGCTATGTCGGCTCGGCGCAGGCGATCTTCGACACCGGCCTCTACCACCTGGGCGCCCTGTTTCCGGTCGCCTTCGCGCTCATCGCCGGGGCGATGGGCGTCGCCACCTTGATCAACGCCCGTCTCGTGCGCCGCCTCGGCATGCGGCGGCTGGCGCATATGGGCACGGTCGGGCTGTTCGCGGTCGCCTGCCTGCAGCTCGTCCTGATGCTGGCCTTCGGGGGCAAGCCGCCGGTCTGGCTGCTGATCGCCACCCTGTCGGCCTGCCAGTTCCTGATGAGCTTCGCGATGCCGAACTTCAACGCCCTGGCGATGGAGCCGCTGGCGGCCATCGCCGGCACCGCCTCCTCGTTCATCGGCTTCTACACCACGCTGCTCGCCGCCTTCTGCGGCCTCCTCGTCGGCCAGTCCTTCGACGGTACCGTGACGCCGCTCGCGGTCGGCTACTGCGCGCTCAGCGGGCTCGCCCTCGCAACGGTGCTGTGGACCGAGCGCGGCCGGCTGTTCGGCGCGGGCGCCCGGTAGAGCCGCCTTAACCCCTCGGGCGCCACCGTCCGGCCATCACGACGGGAGTGTCTCGGGATGGCTGCGCGCAACGACGGAATCCTGCTCGCCGGGCGGCTGCTCCTGGCCTCGGCGCTGCTGCCGGCGGCGATCGGGCGGGCGCTCAACCCCTCGGGCTTCGCCCTGACGCTCGCGGCCACCGGCATGCCCTACCCGAACGCCGTCGCGACCGTGTCGGTGGTGATCGGGCTGTTCGGGCCGCTGCTCCTGCTGCTCGGGGTGCTGCCGCGCCTCGTCGGCCTCGGGCTCGCCGTCCACGCGGTGGTGGCGGGGCTGCTGCTGCACCGGTTCTGGGACTTTTCCGGCGCGGGCGCGCGGGTCGAGCAGGAGCTGTTCCTCGCCCAGCTCGGCCTCGCCGCCGGCTTCGTGCTCTACGCCGTCACCGGCCCCGGCGGCTGGAGCTGGCAGGGCTGGTGGCACGGCGGCGGCGAGCGTCCGGCCGAGCGCGCACCCGTTCGCGCTCCGGCGCCTGCCGCCCCGGCGGCCAAGCCGCCGCGCAAGCGCGCCGCCGCGCCCCGGAGCCCGCGCCCGGCCAAGGCTGCCGCATAGAATGGCTGCCGCATAGGATAGCTGCGGCTCAGGGAAGAGGCTCGACGATCCGGCGGGGGAGGACGCCCCCGGGGCGTCAGGCCATCAGGCGTTGGCGCTCGATCACGACCGGGTCGGGATAGCGCCGGGTCACGTCGCAGGCCACGCCGATGAGCCGGGCGCCCCCGCCGGGCGTCCGCACCAGGCTGCCGCGGGCGGACAGCCAGCGCAGGCGTCCCTCGTGGTCGGTGATGCGGTACTGCGCGTCGTAAGTTCCCTCGCCGCGCGAAGCCGGCTCCAGGCTGGCGAGAACGGCCGGCAGGTCCTCAGGCAGGATCATCGCCAGGAACTCGTCGAGCGGGCCCCGGGTCACGCCCATCAGGCTCTCGCCGATCTCCGAGCAGCTGACCTCCCGGGTCGCCGCGTCGATGTCCCAGGTCATCATCTCGGCCGCCGACATGGCGAGGCGCAGCCGCTCCTCGCTGGTGCGCAGGGCCTCCTGCGCGCGGACCTGCTCGTCGATGTCGGCCATGGTGCCGACCCATTCGCGGATCGCGCCGTCGGCGCTCTCGATCGGGATCGCCCGGCCGAGCATCCAGCGATACTGCCCGTCGCGGTGGCGCACCCGGTAGGTCGCGTCGAGCGGCGTGCCGCTCTGGCAGCAGGCCCGCCACAGGACCTCGGTGCCGCCGCGGTCATGCGGGTGCAGGACGTCGAGCCAGCCGAACCCCTGGAGCTCGGCATCGCCCAGGCCGGTCCGGGCGCTCAGGCCGAAGGTCTGGACCAGCCCGCCATCCGGCCCGGTGCGCCACTCCACCGCGGCGCTCGCCTCGACCAGGGCACGGTAGCGCTGCTCGCTCTCACGCACGCCGTCGGGCTCGTCCTCGGCCCGCACCGCCGCAGCGCCGGGCGGCGGCGGGGCGACGTGGCGGAAGCTCGGCTCGTAGCGGCCCAGCGGCAGGTCGATGCGCACGCCGATCGGGCAGGTCGGGTCGGCATAGATCTGCTGCAGCACCTGGCGCAGGCGCCGCGCCTCGACCCGCACGATGGCGTCCGTCGCCGGATCGAAGCTGGTCGAGCGGCCGAGCGCGTCGGTCGCGATGGTGTAGGACTTGAGCAGGCTGCCGCGGCCGGCCAGGCTCTCGCGCACGACGTAGGACAGGAACGCCGAGAGCTGCGGCGATTTCTTCAATGGCGGCAGGTTCAGCAGGGCGTCCAGGGCAGCGTGGATGTTCTCGCTTCCGATCGCTTCCCGATCCATGTCCGTTCCCGTCGCCTTCCGCCCCGCCCGTCGCAAGCGGCCGCGCTGGTCACGCGCCGCGATTCGTCTCGCCGCGCTCCTGTGTTCGACCGATGATGCGACGCCGTGCATCGTCCGCCTCGTACCACCGCAAGGTGATACGTCAGACGGTCACAGTGTCAAGCGACCAGCGCAGGCGTTCGATTGACCATGCGTCATAACGGGCAAATCGACCCGCGACCTTCGTCTAAGAGCGATAGACCATCGGCCTGAAATTCTGCGACGATGGACGAAACCGAGGGAGGCGAAGCAGGATCGAGCGCACCGGTCAATTCCGACTGGATTGCCGAAACGGCTTGCCAAGCAGTGAGCCGGCGCCGGATCGACGCAGTGCTTGCCACAATCAGGCACTTGCCGAATTATCCCGTCGACGGGATCGCGATTCCGGCGCGAAAGCCTGCCGCCGGGCCGGTCCCGACTGGGACGAGGGTGTTCGAAGCCCGCCGGCTGGCGTCACTCCGCCAGCAGCCGGGCCCCGACCACCGCCGCCGCGGCCCGGTTCTGGACCCCGAGGCTGCGCAGCAGCGCCGCCATGTGGACCTTGACGGTCCCCTCGCCGAGCTGGAGCCGCCGGGCGATCTCCTTGTTCGAGCGTCCCTCGACCAGCAGCGCCAGGACGTCGCGCTGGCGCGGCGTCAGGTCGGGGATGCGCAGCGGGCGCCCGTCGCCGCGGCCGTCCGGGCCGGGGATCCGCGCCTCGAAGGACGGGCGCGGGCCCGCGCCGTCGAGCACCGCCAGGGATGCCGGCACGAAGATGTGCCCGTCGAGGATCATGCCGACCGCCCGGGTCAGCTCGGCCGAGCCGATCCCCTTCGGCACGTAGCCGTGGACGCCGACCTCGAGGGCGGTGAGGATCTTGTTGCGCTCGGTCGAGGCCGAGACGACCGCCACCTTCACGGCCGGGAAGCATTCCCGCACCGCGCTCAGGCTGCCGGGGCCTTCCATGCCGGGCATCGCGAGGTCGAACAGCGCCAGGGTCACGGCCCCGCGCCGGGTCGAGAGCTGGTCGACGGCCGCATCGAGGGAGCCGGTCTCGATCACCTCGGTGAACCCGAAGTTGCGCGTCAGGATCGCCACCACGGCGAGGCGGAAGAAATCGTCGTCATCCGCGATCAGGGCGACTGGCGGCGTCGGTTGGGTCATACCGTGGCGTCTCTGGATACGGTCCGTGCCGGATCCTAGAGCATGTCGGGGCCGCGTGGGTACCCTCCCGTTGGGGAATGACCGGCAATATCAACGACCTATCCCGGGCGCGGCGTCGTTTGGCGTACCGTGTGGCACCCCTGCGCCGTCGCCACCGTCAAGTTTTGAACGCACCGGCACCCTGCGGCGCCTCACCGCATGACAACGTTTTCACGGAGGTCGACTCGCCCGGCTGGCGAATCATCGTCGCCGCATCGGGCACGTACGGACGATGCGGCGCGAGGACCGGCGCCTGGAGGCCGACGATCGGGGCAGGGCGGAGGAGGGCGATTCTCACGATCGTGATCCTCGCATCCTCCGCGACGGCGGCATGCACCCGCCTCCTCGGCTGCATGGTGCCCGGGACCGGGCGGCTCGACCCGGTCCGCCGGGCCGTCGGGGCGGTGATGCCGGAGCGCGGGATGGCGTGGCTTTGCGGGGCTCGGCCGAGGTCGCCGCCGACCGGGATGCCGACCCTGCCCGGCGAGCGGGCGGACCGGACCGCTGCGCCGGTCACCTTTATTTTTCCATCCTGCGGTATCAGATCGCCCGGCAACTGATCGCTCAGGCGGGGCCGCGCCCCGCCCGTGCCGCGGCGGGACCGCGGGCAGGGAACCGGATGTATCACGCGGGCAAGGACGGCTGGCTGTTCCTCACCGGGGGCACCAACGAGGTCGCGGACCAGTACCGCCGCGTGCGCCCGATGGAGCGGGTCCTGCGCCAGTGGCGCCGGCGGATCGTGCAGCGCGTGCAGCGCTGCCGCGGCCTCGGCACCCGCTACCTGCATCTTGTGGTGCCGGAGAAGCTCAGCGTCTACGAGGACCGCTTCGACGGGCTGACCCTCGATCCGCGCCTCGCCCCGGCCCGCCGCCTCGGCGACCTGATGCGCTGGTCGTTGACCGGGCGCCGGGCCTGGATCGAGTTGCTGGAGCCGATGCGGGCGCGGCGGAACGAGCGCGACCTGCACTACCGCACCGACACGCACTGGAACATCCACGGCTGCCTGCTCGCATACCGGCTGGTCTGCCGGGCCTGCGGCGCGACGCCCCGCACCGACTTCCTCGACCGGCCGCACCAGCGCTTCGAGGCGGTGCTCGACATCGGCAACAAGCTCGAGGCCCAGCCCCTCGAGACCGTGCACAACTACCAGCTCTTCCGGGACGCCGTGCGGGTCTCGGGCGGCACCCTCATCGACGCCTACACGGCCGCCGGGCGCCTGGGAGAGCTCCATACCGGGGCGCACGCGGTCTACCGCAACGCCTCGCCGGAGGCCGACCCCCGCACCCTGGTGCTGTTCGGCGATTCCTGCGCCAACTTCTCCGGCAACGGCCTGACCGCGATGCTGGCCGAGACCTTTCGCGAGGTCCACTTCATCTGGTCGGCCAATCTCGACTGGGCCTATATCGAGCGGATCCTGCCCGACCTCGTGCTGTGCGAGCAGGTCGAGCGCTTCCTGCCCCGCGTCCCCGACGACGACCTCGACCTGGCGGCCGTCGAGGCCGAGCGGCTGGAGGCTCTGCAGACGGCGGCCTGACACGCATGCCCCGCCAAGGGGATTGCCGCGTCGCGCGACCCGCTTGACGAAAAACCGGCATATGCCACTAAATCGCCGGCGCCGGGATCGCCGGTTCCAGCCGAGGAGCGCCGCCCGATGGATGCGCGCACCCACCGCCTTCTCCACGCCCCGATCGGGCCGACGCTCCTGCGGCTCGCCGCGCCCAACGTCGTCGTGATGCTGGTCCAGGCGCTCGTCGGTCTGATCGAGACCGCCTTCGTCGCCGGGCTCGGCACCGACGCGCTGGCCGGCATGGCGCTGGTCTTCCCCGTGCTGATGCTCGTGCAGATGATCTCCGCCGGCGCCATGGGAGGCGGCATCCTGTCGGCGGTGGCGCGCAGCCTCGGGGCCGGGCGGCGGGCGCAGGCCGACGCGCTGCCGTGGTACGCCGCCGCCATCGGGCTGGGTCTCGGCTTCCTCACCACGCTCCTCGCCCTCGGCTTCGGCCCGGCGCTCTACCGGGTCATGGGCGGGGAGGGCGCCTCGCTGGCGGCGGCCTCCGCCTACGGCGGCGTGGTGTTTTCCGGCGCGGTGCTGGTCTGGCTGTTCAACGGACTGGCGGCCGTGATCCGCGGTACCGGCAACATGGCGCTCCCGGCGATCGTGACCAGCGTCGGCGCCGCCGTGCTGGTGCCGCTCTCGCCGGCGCTGATCTACGGCGTCGGGCCGGTCCCGGGCCTCGGTATCGTCGGGGGCGGCGTCGCGGTGCTGGCCTACTACGCGGCCGGCGCGGTCGTGTTCGCCCACCACCTCTGGGCCGGGCGCGGCCTGCTGCGGCCCGCCTCGCGCCCGCCGCGCCTCGAATGGGCGCCGCTGCGCGACATCCTGCGGATCGGCGCCGTCTCGTCGATCGTCAGCGCCACCACCAACGCGACGATCGCCGCCGCCACCGCCTTCGCGGGGGCGGCCGGCCCCGCCGCGGTCGCGGGCTACGGCACCGGCGCGCGGCTCGAGTACCTGCTGGTGCCCCTGGTCTTCGGCCTCGGCGCGCCGATCGGCGCCATGGTCGGCACCTGCATCGGGGCCGGCGACCGGGCCCGGGCGCTTCGGGTCGCCTGGACCGGGGCCGCCATCGCGGGGGCGCTGACCGAGGCGATCGGCCTTGCCGCCGCGCTGTGGCCGCTGCCGTTCCTGCGCCTGTTCGGCCACGACCCGCAGATGCTCGCGGTCGGCGCCCGCTACCTCCACCTCGTCGGGCCGTTCTACGGCTTCGCCGGCATCGGGCTGGCGCTCTATTTCGCCTCGCAGGGCGCCGGCCGGGTCGGCTGGCCCCTCGTCGCCGGGCTTGCCCGCATGGCGGTGTCGATCGGCGGCGGCCTCCTCGCCCTGCGCCTCGGGCTGTCGCTCGACGGGGTCTTCCTGGCGCTCGGCCTCGGGCTCGCGGCGCTCGGGTCGATCAATGCCGGCGCGGTCGCGACCGGCGCGTGGTTTCGCGGCGAGCGGGCGTCGCCCGCCCTCATCGCGGCGGGAGGGAAATAGGCGATGGCACGAGAACTCTACCTCGACGATCTGGCCACGGGCCAGGTCTACCGCTCGGGCGAGACGACCGTGAGCGAGGCTGAGATCGTCCGCTTCGCCGGCGAGTTCGACCCGCAGCCCTTCCACCTCGACGCCGAGGCGGCGCGCGCGACGTTCTTCGGCGGCCTCGCGGCGAGCGGCTGGCACACCGCGGCCCTCACCATGCGGCTTCTCGTCGACAGCGAGATGCGGATCGCCGGGGGCATCATCGGGGCGGGCATGGACGAGGTGCGCTGGCCCAAGCCCCTGCGCCCCGGCGACACGATCCGGCTGGAGAGCGAGGTGCTGGAGGTGCGGCCCTCGCGCTCGCGCCCGAGCCAGGGCCTCGCCAAGGTGCGCACCACCACCCTCAACCAGCACGGCGAGGCGGTGCAGGTGCTGGTCGCCAACCTCCTGGTGGTGCGCCGGCCGGAGGGGTGACGCCGCCTCGCCGGTGGGCGCCTATCCGGGGACCCGCAACCGCGCGGGATTGCCCACGACGGTCCCGCCCGCCGGCACGTCGCGGGTCACCACGCTGCCCGCCCCGACGATCGCGTCGTCGCCGATGGTGACGCCGGGCAGGATCTGGGCGCCGCCGCCGATCCAGACATTCGCCCCGATCGCGATCGGCCGGCCGAACTCCAGCATCTGCCGGCGCTGGGCCGGATCGCGCGGGTGGTCGGCGGTCATGATCTGCACGCCCGGCCCGATCTGGGTCATGTCGCCGATCGTCACCTGCACGACGTCGAGGATGCAGCAATTGAAGTTGAGGAACACGCCACGGCCGAGGCTGATGTTGTAGCCGTAGTCGCAGAAGAACGGCGGGCGGATGTTGCAGCCCTCGCCGACCCGGGCGAAGGCCTCGGCGAGGAGGGCCTGGCGCTCCGGCTGGGTCAGGGTGCTGCGGGCGTTGTAGCGGTCCATCCAGGCCGAGATGCGCCGGTTGTCGGCGTCGAGCTCCGGGTCGTCGGCGACGTAGAGCGCGCCGGAGAGCATCTTCTGCTTCTGGCTCGTCGGGGTCATGCAATCCTCGCTGTCGGTTGGCGTCGGGCCGCGATGCGTACATATGTACACATAGCCGCCGGAAGCCAACCCGCCCCGGCCCTCGACACGCCCCGCGAGACCTCCGCTTGCCCGTCGCCCCGCGCCGTCACGATCCCGACCGCCGCGCCCGCCTGATCCGGGTCACCCTCGACGTGATCGCCGCGCACGGCGTCGCCGGCACCACGCACCGGCGCATCGCCGCGGCGGCGGACGTGCCGCTCGGCTCGCTGACCTACCATTTCGCCGGCCTCGACGACCTCCTGACCGAGGCCTTCACGCTCCTCGCCGACACGGTCTCGGCCCGCTTCGAAGCGCGGCTCGACGCGGCGACGAGCCGAGACGAGGCCTGCGAGGCGGTGGTCGACCTCGTCGTCGCGGAGGACTGGGCGACGCCCCGCACCATGCTCCTGAGCTACGAGCTCTACGCCTACGCCGCCCGCGTGCCGGCCCTGGCCGGGGTGATGCGCGCCTGGATGGGCAAGAGCCGGGCGGCGTTGGAGCGCCACTTCTCGCCCGAGGAAGCGCGGGCCCTCGACGCGATGATCGAGGGGCTGACGATCCACCGCTCGGTCGACCCCCGGCCGGCCGGCCGCGACGAGGTGCGGGCGATCGTCGCCCGGCTCGCCGCCCCGCTTCCTTGAAAAGCCCGCCGCCGGCCCGCATATCCGCCCGCGACGAATTGTTCCCATGCGGAGAACCGAGACGTGAGCGAGACTGTGGAGCGGCACTCCTTCGGCGCCGAGGTCGGGCGCCTCCTGGACCTCGTGGTCCACGCCCTCTACTCCGAGCGCGAGATCTTCCTGCGCGAGCTGGTCGCCAACGCCGCAGACGCGGTCGACCGGCGCCGATTCGGGGCGCTGACGGATTCCGCCCTGGCGCTGCCGGCCGACGCCAAGGTGCGGATCAACCCCGACAAGGCGGCCCGCACCCTGACCCTGTCCGATCCCGGCATCGGCATGACGAAGGACGAGCTGGCGCAGAATCTCGGCACCATCGCGCGCTCCGGCACCCGGGCCTTCAGCCAGTCGCTGGCCGACGCCAAGCCCGAGGAGCGCCCGAGCCTGATCGGCCAGTTCGGCGTCGGATTCTACTCCGCCTTCATGGTCGCCGACCGGGTCGAGGTCACCTCGCGCAAGGCCGGATCCGACGAGGCCTGGATCTGGGCCTCGGAAGGGCAGGGCGAGTACACGCTGGCGCCCGCGACCCGGACCGAGCCCGGCACCGACATCGTCCTGCACATGAAGGCCGATGCCGAGGAGTACCTCGAGGGCATCCGGCTCGAGACCATCCTGCGCAAGTGGGCCGACCACATCACCGTGCCGGTGACGCTGGTGCGCGACGGCGAGGAGGTCGCCGGGACCAAGGGCACGGCGCTCTGGCGCAAGCCGAAGTCCGAGGTGAGCGAGGAGGAGTACACCGAGTTCTACCGCCAGGTGGCGCACGCCTTCGACAAGCCGTGGGCGACCTTGCACTGGCGGGCGGAAGGCCAGCTCGAGTTCAACGCGCTGCTGTTCGTGCCGGGCATGAAGCCCTTCATGGCGATCGAGGAGCAGCGCGAGAGCAAGGTGCGCCTGCACGTGCGCCGGATGTTCATCACCGACGAGGCCGGGCTGCTGCCGTCCTGGCTGCGCTTCGTCCAGGGCGTGGTCGACACCGAGGACCTGCCGCTCAACGTCTCGCGCGAGATGCTGCAGGCGACCCCCGTGCTCGCCCGCATCCGCCGGGCGGTGACCGCCAAGGTCGTGTCCGAGCTGAAGAGCCGGTCGAAGGACGCGGAGTCCTACGCCACCTTCTGGCAGGCCTTCGGGCCGGTGCTGAAGGAGGGGCTGTGGGAGGATGCCGAGCACCGCCAGGACATCGCCGGCCTGCTGCGCTTCCGCTCCTCGACCACCGAGGGCTGGGTCTCGCTCGCCGACTACGTGGGGCGGATGAAGCCGAACCAGGAGGCGATCTACATCCTGGTCGGCGACGACGTCGACGCGCTCAAGCGCTCGGCCCAGATCGAGGGGTTCTCCGCCCGCGGCATCGAGGTGCTGCTGCTCTCCGACCACGTCGACGCGTTCTGGCCCGAGCGCTACGACAGCCACGACGGCAAGCCGATCCGCAGCATCACTCAGGGCAGCGACGACCTCTCGGCCTTCGAGCCCGAGATCGCGGAGGGCGACGCCCCGGCCGACCTCGCCGATCTTCTGCCGAAGCTGAAGGAGGCGCTGAAGGACGACGTCTCCGACGTGAAGGCGAGCCAGCGCCTCGTCGACAGCGCGGTGCTGCTCTCCGCCCCGGCCTTCGGGCCCGACCTGCAGATGCAGCGCCTGCTGCGCCGGGCCGGCCGCGGCGCCGGCATGGGGGCCGGGATGGGCGGCCAGCCGGTGCTGGAGCTGAACCCGCGCCACCCGCTGATCCGCCGCATCGCCGAGCGGGCGGCGGCCGGGGAGGATGTCGGCGAGGCGGCCCAGACCCTCGTCGACCTCGCCCACGTCCAGGGCGGCGACCCGCCGCGCGATCCCGTCGCCTTCGCCCGCCGGGTGGCGAGCGCGCTCGCGCAGGGCTGACCCCGCCGGGGCGTCGCCGCCCCGCGACGCCGGACGCGCGGGCCTCCCGCGCGTCCGGCCCGTTTCCGGAAGGACCGGAAGGCGTCGCCGTCCCCGGAGGGCCCGCCGGCACGGCGGCAGGTACCCGGGTCGGGACGTGCCGCTTCCCGCTTTACTGTCGCGCCACCGGCGCTAATTTCCGCTCCGTCATGACGGCAGCCCGCGCTGGCGAACCGCGGGTGGAGGGCCCGGAGACGATGAACCCGCTGATCCGCAAGCTCGAACGGTTCACCCGCCTGAGCGATGCCGACAAGCGCCTGCTGCAGCAGGCCGCCTCGGCGCGGATCGTCAACTACGACACCCACCAGGACATCATCGCCGAGGGCGAGGAGCCCTGCGACGTCAACCTGATCCTCGCCGGCTGGGTCTGCCGCTACAAGCAGCTCGCCGACGGCAGCCGCCAGATCATGTCGTTCCTGCTGCCGGGCGACCTGTGCGACCTGAACATCTTCCTGCTGAGCCGGATGGACCACGCGCTCGGCACCCTGACCCCGGTGACGGTCGCCAAGATCTCCCGCGACCTGCTCGACCGGATGCTGAACGCCGACCCGCGCCTGACCCGGGCCCTGTGGTGGGAGGTGCTGGTCACGGCGGCGATCCACCGGGAATGGCTCGTCAACATCGGCCGGCGCAGCGCCCTCGAACGGGTGGCGCACCTGCTGTGCGAGATCTTCGTCCGCCAGCAGGCCGTGGGCCGGGTGAAGGACGACCGCTGCGAGCTGCCCGTCACCCAGGCGGAGCTCGCCGATGCGCTCGGCCTCTCGGCGGTCCACGTCAACCGCACCCTGCGCGAGCTGCGCCAGTCCGGGCTGATCGACTGGCGCGACAAGTCCCTCGTCCTCCCGGACCTCGACGCCCTGACGGCGCTCGCCCGGTTCGACCCGGACTACCTGCACCTCGACCACGAGGGCGAGCGGTTCGAGGCCGGCGCCTGACCGGCGGCCGCGCGGGGCCGCCGGCGCGGCGGCCTGACCCCGAAAACTCTCCCTGAATCCAGCCATCCGCGCCCGACAGGATCGGCGCGCACTCCCTCGTCGTGCGTTACACCCGAGACGATACCCGCGACGCGGCGCTCCCGCGCGAGCGGGAACCAAGCGCCCGATCCGGCCGTTCTTCGCCCGCAATGACAGTACGCTGTCATATCGACAGCTAGTAGCGAATCGACCGTGCCCGAGCCGACGACTTCTTCCGCATCGCCGCCGGGGACCGACCCGGACGGCGGCCGTTCCGCCCTCACCGAGCTGGTCCTGGCGGTGTTCCGCCTCAACGGCGACCTGCTCGCCGCGGGCGACGCGCTCGTCCACGACCTCGGCCTGACCAGCGCCCGCTGGCAGGTGCTGGGCGCGGTCGCGCTCTCGCCGGTCCCGCTGCCGGTGGCCCACATCGCCCGCAACATGGGCCTGACCCGCCAGGCGGTGCAGCGCGTCGTCGACGACCTCCATGCGGCCGGGTTCCTGCGGGTCGAGCCGAACCCGCACCACCGGCGCGCCCACCTGATCGCCCTGACCGGGACCGGCGAGAGCGCCTACCGCGAGGCCATTGCCCGCAAGGACGTCTGGTTCGCCGACCTGTGCGCCGGCCTGCCCCCCGACGGCATCGCCGCCGCCGCAAGCCTGCTGCGCGAGATCCAGCGCCGGATCGGCGCGGCCGCGCAGGACGACTGATCCGTTCCCCGAATCCGATACGAGGTTGCCATGTCCCCGACGTCCTCTCCCGCCTTCGACGCCGAGGTCATCGTCGTCGGTGCCGGCCCGATCGGCCTGACCACGGCCTGCGCCCTGCGCCACCACGGGATCGACTGCCTGGTCCTGGAGGAGCGGACCGAGGTGCGGGCCTATTCCCGCGCCAACAACCTCTGGGCACGGCCGCAGGAGCTCCTGGCCGGGATCGGCCTACGCGACGCCCTGGCGGAGCGGGCCTACCCGATCCGGCTCGTCAACTTCTTCCTGAACGGCACGCCGACGACCCCGATCGCCATCGACGACGTCGCCAGCCCCTATCCGCGGGTGCTCTACAGCGGCCAGGACGTGATCGAGACCACGCTGATCGCGACGCTCGGGGAGCGCGGCGGCCGGCTGGCGCGCGGGCGCAAGGTCGTGGCGGCGGCGCAGGACGCGGACGGCGTGACCGTCACGGTGCGGCACGACGGGGCCGAGGAGCGGCTGCGCGCCCGCTACCTCGTCGCCGCCGACGGCGCGAAGAGCACGCTGCGCCCGCTCCTCGGCCTCGACTTCGAGCCCGAGCGGTTCGAGGGCTGCATGAACCGGCAGGTCGACGCGAAACTGTCCTGGCGGCGCTCGCGGGAGCCCGACCAGCTGTGGTTCTTCTACTACGAGCGCGGCTTCTGCGGCGTGATGCCGGTCTGGGGCGGCTACCATCGCCTGTTCTTCCTGGCCGACGACACCGGCGTGCCCGACCGCGACCCGACGCTCGACGAGATGCAGGCGGTGGCGCGCGAGGTCACGGGCGACGAGACCCTGACCCTGACCGATCCGCAATGGCTGACCCACAGCCGCTTCCAGTACGGCGTGTCGCCGGCCTATGCCCGGGGCCGGGTCCTGCTCGCGGGCGATGCCGGCCACCTGTCGCTGCCGATCGGCGGGCAGGGCATGAATGCCGGCCTGCACGACGCGGTCGAGGTCGCCTGGCGGCTCGCCATGACCCTACGGGGCGAGGCCGCGCCGGTCGTGCTCGAGTCCTACGACGCCGAGCGCGGAGCCGAGCACGCCCGGCTGAGCGCGCAGCAGGCGAAGGGCTTTCGCCGCACCGTCTATCGCGGGCCGGTCGCCGATGCGGCGCTCGGGCTCGCCGCCAAGGCGATTCCCGGCATCGGGGCGCTGCTCCAGGGCACCGACGACCTCCAGCAGCTCTCCGTGCGTTACCCGGAGAGCCCGCTGAACGAGGATCATCTCTCGGGCCTCGCCCACCTGTTCCGGCGCGGGCCCGGGCCCGGCGAGCGCGCGCCCGACGCGGAGGTCGTGCGGGACGGCGAGACGACCTCGCTGTTTCGCTTGCTCGCCAACCCGGACGGGCGGACGACCGGCTGGGCGCTGCTCTGCTTCGACGGCCGCGATCGGGGCGCGGGCGACGCGCTGCGCGCCGCCGCCGCGGCGGTGGCGCCCTGGCCGGTCGTGCGGCCGCGCCTCGTGCTCGCCGGCCCGGCGTTCGAGGCCGGGGACGCGCCGGTGCTCTCCGACCTCGACGGCAAGGCGCACGGCGCCTACGGCCTGGAGGGACGGCCGGCGGTGATCCTGGTCCGGCCGGACGGGCACATCGCCTTCCGGGACGCCGCCGGGCGGCCCGATCGGCTCGCCGCCTATTGCCGACGGGTCTTCGGGGCGGGCGCCGGAGCCTGAGGCGGGTCGCCCGCGGCCCGGGCCCGCCTCACCGCGCCCCGCGCTTCAGGTCGTCGGCGATCAGCAGCGCGCTGCGCCCGTCGCCGGCCTCCGCCAGGCGGTTGCGGTAGACCTGGAGGTTCTCGGTCACCCGCTGGACGTAGTTGCGGGTCTCGGTGAACGGGATGCGCTCGACCCAGTCGACCGGGTCGACGGCCGCGCTGCGCGGATCGCCGTAGGCGTCGATCCACTTCTTCACGTTGCCGCCGCCCGCATTGTAGGCCGCGAAGGCGAGGATGTAGGAGCCGCGCCAATCCTCCATCAGCTCGCCGAGATGGGCCTGGCCGAGGCGGGCGTTGTAGGCCGGGTCGCTGGTCAGGCGGTCGGTGTCGAAGGCGGCGGAGACCCGGCGGGCGGTGCGCTGGGCGGTCGCCGGCATCATCTGCATCAGGCCCCGCGCCCCGACGCTCGATTGCGCGCGGGGATCGAACTGGCTCTCCTGCCGGGCGATGGCGAAGACCATCGCGCGCTCGACCTGCGGCACGGCCGCGGACGCCTCGTAGGTCGGGATGCCGTTGGTCGGGTAGGCATGGCGGTCGAGCGGCAGGCCGCGCTGCACCGCGGTCTTGCCGATCGCCACGAGCGCCCGGGGATCGTTGAGCGCCATCGCCACGTCGCCGAGCGCGTTGAGTTCCGCCGGGTCGGTCAGGCGCTGGGCGAAGTCCATGTAGAGCGGGAGCATCAGCTCCTTGAGGCCGGCGGCGGCGAGCAGGCGCAGCGCCCGCACGGCATTGCGGTTCTCGAAGGCGGTGCGGGCGGCCTCGTCCAGGATCTGGCACGGCCGCAGGGCGAGGGAGGCCTGGCCGAGCTTCGCCCGGGCGAGCTGGCCGTAATAGGCGATCGGCTGGGCGCTCGCACGCTCGTAGAAGGCCCGGGCCTCGGCGGCCTGGCCCATCGCGTCCGCGGCGCGGCCCTGCCAGTAGGCGGCGCGGGCGACCGAGATCGGGGTCTCGGCGATCGCCGCGGCGTTGGCGAAGTGCTTGGCGCCGAGGGCCGCGTCGTCGAGGAAGCGCAGCGCGATCCAGCCGGCATGGAACTCGGCCTCGATCCGCTTCTCGACCGAGCGGGCGCTGTGTCCGGCGGCGACCGCGTAGGCGGTCTTGGCGTCACCGGCGTCCAGGAGCTTGCGGGCGACGATGCGGCGCTCGACCCACCACTCGTCGGGATCGGCCAGAACTTCGGGGTTGCGGGGCGCCAGCGCCATCACGGCGGCCGCCTCCGCCGGCTTGTCGAGGCGGCGCAGGTACTGGGCGCGGGAGAAGAGGTAGGAGGAATCCTGGCGCAGGCTCGGCGGCACGGCGTCGAGAGCCGCGCCCGCATTCGCGGCCTTGGCCTCGACGGCGCGGCGCGCCCGCACCAGGGTGCCGTAGGCCTTGCCGGCGTAGGCGGCGGCGCGGCCGGCGGTCTCCCAGTCCTCCTTCATCAGCGCCCGCTCCATGCGGTAGCGGTGATCGATCTCGGTGATCGTGCCCGGGAAGGCGTCGAGGACCTTGAGCTCCAGGGTGCGGCCGAAGGAATCCTCGCGCCACAGGTCGCGGGCGAGGGACGCGGCGTCCTCGGGCAGCCCGTCGGCCTTGAAGGCGAGGGCCAGGGCGAACTTGCCCGGCGCGCTCTGCGGCTTGCGGGCGGCGAAATAGGCCCGCACCAGGGCCGGCGCCTTGCGCTGGGAGAGCAGGGCCTCCTCGGCGCGCCGGCGCACCAGGCCGCCCACCGGCCAGTCCGGGTTGTCGCGGATGAACGAGACCGTGCGCTCGAAGCCGATGCCGGCCCCGGCCCGGATCGCCACCCAGTCGAGGAGGGCGCGGGCGGCCGGGTCCTTGAGCCCGTCGCGCAGGCGGTCGCCCTCGCTCACCTGGCCGCGCCGGTAGGCCTCGACCGCGCTGCGCAGGGCCGGGCCGTCGACCTCGGTGCCGAGCGCCGGGCGGCCCGGATCGGGCACCGGCGGCACCGGGGCCGGGGGGGCGATCGCCGCATCCGGGATCGGGAAGGGGATCGGCGCCTCGGTGTCGGCGGAGGCGAAGGCCGCGGCGGCCGCCGGCAGCCGGCTCCCGCCCTCGGCGGCGGCGCCCCGGCGCAGGCCGTCGGCCGGCGCGAAGCCCTCCGCCTGGGGCAGGCCGTCGCCCTGGACGAAGCCCTCCTCGGCCGCCCGCTCGACCGCGCGGGCGGGGACCGCCGCATCCACGGGCGCGGTCGTGAGCGTCGAACCGCCGAGGGCGGTGCCGCCGAGGGCGGTCAGGGCGGCGCCCGACACCGTGAGGGCGAGGACCGCGAGGCGGCGCCGACGAGGCGAGAGCAGCATGGATCCCGTTCCCCTTGAGCAGTGTCCGGCGGAGTGGAGACTGGTTCGACTGAGAAAATGCGGCAAACAGAAGACCTGTTGGCCCCGTTCGACGGCGGAGCGATCGGGCGAGGTCCCAAGAGTTCGGCCGATAGTTCGGTCGATCGGAGCCCGAACGACCGGACGCCCCATGGTGGAAGCGCCACGTTAAGAAGCGCTTAACCCTGGCGCCCGATCAGGCCGGAACGCCGGGGGGCATCGGAGCGTTTGCGCGCGGCCCGGCGAGGGCATATGTGTCGAACGCCGGACGGCCGAGGTGTCCACCCTGCTGCTTCCCGCATCGGACCCGGTGGCGGTCCGCCTGCGGGCCGGCCTCCCAACCAGACATCCCGGGGGCGCCGCCCCGACCGGGCGAGGAACGCCAGCATGACGTCGACGCAGATCTCGCAGCGCCTGAGGGGCTCGCTCACCGCCCTGGTGACGCCGTTCCGCGACGGCGCCTTCGACGAGCGCGCCTTCCGGGCCTTCGTGGCCTGGCAGATCGAGAACGGCACCCACGGCCTGGTGCCGGTCGGCACCACCGGCGAGAGCCCGACGCTGAGCCACGCCGAGCACGACCGGGTGGTCGAGGCCTGCATCGACGAGGCCGCCGGCAAGGTGCCGGTGGTGGCCGGCGCCGGCTCCAACTCCACCGCCGAGGCGGTCGAGCGCTCGCGTCACGCCGAGAAGGCCGGGGCGGACGCCCTGCTCATCGTCACGCCCTACTACAACAAGCCGACGCAGGAGGGGCTGTACCAGCACTTCAAGGCGGTGAACGACGCGGTCGGCATTCCGATCCTGATCTACAACATTCCCGGCCGGTCGGTGATCGACATGAGCGTCGACACCATGGCCCGGCTCTACGAGCTGCCGAACATCGCCGGGGTGAAGGACGCCACCGCCAACGTCGCCCGGGTCAGCCTGCAGCGCCAAGCGATGGGCGAGGACTTCATCCAGCTGTCGGGCGAGGATGCGACGGCGCTGGGCTTCATGGCGCATGGCGGCCACGGCACCATCTCGGTCTCCTCCAACGTCGCGCCGCGCCTGTGCGCCGACTTCCAGGAGGCCTGCCTGTCCGGCGACTTCCGCACCGCGCTCGCCCTCCAGGACCGGCTGATGCCGCTCCACACCCACCTCTTCGCCGAGACCAACCCGTCGCCGACGAAGTACGCGCTCGCCCGCCTCGGCCTGATGGGCGACGAGGTGCGGCTGCCGATGGTGCCGGTCGGGGAGGGCACCCGCGCCCTCGTCGACGGCGCGCTGCGCCACGCCGGCCTCACCAACGGCTGAGCCGCACCCTACATACGACGGGAGCCCCCGGGGCTCCCGTCGCCCGCTTCCCAGGACCTCCGCCGCCCGATGGCCAAGAAACCCGAGCCGAAGAACCGCGTCGTCGCCGACAACCGGAAGGCCCGCTTCAACTACGAGATCACCGACACGGTCGAGGCGGGCATCGCGCTCACGGGCACCGAGGTGAAGTCCCTGCGCGGCGGCAAGGCGACGATCGGCGAGGCGTTCGCCGGGCCGTCGGGCAACGACCTGCTGCTGTTCAACGCCTACATCCCCGAATACCTCGAGGCGAACCGCTTCAACCACGACACCAAGCGGCCTCGCCGCCTGCTGCTGCACCGGCGCCAGATCGACAAGTTCATCGGCGCGACCCAGCGCGAGGGCTACACCGTGGTGCCCTTGAAGATCTACTTCAACGAGCGCGGCCGGGCGAAGGTCGAGCTGGGTCTGGGCCGCGGCAAGAAGCTCCACGACAAGCGCGAGACCGCCAAGGAGCGCGACTGGCAGCGCGACAAGGCGCGGCTGATGCGCGACAAGGGCTGAGCCCGGCACGGCGCGCCGGTACGACACGCCGCACTGTCGCCGCCGCCGCGGCCTCCTAGCTCCCTTGGCCTTCAGGCCGGCACGGGGAGGCTCCGATGTTCGTCGAGGGAGGATGGCGTCCGTCCTGGGAGCCGCCGCCGCGCCCGCCGCAGCCCCGGCTCACCGGGCGCCAGGAGCGCACGCTGGTCTGGATCATCCTCGTCAACGTGCTGCTGTGGTTCATGGCGCCGATCGGCGGCGCGACGCTGATCCATGCGGTGCTGGCGCTGATGCGGTAGGCATCGGCCGCGTCACCGGCAGGTGACGAAGACGCTCATCGCCTTGGCGTGGTCGGCGAGGTCGGCCGGCGCCATCGCGGCGGCCGCCGTCCCGGCCGTGAACGCGACGCCGTTGCTCTCCAGGAAGGTCGCGGCGACCGCGCCCTTGAGGGCGAAGTTGACGTTCTGCGGGATGTCGCCGTTCGTCGCCACCATCACCTTGAGGGCGTTGAGCTTCGCGGTGACGACCCCGACGAGGTTGCCGTTGCCGTCGAGGAGCGGACCGCCGGAATTGCCCGGCTGCACCGGCGCGGAGACCTGCAGGTAGCTGGTGTTGTCGCCCAGCCCAGTCAGCGCCGTGACGTTGCCGAGGGTGAAGTTGCCCGAGGTCGAGAGCATGCCGGCGAGGGGATAGCCGAAGGCCGCCACCGGCTCGCCGAGGCGGATGCCCAGCCGCAGTCCCGCAACCTTCGGGGGCGTCAGCGTGGTGCGCAGGATCGCCAGATCGTTGGCGGCGTCGCGGGCGACGAGGCGCGCGGGCACCGTCCCGACGGCGCCGCGCACCTCGACCTGCCCGCATTCCTCGACGACGTGCGAGTTGGTCAGCACCTCGCCGCCGGAGCCGACGAAGAACCCGGTGCCCGAGCTCTCCCGCGGCTTGGCAGCCGGCGGGGAGGCGGGCGGGACGGCCGCGACCGCCGACGGGGCTTGGGGGGCCGGCGGCGGCGCCTGGACGGGCGGGAGGGTGACCGTGCGCGCGTCCGGCGCCGTGGCCTCGGGAAGCGGGATGAACGGGGCGTCCGGCGTCATCGCCGACCATAGCGAGGCCGAGAGCAGGACGGCGATGCGCTCGGCGGAGAGATCGGTCGCCCGTGTGTCCCAGCGCAGGACGAAGCCGAGGGCGCCCGGCCCGTCCTGGTGATAGCGCATGTAGATGTCGGTGCCGTTCTGCGACGCCGAGATGGCGAAGAAGTCCGATCGCAGCACCTTGTAGTGGAGCGTGGCGCCCTCGCGCTGGAACTTCTCGACCGTGTAGCCGAAGGCATCCGCCACCACGACGTTCGGCAGGGCGTTGAACGCGAGGGTGAGCCGGCGCGTCGGGTCCTTGAGGTCGAGCCCGCGGGCGGTGCGCTCGGCAGTGAGGCCGAGCCCCATCGGCGCCCAGATCGAGACCGGGCGGAACGGGTGCGCGATCGTGCGCAGGCCCCATTGCGAGAGGTTCGGCGCGGCCAGCATCCGCAGCCGGGCGAGCTGCGCGCCGTCGAGCCAGCCGGTCGGCCGGAAGCCGTTCTCGCCCTGGAATTGCGCGATCGCCTCGAACAGCCGGCGGCCGAAGGTGACGTTCGGCATGCCGGTCCAGTATCCGGCGGCGGTGAGGAGCGTCTGCAGCCGGACCCGGCGCTCGGTCTCCATGAAGGCGAAGCGCGATTCCGCCTCGCCGTAGCCCGCCGGGGCCTGGGCTAGGGCGGGGGCCGGGCCCGCGAGCGCGAGACCGACGGCAAGGACGGTCAGGTGGGCGCAATGCCGGGCCATGAGCGGGAAGCCTCTCGTGTCGCGGCGCATCATGCACGCCCAGGTTTTGACACGAAATTGACATGCAGATGGCAATTGTTCAATCGCACGAAACCGTCGGGTGACCTCGCGCCGGCCTGTGGCGAGACTGCCCGCAGCCCAGCCCCGCGCCGCCCCGAATTGCCGCCCGCCCGACCCGCGTGCTAGCGCCACCGTCCACACCCCACGGACGAAGCGAAGCATCAATGGCGCGGCGCCCCCTCCTCTCCGGCGACATGCTGCCGTTGCTCACCCGGCTCTGGCGCGACTGGCTGCGGCCGCATGCCGGGACGCTCGCGGTCGTGCTGGTGCTGATCGCGGTGATCGGCGCCGCCACCGGCTTCTACCCGACCCTGATCAAGGCGGCCTTCGACGCCTTCGACGCCAAGGATGCCGGGGCGCTGGCCTACGGTCCCGTCCTGGTGATCGCGGTGACGGCGGTGCGGGGCTTCGCGCTGCTCGGCCAGACGGTGCTGACCAACCGGGTCGTCACCCGGGTCGAGGCCGACATGCAGGCCGCGCTCTACGGCCACATGATCGACCAGGACCTCGCCCAGCTCGGCCGGGAGAGCCCGGCGAGCCTCACGCAACGCTTCACCACCGACTTCGCCTTCATCAAGGAGGCGCTGACGCGCATCTCCACCGTGCTCCTGCGCGACGTGGCGATGCTGGTGGCGCTCGTCTGCGCCATGGTGTGGATGGACCCGTGGCTGACCCTCGTCGCCGGGGTCACCGTGCCGTTCGTCGCCGGGCCGATCGCCCGGATCGGCAAGAAGCTGCGCCGGGTCTCGACCTCGACCCAGGAACAGGTCGGCCTCACCGCGAGCCTGATCAGCGAGAGCCTGGCCGGCGCCCGGGTCGCCAAGACCTACGGTCTCGAGGGCTACCTCAAGGGCCGCACCCGCGACGCCCTCGACGAGGTGCGCCGGCTCAAGATGAAGGCCGCCAATGCCCGCGGCCGGCTCGACCCGCTGCTCGAGATCGGCGGCGGCCTCGCGGTCGCCGGGGTGTTGGCCTTCATCGGCCACCGCATCCTGTCGGGCGAGAAGACCGTCGGCGACTTCACCGGCTACGTCGCGGCGCTGCTGCTCGCCGCCCAGCCGGCCCGCGCGCTCGGCAACCTGAACGCCATCCTGCAGGAGGCGCTGGCCGCGCTCTCGCGCACCTTCGCGCTGATGGACGAGGCGCCGACGATCCGCGAGAAGCCCGGGGCGCCGGCGCTCGCCGTCGCCGGCGGCGAGGTCCGGTTCGAGGGGGTGCGCTTCCGCTACCGCGACGACGCCCCGGCGCTGGAGGGCATCGATCTCACCGTCCCGGCCGGACGCACCACCGCGCTCGTCGGGCGCTCGGGGTCGGGCAAGTCGACGCTGCTCTCCCTGGTGCCGCGGCTCTACGACGTCACCGAGGGCCGGGTCGTCATCGACGGACAGGACGTGCGCGACGTGACGCTGGATTCGCTGCGCCGGGCCGTCGCGGTGGTGTCGCAGGAGGTCGTCCTGTTCGACGACACCATCGCGCGAAACATCGCCTTCGGCCGCGAGGGCGCGAGCCGGGCCGAGATCGAGGCCGCCGCGCGCAACGCCGCCGCGCACGACTTCATCGCCGCCCGGTCCGAGGGCTACGAGTTCCGCGTCGGGCCGGCCGGCAGCCGGCTGTCGGGCGGCGAGCGCCAGCGCATCGCGCTCGCCCGCGCCTTCCTGCGCGACGCGCCGATCCTGCTCCTCGACGAGGCGACCTCGGCGCTCGACGCCGAATCCGAGCAGCTCGTCCAGGCGGCGCTGACCCGGCTGATGCGGGGCCGCACCACGCTCGTCATCGCCCACCGCCTCTCGACGGTGCGCGACGCCGACCTGATCGTCGCGATGGAGGCCGGCCGGGTCGCCGAGACCGGCAGCCACGCCGCCCTGATCGCCCGGGGCGGCACCTATGCGCGCCTGCACCGGCTCCAGCTCGCCGACGACCGGGAGCCCGCATCGGCGGCGCAGGCGTCGTGAGGCCGGAGGACGGAAGAGCGACCGCCGAGGCGCCGTCCGGACGCCGCCTCGCCGAGGGGGTCGCCTTCGCGCTCCTCGCCGTCAGCCTGTGGGGCGGCTGGTTCGTCATCACCCGCCGCGCGGTGGGGGCGGGGGGCGTGCTCGGGCCCGCCGACCTCGTGGCGCTCCGCTTCGGCATCGGCGGGCTGCTGCTGCTGCCGGTTCTGCTCCTGCGCCTGCGCGGCCTCGACCGGCGGGCGTACCTCGACGGCGCGGTCCTGTACGTGGCGCAGGGCGCGCCCTTCGCGCTCCTGATCTCGATTGCGCTCCGCTACGCGCCGGCCGGCCACGGCGCGGCGCTCACCCCCGGCACGATGCCGCTCTTCGCCGCGCTGCTCGGCGCCCTGGTGCTGGGCGACCGGCCGGGGCGGCTGGCGCTCGCCGGCCTCGGGCTGATCGCCGCCGGGGCGCTCACCCTGGCGGGGGGCTTTCGCGATGCGGACGAACTCTTCGGCTACGGCCTGCTCCTCACCGCCGCCTTCCTGTGGGCCGCCGGCACGGTGCGTATGCGCCGCTCGCGTCTCACGGCCCTGGAGGCGACCGCACTGATCTGCGTCGGCTCACTCGTCACCTACATCCCGGTCTACCTCGCCTCGGGCCTGTCGCGCCTCCTGGAGGCGGCACCCGCCGAGGTCGCGCTCCAGGCCCTCTACCAGGGGGTGCTGGTGAGCGTGGTGGCGCTCGTCGCCTTCAACCGCTCGCTCGGGCTGATCGGCCGGCGCACCCCGGCCTTCACGGCACTCGTGCCGGTGATCGCGACCATCCTGGCGATTCCGGTGCTCGGGGAGGTGCCGGACCCGCTCCATGTCGGCGCCATCCTGGCGATCGGCGCGGGCGTGCTGCTGACGACGCGGGGGTAGCCTCACTCCCGCCGCAGCAGACGGTCCACCAGCAGGTCCGACCACACCCCGGTGCGGAAGTCGCGCTTGAGCGCCTCGGGATCGTAGTGGTGCTCGACCCAGTCGAGGAAGCTCAGGCCCTTCGGCTCGCCCTCGGTGAGGTAGCGCTCGAAGAACGCGTCGAGGATGCCCGTCTTGGCGAAGCGGAAATGGCCGAACTTCGCCGAGAGCTGGCGCGCCGCCTCGCGCACCGGCCGGCCCTCGTGCAGGATCAGGTAGAGGGCGGCGGCCAGCCCCGCCCGGTCGGCGCCGGACTTGCAGTGCAGCACCGCCGGATAGGCGAGGCCGGCGAAGAAGTCCCTGGCGGCCAGAAGCGTCGCCTTGTCGGGCGCCTCGCGCGAGCGCATCACGAACTCGACCAGCGCCAGCCCCTCGCGCTCGCAGGCCTCGCGCTGGAGCTGCCAGGAGCCGTGCTCGCGCCCGCCGCGCAGCGAGATGATGGTGCGCACGCCCTGGCGCCGGAACCAGGCGAGGTCGTGCGGGCCCGGCTGGGCCGAGCGCCAGACCATCCCGCGGCCGATCCGGTGGCGGTTGAGATAGGCCAGGCGAAACACGCCGTGATCGACGAGCAGCATGTTCGCCCAGGCGCGCAGGCGCCCGCCCGGCCCGGCGATCGGCTGCTCCCAGCGGGCGATCCGGGCCATGCGGCGGGCGTAGCGGGTCTCGGGCGGGAGGAAGCGGTTGAGCACGAAGGGACGGGCGCCTGGCTGGGACGGGAGAACGCGATTCGCGCGGAGGAACAGTAGGCCGCTCTACCAGCCGCGTGACCCGGCCGCAACGACCGGCCGTTCGATGAGCCGGCGCAGGAGCGTGGCATTGCGCTTGCGAAGTCTCCCCCGCATCGTGGGGACGCGATCCGTCGGCTAACAATCGAGGGGGTAGACCGTGAGCACTCAGGTCGTCAGCATGCGCAGGGCCCGGGAGCAGGATGCCGGGATGCTGTCGGAGATCTTCGACGCCGCGTGGCGCGAGGCCTACCAGGGCATCATCCCGGGCGTCGCCCTCGACCGGATGCTCGCCCGGCGCGGGCCGCGCTGGTGGCGCTCCACCATCGGGCGCAGCCGGCCGCTGGTGGTGCTGGAGATCGGCGAGAGCGTGATCGGCTACGTGTCCTACGGGCGCTGCCGCGACCGGGCGCTCAAGGCCGAAGGCGAGATCGACGAGATCTACCTGGCGCCGAACTACCAGGGCCTCGGCTACGGCACCCGCCTGTTCCGGGCGGTGCGCAACGACCTCGCCGACCGGGACGTGCGCCGGATCGCCGTCTGGTCGCTCGCCGAGAACGACCGGGCGCGGGACTTCTACGAGCGGATGGGCGGGCGCGTCGTCGCCGAGGCCTGCGACCGGATCGCCGGCGCCGACCTGCCCAAGGTCGCCTACCTGTTCGGTTGAGGGCCGGGGCGGGAGGCATCCTGCCTCCCGTTTGGTCGCCGGCGCGCCGTCATCTGCTCAACGCGTGCTCATCGGCAGCAAACGGATCGTCCGCGCCGGTTTTCGCGCGAAGCGTGGCCGGACGGGACCTTGTCCTCGACTGTCATAGCCATCGTTGCGCGCAGGCGCTTGTGCCGGCGCCTGCGGCCCTCTAAGGACCGCGCCATTCAGGGGCGCGTCCGCCCTTGCAGGGAGTTCGCTCATGCGCCTCGACGCCATCTCCATCGGCAAGAACCCGCCCGAAGACGTCAACGTCGTCATCGAGGTCCCGGTCGGCGGCGAGCCGATCAAGTACGAGATGGACAAGGATGCCGGGACGCTGATCGTCGACCGGTTCCTCTACACCGCGATGCACTACCCGGGGAACTACGGCTTCATTCCCCACACCCTGTCGGGCGACGGCGACCCGTGCGACGTGCTCGTCGCCAACACCCGGGCGATCGTCCCCGGCGCCGTGATGAGCGTGCGCCCGGTCGGCGTGCTGGTGATGGAGGACAATGCCGGCGAGGACGAGAAGATCATCGCCGTTCCGTCGCGCAACCTGACCAAGCGCTACGACCGGATCGAGAACTACACCGACCTGCCCGACATCACGATCCACCAGATTCAGCACTTCTTCGAGCACTACAAGGATCTCGAGCCCGGCAAGTGGGTGAAGATCGTGCGCTGGGGCGACAAGGCCGAGGCGCAGCGCCTGATCCTCGAGGGCATCGAGCGCGCCAAGAAGGCGTGACGCCGGCGCGGGCGCCGACCGCGCCCGCCTCGCCCCCTG
The DNA here is from genome assembly GCF_036448855.1 of Methylobacterium ajmalii. NCBI lineage: Bacteria > Pseudomonadati > Pseudomonadota > Alphaproteobacteria > Hyphomicrobiales > Methylobacteriaceae > Methylobacterium > Methylobacterium ajmalii. The sequence continues at coordinate 124,481 of NZ_JAZFXT010000045.1, forward strand.
GGGGGCCGCCACGCGAACCCTCCCTCCTTCGCACGGGGAGGGTTCCTGCATACCGACCGGCGCGGATCACGTCCCCGGTCGCGGAATCGTCCTCAGACCGCCCGCGCCTGCGCCGCGCGCGGCTTCTTCACCGCATCGTTGTAGGGCGCGTTGTAGGCCCGGCGCACCGAGGCCCAGTAGGCCTCGCGCTCGTGGGCCGGGAGGCGGCCGAGCGCGGCATTGAGCGCGGCCTCGCCGGCGGCTTCCAGCCCGCGCAGCTGGTCCGGGGTGACGTCGTGAACGGTGGTCATCGTGAAGGGGTCCCGAGCCCGGTTGGGTTCGAGCGCCACCATGCCACAAGCGCTGCCGTTTCGCACGTCCGACCCTGGTCTTACCGGGAGGCCGCGCTAGGGCTGTCCCCGCTGTTTCGGTGTCATGCCCGAAGACGGGCGCCGCCTCAGCGCCCGGTTCCCTTGCCGGCTCCCTTGCCGGTCAGGAACGGGTTGCGGTCCGCGGCGCGGGTCGCGCTCGGCGGCAGGGCGTCGGCCTCCGGCGTCCTGCCCCAGGCGGGCAGGGGGGACCCGGACTGGATATCGGGCCGCTTGGCCTGCCAACCGTAACCGGCATTGATGCCGGCGTAGAAGCCGGTGAAGTCCTCGGCCGCGGCAGGGCCCGGCAGGGCCAGGACCGCCAGGAATCCGAGAAGCGCGAGTCTCGTCAGGACGACGCGCAAACGGAAAGGAGCGGTGGCCATGGGCCACCGCTCCGTCCGTATCAGTCGATCATCCGTGCTGGAATGCACCGAGGATCAGTCGACGCTGATGCTCTGAGCCTCGCGGCCCTTCATGCCCTCGACCACGCCCATGGTGACGGGCTGGCCCTCGGCGAGGGACTCGAGGCCGGCGCGGGCGAGCGCCGAGCGGTGGATGAAGACATCCTTGCCGCCGTCGTTCACCGACACGAAGCCGAAGCCCTTGGCGGGATCGTACCACTTCACGGTGCCGGTCATCTCGGTCGAGGGACCGGAGGCGAAGCGGCCACCGCCGCCGGCGCCACGCTCGGGACGGTCGCCGTAGCCACCACCACCGAAACCGCCGCCGCCGAAGCCACCGCTGCGCGGCGGACGGGGATCGCGACGGACCGGGGCCTCGGCCGTGCTGGTGTCCACGCTGGTGATGTTGGTCACCTGCGGGCCCTTCTGGCCCTGCGCGGTCTGCACGCTCAGGCGGGTGCCCGGCATCAGATCGGCGTGGCCGGCCGCCTCGACGGCGCGAATGTGGAGGAAGGCGTCGCCCGAGCCGTCGCCGAGCTCGACGAAGCCGAAGCCCTTCTCCTTGTTGAACCACTTGACCGTCGCGTCGCGCTCCGGCCCCGAGGGGGCAGCGCTGCGCGGGCCGCCACGGTCGAAGCCACCGCCGCCGCCGCCGAAGCCGCCGCCGCCGTAACCACCACCGCCGCCGCCACCGTAGCCGCCGCCACCACCGCCGCCATAGCCACCGCCGTAGCTGCTGCCCTGCGGGGCCTGGTCAGGCCACCGCGGCTCGCCACCACCCTCGTCGAAGCCGCGACGGCGCGGCTCCCTGAAATCACGACCACGTCCCATTAGAAGCTCGCCAAAACGTAAAAACCGCCGACCACCCTTGTACCCCGGTGCGTTCTGTACCTGACAGCGGACGCCTCGAGATCGTTCCATTCCCGGTTGCGGTGACCAAGATGACCGCCACACTCCTGACGCAACTCAGACCGTCCCGCAAGGCGGATCTGCCACGTGTGGCGATGACGAGGGACACTTTCTCACGTCGCGAAGCGGATTGACAGCCCGATTCGCACGCTTTTCCGCGTGTCGTTCACGCATCACTGTGACATGCATGCACCCGCCGCGGCGATGCCGGAACGGGTGCCCCCGGGGCACCCGGGACCTGGGATCGCGGGCGGCGCGTTGCGCCACCGACCCCGCCCGACCGATTCGCCTCCCGTCGATCGGCCCGGCCACCCCGCTCCTTCGTCGAGGTCCCGATGCCGGCCACACCGTTCCGTCCCTCGCGCCGCCACGCCGATCTCGGGCCCGACTTCTACGACGTGGTGGCGGCCGCCCGCTTCCCGGCCCACATCCTGCGCCACCGCAACCGGCCCTGGGCGGCGCGGGTGGGGCTGGAATCGCTCACCGACGAAGAGTGGGTCGCGCATTTCGGCCGCTTCGCGCCGCTGCCCGGCAGCTTTCCCGAGCCGCTGGCCCTGCGCTACCACGGCCACCAGTTCCGCAGCTACAATCCCGAGATCGGCGACGGCCGCGGCTTCCTGTTCGCGCAACTCCACGATCTCGCCGACGGACGCCTGCTCGACCTCGCCACCAAGGGCAGCGGGCGCACCCCCTGGTCGCGCACCGCCGACGGCCGACTGACCCTCAAGGGCGGGGTGCGCGAGGTGCTGGCCACCACGATGCTGGAGGCGCTCGGCGTCGAGACCTCGAAGTCGTTCAGCCTGATAGAGACCGGGGAGGCGCTGGTGCGCGGCGACGAGCCGTCGCCGACGCGCTCGTCGGTGCTGGTGCGGCTCAGCCACTCCCATATCCGCATCGGCACCTTCCAGCGCTTCCGCGCCTACGACGACCGGGAGAACCTGCTGCGCCTGCTCGACCACGCGGTCGCGACCTACCGGCCGGAGGCGTGGCGCGACGACCCGGCCGACCGGGCGGCGGCCTTCCTCGCCGACGTCTGCCGGCGCGTCGCCCGGATGGGCGCGCAGTGGATGGCGGCGGGGTTCGTGCACGGGGTGCTCAACACCGACAACATCAACGTGACCGGCGAGAGCTTCGATTACGGCCCGTGGCGCTTCGCGCCGGTCAACGATCCGGCCTTCACCGCCGCCTATTTCGACGAGTACGGCCTCTACGCCTTCGGGCGCCAGCCGGAGGCCCTGGGCTGGAACCTCGCACGGCTCGCCGAGTGCCTGCTGCCGCTCTCCGACGAGGCCAGGCTGGGCGCGGCCATGGACGTCTATGGCCCGGCGCTGCAGGAGGCCTTCGCGGAGGCGATCCTGCGCCGGCTCGGCCTCGCGACGCCGGCGGACGAGACGGCGACGCACGCCCTCGTGGGCGCGTTCTGGGCCTTCCTGCAGACGAGCCGGGCGCCGTTCGAGCAGGTCTTCTTCGACTGGTACGGCGGCCTGGCGAGCCAGGACCGCGCCGCCCGCAGCCCGGCCGCCGCGCACTACGCCGGCGAGGGTTTTTCGCGGGTGCGCCAAGCGCTCGGCGCCCTCTCGCCCGATCCGGCGGCCCGGCTCGACCACCCGTACTTCGCGCAGGCCACGCCGTGCACGATGCTGATCGACGAGGTCGAGGCCCTGTGGGCGCTGATCGCGGAGGGCGACGACTGGTCGGCCTACCACGCCAAGCTCGCGGCGATCGACGCCATGGCGGAGGCCTACGGCACCCGGCCGGCGGCACCGTGACCGCAGCGCCCCGTACGCCAAAAACCCCCGCTCGGCAATCGGGCGGGGGTCGTGTCCGTCGGCGGACCGGAGCGGCCGCGCGGATTACTCCGCCGCGGTCTGCTCGGCGGTGAAATGTCCGCACCAATCCTGGCCGGCGACGACCGGCCACAAGCCGTGGCCCTGCGGGTCGGGCTGGCTGACCGGCGGGTTGAAGCGGCACAGGCCGGCATCGGCCGAGGCGGCGGCGCCGTTGAGCTTGTGGTCGTCGAAGTAGCGGCAGCTGTTGCAGGCCGCGCCCTGGGTGGTCGCCATGATGGTGTCTCCCGGTCGTGGGCCGCCTCCGGCCCGGTCAGTTGCTAATTAGAACAACTAAAAACTGATGGCAAGGGGCGCTCCCGCATTCGGGCGGCGTGCGGGGCGGGCTGCGGCGACGGCGGGGCGGGCACGGCCCCAACGCGCCCCAAGGAGCGCCCTGATCGTCTCCGCGGATCCAAGGCTTCGATCCGGACACGGCTGGCGCGGCCGACCGGCGGCGACCCGGATCGCCCGGGCGGCACCGGGGGAGGAGAGTCGAGCGGGCCCATCGCCAAGACATGTCGGTGCCGGGACACGGCACGAGGACGCGGGCGGGAACGGCCGTCGGCACGCCGATTCGCCTCGACGCCGGTCGCCGCCACGGCGCGTTCGCCGGCGCAGCCGCCGCACATCCCGTCGCGGGCTCGCCGGACCGGCTCCGGACGGGGACAAGGGTTCGCCAACGCCTGTCGCGACGCGCCGAATATCCACCCCCTCGGTTGCGTCGAAAGCGATCGCGACGGCACGCCGATCCGCTTCACGACTTCGAATGGCGTTTATTCCTGGGTCGATACCATGCCGATCAGGACGGGAAGCCAGATATAAAGGCGGATCGAAGCGATAGTTATGTTTTGTTAGTGCCCGACTCTTCCGCGCCGGCACCGAAACCATCCAAGATTATACCAACGTTAATTTTGTTAGTTCATAAGTAGATCGTCCTGGTCTCGACGGCAGAAATGTGATGATTCTGCCACATTCCGGCAGCAAGGGCACAGCCGAGCCTTGTTAGAACTTGAGGACGATTGATCAACTCGGCCGTATGAAAGATTGTTCCGATCGCACCGAACGAAGTCAGGTGTGGTTCGGCACTGTCTGTGCGGCAGCCGAATCTTCGGGGGCATAAGAGGGACATGGTCTCGAGGCCGAAAAGGTCTTCGGAACAGAGTCGTTCACCCCAATCGGGTCCGAAATCTTGGAGGTCTCCATGAAGCTCGTTAAGAGCCTTCTGCTCGGTTCGGCTGCTGGCCTGACCGTCGTTGCCGGTGCGCACGCTGCCGATCTGCCGATCAAGAAGGCTGCGCCCGTCGAGTACGTGCGCGTCTGCTCGGCCTACGGCGCCGGCT
>NZ_JAZFXT010000046.1:0-121774 GCF_036448855.1 Methylobacterium ajmalii
GCGCGAGGCCTTCCGCCACCACTCCTACGTCTCGCTGCGCGCCGACGGGGTGATCGCGGGCCTGGGCACGCAGGGCTACGGGCTGGCCCTGCGCCGCATCGCCCAGCTCATCGACGCGAAGGCCTGAACGATGGGCCGGGCCGCGGCGGGACACCGGCTCGATACCGGTATCCGGCGGCGCGATCTGGTATGGGCGGACCATTGCCCGGACGGGATCGTCCGGTATGACCGCGCTCCCCTGAAACCGTCGGGTATCCCCGCATGAGCAGCATCCGCATCCCGGCGCTCCGTTGCGCCCTCCTGGGTCTCGTTCTCGTGACCGCCGGCCCGGCGCTCGCCGACGACACGCCGACGACGGCGGGCGCGGTCGACCGTCTGAAGGGGCTGGCCAACGAGGCGGTCGGCAGCGCCAAGCGCGGCGTCGGCAACCTGACCGAGGACGAGGCGCTGAAGGCCGAGGGACGCGAGCAGAAGCTTCGCGGCCAGGCGCTGCAGGAGCGCGGCAAGGCCAAGGACACGATCGAGAACGCCCTCGACAAGTAGGCGCGCGCCGAAAGGCACCGGGGGCGATGCGTGCGCATCGTCCCCGGCACTCCTCGACCGGCGCCTGCTGGGGTCAGTCGGTCGAGAACCGGTAGTTCAAGCCGGCGCGCACCACGCCGAACTCGGTCTTGGGCCGGCCGAGCCCGTAATAGGCGGTGGTGGCGGCATCGTAGACGAGGCCGCCGCTGCCGCCGTTGCGGTCGAGGCTGACGTACAGCGCCTCGATTCGGGCGCTCAGCCGCTCGCTGATCGCGTATTCGACACCGCCGCCGGCGGTCCAGCCGGTGCGAAAGGTGTTCGGCAGCGTACCGGTATAATACGAGGCGGTCGACGGCGTACTGCCCCCACCATAGGCGAAGCCGCCGGTCCCGTAGACGAGGAAGCGGTCGAAGGCGTAGCCGATCCGGCCCCGCACCGTGCCGAACCAGTCGAGGCTCGGGCCGATATCGGTGAAGGTCGTGGTGCCGACGAGCCCGCTGCGGGGCCGCCCGAAGGTGGTGCCTTGGATGTCGGCCTCGGCGCCGATCACGAAGCCCGAGCCCGGCGTGAGCTGGTAATCGTAGCCGATCTGCCCGCCGCCGACGAAGGCGGCGTCGCGGCTGCCGGGCGTCACCGTGCCGTAGGTGGCGTCCGTGAAGGTGCCGCCCCCGCCGCCGAACCCGGCACCGGCATTCACGCCGGCATGGAACCCGGTCCAGGTGAAGACCGGGACGGCGGTGAAGGCCGGCGGCGGGGCCGCCCGGCGCGGCAGGTCCGCCGCGAGGGCCGGGGTGGCGACGGCCAGAGGGGCCGTGAGGGAAGCCGTGAGGGCGAGCGCGCCGGCGAGGCCGAGCGCTTCGGTCGTTCTGATCATCGTGGAAGCCGTGCGTGTGTCTTCGGCGAGATGCCGGGGCGAGATGCCGGGGAAGTCGAGCCGGGGCAGCGGGCCGTCCGGGCTCTCGATCGTCGGGCCGGCTCAGAGGTTCTGGACGATGCAGACCGCCTGGAGGGCGACCAGCAGGATCGCGCCGCCGATGACGAGGCAGAGGGCGGCGAGGATCACGGCATCGCCGCCGTCGGTCGGCGTGCGGCGGGAGCGGGCGGCGGGGTAGCCGCTCTCGATCTCCGGCGCCGGGAAAGCGCGGCCGAGGGGGGCGGTGCGGCTCCGGTCGCCGCGCAAGGCTTCGAGCATGGGAGGCGGTCCTTCGTCAGCGCGGCCGCGAAAGCGCGAGCGCCGGATGGGCGAGGTCGGCGAGGGTGGCTGCCGCGACCGGCAGGCCGAGGCCGGCGAGCAGCACGAGGCTGCGCACCAGCATCGCGGCCGGCAGGCGCGGCGCGGGCCGGCGATGCCGGGCGGCGTCGAGCCGGATCGGTGCGGGGCCTTCACTGCGGCACGGGAGGAGGCGGGGAGGGGCCATGCAAGCGTCCTGCGGCTGAACCGGTGGCCGCTCCCGACGTGGGAAATCTGACCACGCCGACCTTTTATGTGGGTAAAATTCCCACGTCAATCGAAAATCGGTCGACGGCACGATGTCGTGGGATTGTGTCCCACGTCCGCTTCGCTACAACGGCGAGGATGTCAGAGCCGTCCCACAGAGTGCCGCCGGACGCCGCCGCGCTACAGGCCCCGCTCGCCCGCCTGCTGCGCCCGCTGGTGCGGCTGTTCGTGCGCTGCGGGATCACGTTCCCGGCGCTGACGGACCTCCTGCGCGAGCTCTACGTGAACGTCGCCGAGTACGATTTCGCGCTGCCCGGCAAGGACCAGACCGACAGCCGGGTCAGCCTGCTCACCGGCATCCACCGCAAGGAGGTGCGCCGCCTGCGCGGGGCCGGGGCCCCGGTGAGCGCGGTACCGGCGGCGGTCTCGCGCACCAGCCGCATCATCGCCCGCTGGGTGGCCGCCCCCGAATTCACCGAAACCGACGGCCGACCGCGCCCGCTGCCGCGCGCGGCGGAGAGCGGGCCGTCCTTCGAGAGCCTCGTCGCCTCGGTGACCCGGGACCTGCGCCCCCGCGCGGTGCTGGACGAGTGGCTCGACCGCGGCCTCGTCACCTTGGACGCCGACGAGCGCATCGTGCTCGCCGAAGCCGCCTTCGTGCCGAGCGGCGGCGGCAGCCAGCAGCTCTACTATTTCGGCCGCAACCTGCACGACCACATCGCCGCGTCGGTCGCCAACATCCTGGAGGAGAAGCCGCGCTTCCTCGAGCGCGCCGTGCATTACGACGGGCTCTCGCCGGCCCTGGCACGGCGGCTCGAGGCGCGGGCGCGGGAGATCGCCATGGAGGCGCTGCAGCAGGCCAACCGCGAGGCGCACGCGGCCTGCGAAACCGATCCCGGCGGCGAGGCGCGCTGGAACTTCGGCATCTACATCTACACCGAGGACGCCCCGCGGCCGGTCCCGCCGGCGCCGGAGAGCGGTGCGCCGTGAGGACCCGGCCCTTGCGACACCCGCCCCGTTCCGCGTCCCTGTCCCGGCGCGGCCTGCTGCGCCTCGTCTCCGGCGTCGCCTGGCTGGCGGCGGCCGGGCCGGCGGGGGCGGCCGGCGACAAGATCCTCGACCAGGGCATCGGCGGCACCGGCATCCGCCCGGGGCCCGACGAGGAGGGCGACCGCGGCATCGGGGGCACCGGCGTCGTGGGCACCATCCGGGGCTTCGGCAGCATCATCGTCAACGACCTGCGCATCGCTTACCCGCCCGAGGTGCCGGTGACGATCGACGGGCGCCCGGCCGGGGTCGCGGATCTGCGGGTCGGCCAGGTCGTGCGGACGCTGGCGGTCGGGGGAGAATCGGGGCTCTCCACCGCGGGCATCGCGGTAATCCACGAGGTGGTCGGCCCGGTCCAGCGCGCCGCGTCCGATCGGCTGACGGTGCTCGGCCAGACGGTCGTGACCGCCGGCCTGCCGCCCGAGATGCCGCGGCCGCGGGTCGGCGAGCGGATCGCGGTCAGCGGATTGCGACGGCCGGACGGCAGCATCGCGGCGAGCCGGATCGACCCCGCGGGCGGCGCCCCCGATCTCGTCGCCGGCCCGGTGCGGCGCGGGCCCGCCGGGGCCCTGCGCATCGGCAACCTGCCGCTTGCAGGGATGGATGCGGCGCTCGCCGGCGGCCGGGCGGTGGCGGAGGGAAGCCTGTCGGGCGGCCGGCTGGCGGTGACCCGGGCGGTCCCGGCGAGCGAACCGTTCGGACCGGAAGCCGGGCGCCTCTCGATCGAAGCCTACGTCGCGCGCGAGGGCGGGAGCTTCCGCACCGGGGCCGGCTACGCGGTAGCGGGCCGCGGCGGCCTCGTCCCGGCCGGCGGCGGGCTCGCGATCCTCGACGGACGCGCCAGCCGCGGCGGCCGGATCGACCTCGACGCCGTGCGCCTGCGGCCCGACCCGGCCGGGCGGGAACGGGGGCAGGGCGAAGGTGCCGGACAGACTGGTCCCGGGCAGGGACGGGCTGGACGAGGGGAGCCCGGCCGGGGTGGGCCGGGTCGCGGCGGCCCGGAGGGATCGCCCGGTCGGCCGGGCGGCGGGCAAGGGAGCCCGAACGGGCGTCCCGGCGGCGAGCGCCCTTTCGGCGGACGCGAGGGCGGGCAACCGGGCCGCGGCGAGATCGACACGCGGATTCCGGGCGCCGAAGGGCCGGGCCGGTTCGGCGGTCCGGGCGGCTTCGGGGGACCGGGGGGGCTCGGCGGGCAAGGCGGCGGCGGCCCCGGCGGGTTCGGCCGTCCCGGCGGCGAGGGGCCCGGCGGCGGGTTCGGGGGCGCGGGACCCGGCGGCGGCTTCGGCGGTGGCGGACGGCGCTAGGGGCGAATCACTCGTCCCGCCAGCGCCGGGCCGGCGCCTGGGGAAACCGAAGAAGACGCCGTTCCTGTGCCCGCAGGGCCACACCGCAGCGCGAAACCTGGCTGTTTTCCGGTGGAGTTAACGGCCAAGTTCGGTCGCGGAACGGCCAAGTCTCTTTCCCGCCGCATTTGAAACGGAGCAGGATGAGCCTTCCCGTCGGTGCGGCAGCGCACCGGCTCCCTCCAGCAGGTCCTGCATGCGCAAGCGCCTCCTCATTGCCGTCGCCGTCGCGGCGCCGCTCCCGGCCACGGCCCAGGTGAGCCCGGTTCGCGACAACATCGACGCGCTGATCGAGGCGCACGCCAAGGCCAACGGCGTCCCGGCGAGCTTCATCCACCGGGTGGTGAAGCGGGAGAGCGGCTACAATCCCCGCGCGGTCGGCCGCGGCGGCGCGATGGGCCTGATGCAGATCAAGCACGGTACCGCCCGGGCCCTCGGCTACAGCGGCCCGGCCTCCGGCCTGCTCGACGCCAAGATCAACCTGACCTACGGCGTCGCCTACCTGGCCGGCGCCTACAAGACCGCCCACGGCAACGAGAGCCAGGCCTACAGCTACTACGCCCGCGGCTACTACTACGCCGCCAAGCGCGCTGGAATCCGCACCGACGTGGCCGAGCTCGAGGCGCCGCCGGTCCGCGACGTCGGCGCTCCCGCCAACCCCCTCGGCAAGTTCCTTTCCAACGTCTTCGGCGCCCGGCCGGCGGCCACGACCGCGACGGCCTCCGCCGACCCGTCGGTCGCCGCGCTCTCCACCGCGCTCGCCCCGACCGGCTCGACGACGCAGTACGTCCTGCCGCCGCCCACCACCGCCCCGCAGCAGGTCGCCTCCGCGGCCTTCCAGCCGACGACCGCCCAGGCGCAGGCGCCCTCGCAGTACCAGCTGCCCGACCTCCCCGAGCCGGTCGTCAAGGTGCCGCTGCCGCCGGTGCGCCCCGCCTCCCTGGCGTTCCACGCCGCCCCGGAGCCGGTCGCGGGCGCCGCCCTCGCCTATGCCGGCCCCGCCGCCGCCTCGCCCTTCCCGACCTCCGGCCAGACGATCAGCCTCGCGGCCACCCCGGCTCCCGCCGCCCCCGCCGCGACCACGACCGTTGCCGCCCTCGATCCGGCCGCCCCCCCGGCGGAGGAGGCGAAGCCCGCGATGCCGATGCCGCCGCGCCGCCCGGTGGAGTTCCGCCACTTCGTCGTGCGCAAGCCGGCGCCCCCGGTGCCGCAGACCGCCGCCGCGACCCCCGAGCCGGCCGCGGCCGCCGTCAGCCAGTAGCCGGCCCCGGGGCCGGCCCCGTCACGCCTCCCCGGTGAACAGCGCCCGCGCCTGCGCCCCGGTCGCGACCGCGATTCCGAGCGCTCGCGCCAGACCGGCGAGGTCCGCGACCTGCGCGGCATTGCTCGCGGCCGGACGGCCGTCGGGGCGCCAGAGGTTGTTCTCGAACCCCACCCGCGCATGACCGCCGAGCGTCGCCGCCGCGACGAGGCAGGCCGCCTCCCGGGGACCGAAGGCGCACAACGCCCAGGGCAGGTCGAGGCGGTGCTCCGACGTCCAGGCGGCGAGGAAGGGCAAGAGGTCGGCGGGGTCCGAGCGCTGGCCCACCGCGTAGCGGCCGAGCACGAACAGCGCGCTCGCCCGCTCGAGCGGGATCAGCCCCCGGGCGGCGAGGCCCTGGAAGCGGGTGACGTCGCCGGCATCGTACAGGATGTGCTGGACCAGCACGCCGGCCCGGGCCTGCTCGGCCAGGAACGCGGCGGCCGCCGCCTCGTCCTCCGGCTCGGCGAAGAGCTCGCGCAGGGCGACCGAGAACGCCTCGGGCTTGAGCGCCCGCATCGCCGCCATCTGCTCGGCCGGGCTGTAGAGGCCGACCGCCTCGGTGGTGACCTGGCAGATCATCTCCGGGCCCGCCTCGCGGCGCACCGCCGCCAGGGCCGCCCGGTAGCGGTCGAGGTCGAGGGTGTGGCGGTTCTCGGCGTCGCGGACGTGCAGGTGGATCATCGCCGCGCCGGCCTCGCGGCAGCGTGCCGCCTCGAGGCCGATCTCCCGCGGGTCGATCGGCAGGGCGGGGTGGTCGGCCTTGGTGCGGCGGGCGCCGTTGGGCGCCACCGTGATCACGAGGGGGGCTGTCATCCTGTCGCTCGGTTCCCTTCGCTCGCGGCCCCGCGGCCCGCGTCCTCCGCCGGGCGATTCGGGGCCCGGCGCCGCACTCTGCACCGTCGGCGGTCCGCCGCCCAGCGGGACCGTTCGTTCCCGTCACGCCGAACGGGCCGGGCCCGACCGCCGCTGCAGCCACCAGACCAGCCCGGCGATCGCCAGCACGGTCGCGAGGCCGAACATCGTCAGGACGCGGCGGATCAGCGGGGTGTAGACGCCCGTCTGCGGATCGTAGCCGTAGCAGAGCAGCACCAGCCTGTCGGCGAGCCCGCCGACCCGGCCCTCGCCGGCCTCGACCAGGGCGAGCCGCAGGTCGCGGGCGGTCATCGCCAGGGGCGAGAGCGCCCGGGCGACCCGCCCGTCGCCCGAGAGCACCAGGGCGCCGGCCGGGTGGGCGTAGGATTCGGTGTCCCGGTCGTACGCGTAGGCGTAGCCCACCGCCCGCGTCACCGCGGCGACCGGGGCGGGGGAGCCCAGCAGCACCACGGCCTGGTCCAGGACGGGGCCGGTCCCGAGTTGCTCGGCCACCATCGCGCGGGCCTGGCCCGCATCGGCCCGCGGATTGAAGCCGAGGGTCACCAGGCGGTAGTCGATGCCGGGTTGCAGGTCGGTGGCGGCGAGCGCCGCGCCGGCGACCGCCAGCATCGGGTCGCAGACATTGCGGCAGGCATAGTCGAGCGGCATCAGCAGGGTGGGGCGGCCGCCCATCGCCTCGCCGAGGCTCGTGCCGCGCCCGTCCACGGCCCGGGTGAAGGCGGCATCGAGGGGCGCGCGGGCATCCGGCGACGGCGCCAGGGCGACGCCGGCGAGATCCTTCGGCGTCAGGCCCGCCGCGGCCGGATGGGCGAGGGCGGTCAGAAGAGCCGCGGCGGCGAGGCGGCGCGCGCCTCGGAACGGCCGGCGGCCGGGACGTCTCATCGCTTGTCCCATCCTCCTCGTGGACCTGCCTCGTCGCGAACCTTGCCTCCTCGCGGACCTTGCCTGGCCCGCCCGCAGGCAGCACCCTGATCGAGATAGGGCATGGCGGGCCGGGGCGGGTGCACCGGACAACGGGCCGCAGGCGTGACGGGGCGCACGCCCGGACATGAGCGGGAGAGCCGGATGGACGAGACGCGCACCGAGGCGGAGATCCGCACCGAGGAGGAACTGCGCGGCCATATGGGCCCGGTCAGCCGCCTCGCCGAGGGCAAGGTGCTGCCCCGGCTCGATCCGCATGCCCGCGCCTTCATCGCGCTCTCGCCGTTCCTGGTGGTCGCCACCGCCGACGCCGAGGGTCGAGCCGATGCGAGCCCCCGGGGCGACGCGCCGGGCTTCGTCCAGGTCGTCGACGACGCCACCCTGCTGATCCCGGACCGGCGCGGCAACAACCGCGCCGACAGCTTCGGCAACCTGCTGGCGGCGCCGGGAATCGGCCTGATCTTCCTGGTGCCGGGCATCACCGAGACCCTGCGGGTGAACGGCACAGCCCGCCTCACCACCGACGCCGCGCTGCTGGCGCCGCTCGCCGCGCAAGGAAAGGTGCCGACGACCGGCCTCGTCGTCACGGTACGCGAGGCGTTCTTCCATTGCGGCAAGGCGGTGATGCGTGCCCGGCTGTGGGATCCGGCGGCCCAGGTGCCCCGCGACCGGGTCCCGAGCCTTGGCCGCATCCTGTCCGACCAGACCGGCGCGATCGGCGTCGCCGAGGCCGAGCGGCTGATGGAGGAATCCTACCGTACCCGGCTCTACTGAGCCGGCACCGCGCGCCATCCCGTGCCCCGGGCACGTCCGGCGAGGGACGGATCGTCCACCTCCGGCGGCGGGGAGGCGGACGACCCCGACACCCGATGTGAGAAACCGCACACCCCAACCGTCTCGCACCGCGTTCGATGCCGCGCAACGGAACCGTTCCGCTCCGGCTCGGTTCCGCATGGGCAATCAATCTGCCCCGAGGGCAGTACGAGGAGAAGGGGTGAATGGCAGAGAAGGAAACCAAGGCCTTTCCGGCCGCCGCGAGCACGCGGGTACCGTTCGCGCTGGCCCTGTCGGCGCTGGCCGGCTGCGCGGACGCGATCGGGTTCCTCGAATTCTCGCAGCTGTTCATGTCCTTCATGAGCGGCAACACCACCCGCTTCGGCGTCGCGGTCAGCCTGGGCGACTGGGGCAACGTCACCCGGGTCGGCAGCACCATCGCGCTGTTCTGCTTCGGGGCGTTCATCGGCACCCTGCTGGCCGCGGCGGTGGGCTACTGGCGGCTCGCCGTGCTCCTTACCCTGCAGGCGCTGCTTCTCGCCGTCGGCCTCCTGATGCCGCGCGGGCCCTTCGAGTTCCCGCTCCACGCCTACCCGATCGTGCTGGCGCTCGGGATGCAGAACGCCGTGCTGCAGGACGAGGAGGGCCGCAGCCTGGCGCTCACCTACGTCACCGGTGCGGTGGTGCGCTTCGGCACCGGGCTCGCCAACCTGCTCCTCGGCCATCCCTCGCCGTCGTTCTGGATCCAGGCGCCGCTCTGGGCCGCGCTGACCTTCGGGGCGATCTCGGGCGGCCTCCTGCACGCCGCTTTCGGCGAGAGCGCCTTCCTGGTTCCCGCCGTGGTGGCGGCTCTGCTCGCGGTCGTGGCGCTCGTGATGACGCTGATCCACGGCGACGGGCCGCTGGTCTCGGGCACGAAGTCCCCGGCGCCCGACGCCGCCGCGACGGCGCCGCCGGTGGTGTGACGCATCCTCCCGCGGGCGGACCTCCGCCCGCGGGAGGATGTCGCCCGCAGCCAAGATTACGCAGAGTTCATGGTGCGGAGACACGGGCGTAAGCCCGGGGAGCCTAGAACGGCAGGGTCGCCGGATGCGGCGGCGCCTCCCACCCCCGGGGCGCCGGCGCGTCCTAGGCCCCGAGGGCCGGGGCGCCGGGTCACCATCATCGCCCCCCAGACGACCCGGCGTTCCGCGCCACGGCAGGCCGAGTCCCCCGGCTCGGCCTGCCGACCTCTCGGCGACGCCCGACGCACCGTGCCGGTTCTCCTCCCCCGGCACGATGCGCCGGGTCCGGGGACCGCCCCGGGTCCAGGGCGCCAGGATCCCGGCGCGGGACGCTCTCCCGCGCGCCCGGGAACTGCCCTAGAATGTCCGACATGCGCCTCCTGATCATCGAGGACGACCGAGAGGCGTCCAGCTACCTGTCCAAGGCCTTCCGCGAGGCCGGCCACGTCGCCGACACCGCCGATGACGGCCTCGACGGCTACGCCCTCGCCCGCGAGGGCGCCTACGACGTGCTGGTGGTCGACCGGATGCTGCCGAAGCTCGACGGGCTGTCGCTGATCCGCTCCCTGCGCGAGCAGGGCGTCGAGACCCCGGTGCTGATCCTCTCGGCGCTCGGCCAGGTCGACGACCGGGTGAAGGGCCTCAAGGCCGGCGGCGACGACTACCTGCCGAAACCCTACGCCTTCTCCGAGCTGATGGCGCGGATCGAGGTCCTGGCCCGCCGCCGCGGCGGCGGAGCGGCCACGGAGGCGACGAGCTACCGCGTCGGCGACCTCGAGCTCGACCGGCTGTCGCACCGGGTGACCCGGGCCGGGCAGGAGATCCCGCTCCAGCCGCGGGAATTCCGCCTGCTCGAGTACCTGATGCGCCACGCCGGCCAGGTCGTCACCCGCACGATGCTGCTCGAGCACGTCTGGGACTACCATTTCGACCCGCAGACCAACGTCATCGACGTCCATGTGTCGCGCCTGCGCGCCAAGGTCGACAAGGGCTTCGAGCGGCCGATGATCCACACCGTGCGGGGGGCGGGCTACATGGTCCGCGCCGGCGGCGAGGCGTGAGCGCCCGGACCGCGACCCCGCCGGCTCCGGCGGGCCAGGCCGCAGGGCCCGACGGCGTGCTCGTGCGCCTCGGCACGCTGTTTCGCACCACAGCCTTCAAGCTGTCGCTCGCCTACCTCCTGGTCTTCGCCGCCTTCGCGTTCTTCGCGCTCGGCTACGTCGCCTGGAACGCCCGGCGCGTCCTCGACGACCAGATCGTCTCGACCATCGAGGCCGAGATAAACGGCCTGTCCGACCAGTACGCCGCGGGCGGCATCCGCCGCCTCGTCAGCGTGGTCGAGCGCCGCTCGCGCGAGCCGGGCGCCTCGCTCTACCTCGTCACCACGCCGGCGGGCGAGCACGTCGTCGGCAACGTCGAGACCCTGCCGCCCGGGGTGCTGAACGAGCCCGGCCAGACCGAGACGACCTACGGCCGCAGCACCGACGGCGACCGCGTCGAGCACCGGGCGATCGTGCGCATCTTCACCCTGCCGGGGGGCTTCCGCCTCCTCGTCGGCCGCGACGTCGAGGAGCGCGACCGGCTGCGGGCGGTGATCGGGCGCGCCTTCGCCTGGTCGCTGATGCTGGTGGTGGGCCTCGGCTTCCTCGGCAGCTGGTTCATCGCGCAACGCGTCCTCAAGCGCGTCGACCACATGACCGAGATCACCCGGAGCATCATGGCGGGCGACCTCGACGGGCGGCTGACGCTGGCCGGCACCGGCGACGAGCTCGACCGGCTGGCAAGCAACCTCAACGCCATGCTCGACCGCATCGGCGAGCTGATGCGCGGCATGCGCGAGGTCTCGGACAACATCGCCCACGACCTCAAGACCCCGCTCACCCGCCTGCGCAACAAGGCCGACGCGGCCTTGCGCGAGGGCGACGACCCGGAATCCCTGCGCGCGGCGCTGGAAGCCAACATCGAGGAGAGCGACAACCTGATCCGGGTGTTCAACGCGCTCCTGATGATCGCTCGCCTCGAGGCCGGCAACGCCCGCGAGGGGCTGGCGGATTTCGACGCAGGCGCGGTCGCTCTCGAGGTCGGCGAGTTGTACGAAGCGGTGGCGGAGGAACGCGGCGTCGGGTTGCGGACGGAGATCGAGGACGGTCTCCTGCTGCACGGCAGCCGCGAGCTGATCGGACAGGCGATGGCGAACCTGATCGACAATGCCCTGAAGTACGGGCAGAGGCCGGCCGATCCGACGGTCCCGCCGGTGGTCTGCGTCACCGCCCGGCGCGAGGACGGGGCCGTGCTGCTCGCGGTCGCCGACCAGGGCGAGGGGATCCCCGAAGCCGATCGCGGCCGGGTGCTGGAGCGCTTCGTGCGGCTCGAGACCGCCCGTACCCGTCCGGGCTTCGGTCTAGGCCTCAGCCTCGTCAACGCGGTGGCGCGGCTGCACCAGGGCACCTTCGCGCTGGAGGACAACGCGCCGGGCCTGCGCGCCGTGCTGCGCCTGCCGGCGCCGGCCGCACGGGAGGTTCAAGCCCCGCGGGAGACGACGGCGTGACCGGGTCCCTTTCCGCGCGTCTCGCCCGGGCGCCCCGCCTCGCCGACCCGGAGCGTGCCCATTCGCGCGTCGCCGACCTGCTTGCAGAGGCGCCCGGCCTCGCGCCGCTGATCGGCGAGGGCGGCCCGGCCCGCGGCCTGCTCCTCGGGCTCGCCGACCATTCGCCGTTCCTGTGGGGGCTCGCCGCCCGCGATCCGACCCGCCTCGCCGGGCTCCTGGAACGCGCGCCGGAGGATTCCAACGCGGCGATCCTGGCCGACCAGCGGGCGGCCGGACTTGCCGGCGGCGACGTCGCCGCCGGGCTTCGGCGCAACCGCGCCGCCCACGCGCTCCTGGTGGCGCTCGCCGATATCGGCGGGGTGTGGTCGCTGGAAGAGGTGACCGCGGCGCTCTCGGACTTCGCCGACGCCTCGGTCGGCGCCGCGGTCGACGCGGCGCTGGCCCAGGCCGCCGGCACCGGCCGGTTCCTGCCGCCCGATCCGTCGAAGCCCCAGGAGGGGTCGGGGCTGATCGTGCTCGGCATGGGCAAGCTCGGATCCGGCGAGCTGAACTATTCGAGCGACGTCGACCTGATCGTGCTGTTCGATCCCGACACGGCGCCGTTGCGCGCCGGCGTCGAGGCGACGCCGTTCTTCAGCCGGATCGCGCAAGCGGTCGCCAAGCTCCTGCAGGAGCGCACCGCCGACGGCTACGTCCACCGGGTCGATTACCGCCTGCGGCCCGATCCCGGCTCGACCCCGACCGCCCTGTCGCTGCCCTCCGCCTACACCTACTACGAGACGGTGGGGCAGAACTGGGAGCGCGCCGCCTTCATCAAGGCGCGCCCGGTCGCCGGCGACCAGACTTTGGCGGAGACATTCCTCGCCGAGCTGCGGCCGTTCATCTGGCGCAAGTACTTCGACTTCGCCTCGATCGCCGACGTCCACGCGATGAAGCGGCAGATCCACGCCGTGCGGGGCCACGGCGCCATCGCGGTGGCGGGCCACGACATCAAGCTCGGGCGCGGCGGCATCCGCGAGGTCGAGTTCTTCGTCCAGACCCAGCAGCTCGTCTTCGGCGGGAGGCGCCCCTCGCTGCGCGGCCGTCGTACGCTCGAGATGCTGCGCGCGCTGCACGACGAGGGCTGGATCACCCCGGAGGCCCGCGACGAATTGGGGGAGGCCTACCGCTTCCTGCGCACCGTCGAGCACCGGCTGCAGATGGTGGCCGACGAGCAGACCCAGCGCCTGCCCGAGGATCCGGGCAAGCTCGCGAGATTCGCCCGCTTCCTCGGCTACGCCGACGAGACCGCATTCGGCGACGCGCTGACCGCCGAGGCGCGCCGGGTGCAGGGCCATTACGCCCTGTTGTTCGAGGCCGAGCCCGACCTCGCCGCGGAGGTCGGCGACCTCGTCTTCACCGGGGTCGAGGACGATCCCGGCACGCTGGCCACCCTGCGCAGCCTCGGCTTCCGGGCGCCGGAGCGGGCGACTGAGACGGTGCGCGGCTGGCATTTCGGCCGCCGCCCGGCGGTGACGAGCCCCCGCGCCCGCGAGGTGCTGACCGACCTGGTCCCACCCCTGATCCAGGCGCTGTCCGGCACCGCCGACCCGGATGGGGCGCTCGCCGCCCTCGACCGCGCCTTCGGTCGGATGCCGGCGGCGGTCGAGCTTCTTACCATCCTGCGCTCGCACGAGCGGCTGCGGCTGCTCTTCGCCGATCTCCTCGGCACCGTGCCGCGGCTCGCCGATACCGTGGCGTTCAGCCCGCACGTCCTCGACGCGGTGATCGACCCGGCCTTCGTCGCCCCGGTGACCGAGGCCGGGGCGCTGGCCGAGCAGCTCCGTACCGGCCTCGGCCAGCCCCGCGACTACGAGGACTTCCTCGACCGCAGCCGCGACGCCGCCCGCCAGTTGCGCTTCGTCACCGGCGCGCGCCTCCTCTCCGGCATCCTGCCGCCCGCGGGCGCCGGCCGGGCCTATGCGGGCATCGCCGAGGCGGTGGTGGCCTCGGCGCTCCGGGCGGTCGAATCGGTCTTCGCCGCCGATCACGGGCGGGTGCCGGGCGGGCGCTTCGCGGTGCTCGGCCTCGGTCGCCTCGGCTCGCGCCAGCTCACCGCCGATTCCGACCTAGACCTCGTGGTCCTGTACGATTTCGATCCCGACGCCCGCGAGAGCGACGGCAAGCGCCCGCTCGATGCCGCGGTCTACTACAACCGCCTGACCCAGCGCCTCGTCGCCGCGCTCACCGTGCCGACCCGGCGCGGGCGGCTCTACGAGGTCGACCTGCGCCTGCGCCCAAGCGGCGGCCAGGGCCCGATCGCCAACCAGTGGCAGCGCTTCGCCGCCTATTGGCGCGAGGAGGCGGAGCCGTGGGAGCACATGGCCCTGACCCGGGCCCGGGCCATCGCGGGCGATCCCGGCCTGATGGCGGAGGCCGACGCCACCGCCGCCGCGATCCTGTGCCAGTCCCGCGACCCCGAGACGGTCGCCCGCGAGGTGCGGACGATGCGGGCCCTCGTGGCGAAGGAGAAGGGCGACCACGGCCCCCTCGACCTCAAGCTCGCCCCGGGCGGGCTCCTCGACCTCGACTTCCTGGCGCAGGCCCTGATCCTATCGCACGCCGCGGCCCATCCCGATCTCGTCGGCCTCGACGCGCCGGGGGTCCTGGAGAGCGCCGGCGACCGCGGGCTGATCGAGCCCGGCCTCGCCGGCCGCCTCGTCACCGCCTACCGGCTCCTCGACGACGTGCACCACTGGCAGCGCCTGATGGTCGAGGGCGAGTTCGGCCGTACCGCCCCGGCGGCGGCCCGTGCCCGCCTCGCCGCGGCCTCGGGCCAGCCCGACGAGGCGGCCCTCGTCGCGCAGCTCGCCGAGACGCGGGCCGGGGTGCGCGCGGCGTTCGAGGAGATCCTGAAATAGCCGGGGCGCCTGCGGGCGCCCCCGGGCGACGTTACGGCTGCCAGGCCGGCCGTTCCACCGGCGTTTCGGCGGCGGCCGCATCCATGCGGGCCATGAGCGTCCGCAGGGCCTCGGTCACCCCTTGGCGGGTCGCCGAGGACAGGATCAGCGGCTTCCGGCCGGTCTCCTCCTCGATCCGGGCGACCTGGAGCTCCAGGGTCTCGGGATCGAGGGTGTCGGCCTTCGACAGCGCGACCACCTCGGGCTTGTCCTCGAGCCCGTGGCCGTAGGCTTCGAGCTCGGTGCGCACCAGCCGGTAGGCGGCGCCGGCATCCTCGCTCGTGCCCTCGACGAGGTGGAGCAGCACCCGGCAGCGCTCGACATGGGCCAGGAACTTGTCGCCGAGGCCCACGCCCTCGTGCGCGCCCTCGATCAGGCCCGGGATGTCGGCGAGCACGAATTCGCGGGTGTCGACCCGTACGACGCCCAGCCCCGGATGCAGGGTGGTGAAGGGATAGTCGGCGATCTTGGGCTTGGCCGCCGTCACGGTGGCCAGGAAGGTCGACTTGCCGGCGTTGGGAAGCCCGACGAGGCCGGCATCGGCGATCAGCTTCAGCCGCAGCCAGAGCCAGTGCTCCTGGCCTTCGAGGCCCGGATTGGCATGTTTCGGGGCGCGGTTGGTCGAGGTGGTGAAGTAGGCGTTGCCGAAGCCGCCGTTGCCGCCTTTGGCGAGGCGGAAGCGCTGGCCGACCGTGGTCATATCGGCGATCAGGGTCTCCCGGTCCTCCGACAGAATCTCGGTGCCGGCCGGCACCTTGAGGATCACGTCCTCGCCCTTGCCACCGGCGCGGTTGCGGCCCGAACCGTGCTCGCCCTTGCGGGCCTTGAAATGCTGCTGGTAGCGGTAGTCGATCAGGGTGTTGAGCCCCTCGACGCACTCGATCCAGACGTCGCCGCCGCGGCCGCCGTCGCCGCCGTCCGGCCCGCCGAACTCGATGAACTTTTCGCGTCGGAACGAGACGCAGCCGGCGCCGCCGTCTCCCGAGCGGACGTAGACCTTGGCCTCGTCGAGGAACTTCACGGGACGAACTCCTGAATGGGGAATGGCGGCCGGGGAGGAGACCCCGGCCGCCGGATCTTATCGGACAATCAGGCGCCGACGCGGCATTCCGCCCCGTCGTGGCGCGCGAAGACGAGACCGGCGGCGTGCCAGGTCTTCAGGCTGTCCCAGGCGCGCCGGTCGAGCCGGAACCGGTCGACCGGGAAGACGCCGCCCCGGGCCGGGAAGGCCTGGAGGCCCGAGCCGACCGAGGCGAAGCCGCACTTCTCCAGGACCCGCCGCGAGGCCGGGTTGACCACCCGGGCCGAGGAGGACAGCTCCTCGCCCTCGGTATAGGCGAAGAACGCGTCGATCATCGCCCGCGCGGCTTCCGTCGCGAGGCCCTGGCCCCAGTGCGGCGTGCCGAGCCAGTAGCCGAGATGCGGCGCGTGGCCGTCCGGGTCGGGCTCGATGCTGACGATGCCGATCGCCTGGGTCGGGTGCCGCCGCGGCGTGATCGCCATGACCAGCGCGCGGCCCTCCGCGTTGGCCCGCCGCGACTCCAGGATGAAATTGTCCACGGAGGGCGGATCGAGCGGATGCGGAATTCGGGCGGTCATCCCGGCTACGGCTTTCTCACCGGCGAATCGGACGAGGGCTTGCGCATCGGCCTGACGGGCCCAGCGCAGCCACAGCCTCCGGGTCTCGAGCCGGAAGACATCGTCGCGGGTGAGGTCGGGAAACATCGCCTGACTCCGATCCGAACCCAGAGCCTCCCGCTCGGGCACGGTTACGAGAACGACGAAAGGGAAGGTGGTTCCCCACCTTCCCCTCGTGATCTCGCTCGGAGCTTGGCCGTTTCGGGGCCTAAGGTGAGCAGGAGTCGCCGGGTCGGTGTGGGGACACCGGCGGAGCTCCCTCGTCACTGGCTCCGTCGGGTTATTCTGCGGCCTCCAGGGCCGGGCCGGCGTCGTTGGCGACGACGGTTACGAACGCGCGACCGCGTTTCGTAATGAATTGCACCTTGCCGGCGGTGAGGGCGAACAGGGTGTGGTCGGTGCCCATGCCGACGTTGACGCCGGGATGCCACTTGGTGCCGCGCTGACGCACGATGATGTTGCCGGCGATCACGGCCTCGCTGCCGAACTTCTTCACGCCGAGACGACGACCAGCCGAATCGCGACCGTTGCGGGACGAACCGCCTGCCTTCTTGTGAGCCATGGGGCTAACTCCTGAATTCTGAGAAAAGGGCTCGCGGCCAGCTTTAAGCGGCGCTGATGCCCGTGACGCGGACCACGGTGAGGTCCTGGCGGTGACCGCGCTTGCGGCGCGAGTTCTGGCGGCGGCGCTTCTTGAAGGCGATGACCTTCGGGCCGCGGGCCTGCTTGACGATCTCGCCGGCGACGCTGACGCCGGAGACCAGCGGGGCGCCGACCTGGGTCGCGCCGGCGCCGTCGGCGAACAGCAGCACCTCGCCGAAGGTGACAGCGGTGCCGGCCTCGCCCTCGAGCTTCTCGATCGTGATGACGTCGTTGGCGGCGACGCGGTACTGCTTGCCGCCGGTCTTGATCACTGCGAACATCGTTCTCGTCCGTGTTCCATCCGATCTCCGGCGGTTCGCCGGGATCGTCTTTTTGGCAATTGACGCTCGGGCGCCCGAAGGGCGGTCCGCGAACGCGACGGCGCGCGGTCCCTCACGGTCCGCGCGCCAGATGTCTCCGTTACGGGTCCGCATCCCGTCTGTCAACGCCGCGGCCGCCGGGATTCGGCCCCCCGCCTTGATTTCGCGGCGGCCTTCGCCGAAGACCGCCCGGTCGCAGGCCGCATGTCACCCCTCCGACATGGGCGGTGCCGACGCGCGGGAGACCACGATGGAAGAGCTTGTTGCCCGGGTGACGCAGGCCACGGGACTGGACGCGACCACGGCCCAGACGGCGATCGGCCACATCCTGGCCTTCCTGCAGAAGGAGGGCCCGGCGACGGAGGTCAACCAGCTCATCGCCGCCATGCCGGGCTCCGAGGCGGCGATCGCCCAGGCCGGCGCCGGCGAGGGCGGCGGCGGCCTGATGGGCATGCTCGGCGGCATGATGGGCGGCGGCGTGATGGCGCTCGGCCAGAAGCTGATGTCGGCCGGCGTGCCGATGAACCAGATGCAGCCGCTCGGCCGCGAGCTGTTCGCCTATGGTCGCGAGAAGGCCGGCGAGGACGTGATGGGGCCGATCGTCGGCTCGATCCCGGGC
Source organism: Methylobacterium ajmalii (assembly GCF_036448855.1). Classification (NCBI taxonomy): domain Bacteria; kingdom Pseudomonadati; phylum Pseudomonadota; class Alphaproteobacteria; order Hyphomicrobiales; family Methylobacteriaceae; genus Methylobacterium; species Methylobacterium ajmalii. The sequence continues at coordinate 17,932 of NZ_JAZFXT010000046.1, forward strand.
CTGAGCCAGTTCGTCTGAACGGAGCGCGGGCGGGGCAGGGCTGCCCCGCCAACCCTCTGATCGATCTAAAAAACCTTTGTCATATTCCCGTGCCGGCTTCGTGGTGTTGTGTCGGCACGCGGGGACGGTCGCGGCGACCGCCTCACGGGCGCCGGATCGGTCGGCGCCGCACGGGATGCCTCGACCATGGTTCCGTTCCTCACCCGCGGCCCCTCCGGCGACGGCCGCGACGCCCCGCCCGGCATCCCCCTCGCGCGCCTCCTCGGCCGCGCCGCCGAGGGCGGCATCCACCTCAAGGACATCGGCCAGAAGGGGTTCGGCCAGACCTCGCGGCTCTTCCCGCGCCTGAGGCATTTCGAGACCCCCGGTCTCGACCCGGTGCTCGGCCGCATCGGCTCGCTGGAGGTGCGCCTCGCGACGACGCCGAAGGAGATCAAGCGGGCCCAGCGTCTGCGCTACCGTGTCTTCTACGAGGAGATGGCGGCGATCCCGACCGGCATGGCCCTGCTCAAGCGCCGCGACGCCGACGAGTACGACGCGGTCTGCGACCACCTCCTGGTGATCGACCACGACGCAAAGGAGCAGACGCCGTTCCGCAAGCCCAAGCCCCGGGTGGTCGGCACCTACCGGCTGCTGCGCCAGGAGCAGGCCGACCGGCATTTCGGCTTCTACACCGCCGGCGAGTACGATCTCGGCCCGGTGCTGGAGGCCAATGCGGGCAAGCGGCTGCTGGAGCTCGGCCGCTCCTGCGTGCTCAAGCCCTACCGCACCAAGCGCACCGTCGAGCTCCTGTGGCACGGCATCTGGACCTACGTCCTGCACCACCGCATCGACGCGATGCTCGGCTGCGCCAGCCTCGAGGGCACCGACCCCGACCGCCTGGCGCTGCCCCTGAGCTTCCTGCACCACTTCGCCCGCGCCCCCGAGGGCTGGCGTGCCCGCGCGCTGCCCGGCCGCCACGTCGCCATGGACCGCCTCAGCCGCGAGGCGATCGACCCGAAGGCCGCCGTCCATGCCCTGCCGCCCTTGATCAAGGGGTATCTGCGGGTCGGCGCCACCTTCGGCGACGGGGCGGTGATCGATTACCAGTTCGGCACGACCGACGTGTTCGTGGTGCTGCCCGTCGAGGCGATCGCCAAGCGGTATATCGGGCATTTCGGGGCGGAGGCGGGGCGGCACGCGGCGTGAGGCGGTCAGGTCTCGTGGCAGGTCCCCTCGGATAGAACCGCTTTCGGCGAAGTCTGCCGAAGGCTCAGCGGGACACAGGCCGAGCGGGGCAACCCACGACGGTCGCCCCGGCAGCCACGTCCCGCGTGACGACGGCGCCGGCCCCGACGACCGCCCCTCGGCCGATCCGCAGGCCTTGCAGGACGCAGGCATTGAGCCCGACGAAGACGTCGGCCTCGCACAGGACGGCGCCGGCGAGGCGCGCTCCCGGGCCGAGGATTACCCCGGCATCGAGCCGGCAATCGTGGTCGAGGCTCGCGCCCGTGTTGACGAGGCAGGCTTCCGCCAGGACCGCACCGACGCCGACGATCGCGCCGGCCGCGACGAAGGCCCCCGCGCCGATCACGGCACTCGGCGAGACGATGCCGGCGGGGTGCACGATCGTGCCGAGTCGCCCGCCGTTGGCCTCGACCGCTTCCGCCATCGACCGCCGCACCGCTCGGTCGCCGGTGCCGAGGTGAAGGCGGCAACCCTGCAGGAAGCTCCGGTCGTGGAGGCGGTCGAGCCCGCCGAGCACGCGATGCGATCCGAAGAACGGTGCGCCTGCCGGCATCGCATCCGACAGAACGCCGAGGACCGCCAGCCCGGCGAGATCGGCGGCCTCCAGAACGACGCGGGCGTGCCGGCCCGAAGCGCCGACCGCGACGACCAGGGGAGCCGGCGGGACGGACACGACGTCCCCCTACACCAACCCCCGCAGCCCCTCCCGATACGTTGGATAGGCCAGCGCCACCCCCAGCTCCTCCCGGATCAAGCGGTTCCTTACCCGCTTGTTCTCGCCGTAGAAGCTGCGCGCCATCGGGCTCAGGGACGCGGTGTCGAAATCGACCGCCGGCGGCAGCGGCAGTCCGGCGAGGTCGGCGGCAAAGGCTGTCACGTCCTGCGGCGGGGCCGGCTCGTCGTCGGTGACGTTGTAGACCGCGCCCGGGCGCGGCCGGTCGAGGGAGGCGGCGAGCGTGGTGGCGATGTCGTCGACATGGATGCGGTTGAACACCTGGCCCGGCTTGACGATGCGCTGCGCCTTGCCCTGGCGCAGCTTCTCGAAGGCATTGCGGCCCGGCCCGTAGATGCCCGACAGCCGGAAGACCTGCACCGCCTTGCCGGTCCGCGCGCCGAGTGCCAGCCAGGCCTCTTCCGCCGCCACCCGGTCGCGGGTGCGCTGGTGGGTGGGGGCGGGCGGCGTCGCCTCGTCGATCCAGGCCCCACCCTGGTCGCCGTAGACCCCGATCGTCGAAAGGTAGCCGATCCAGCGCGCCGGCCCGGCCGCGATGGCGTCCGCGAAGGCGTGGAGCGCCGGGTCATGGCCGGAATCCGGCGGGATCGACACCAGGATCGCGTCGGCCTGCGCGAGGTCGTCGGCGATCCGCGGATCCGCCTCCCCGGGCGAGAGGACCCGCAGCGACACCCCGTCGACCGCGGCGGGCGCCTGGCGGGTCGCGGTGACGGAGGCGAAGCGGGCGCGCTCGCGCGCCACGAAACGGCCGGCGGTGTAGCCGAGCCCGAAGACGAACAGGTTCATTGGGGCCCAAAGCCTCGTCCGAGGGAACGTGCCGTCTTATGCAGGGCGCTGCTCGGCTCCCGCCAGAGGGCTCACCCTCGGGACACCTCGGTTTTTTGCCGCCGCCCACTCGGCGAGCACGTCGGGATCGTGCTCGTCCGGCGCGGGGCCGGGGGGCAGGCGCCCAAGGCGGGCGAGCGCCCACACCGCCATGCCGCGCACCAGCGGCGAGGCGTCGTCGAGAAGCCGCAGCGCTTCTCCGGCGAGGTCCGGGTCGCCTGAATTGCCCACCGCGATCAGCACGTTGCGCAGGAAGCGGTCGCGCCCCGTCCGCTTGATCGGCGTGCCGGCGAAACGCTGGCGGAAGCTCGCCTCGTCGAGCCGGGCCAGCTCGGCGAGGGGAGGGGCGGCGAGGTCCGCACGGGCCGCGAGCCGCGCCTCTCGGGCCGCGGCCGCGAACTTGTTCCACGGGCAGGCCGCCAGGCAATCGTCGCAGCCGAAGACCCGGTTGCCCATCGGCTCCCGGAACTCCGCCGGGATCGGCCCCTCGTGCTCGATCGTCAGGTAGGCGAGGCAGCGCCGGGCATCGAGCCGGTAGGGAGCCGGAAAGGCGTTCGTCGGGCAGGCATCGAGGCAGCGCCGGCAGCTCCCGCATCGGTCGGGCTCGGATGCGTCCACCGCCAGGTCGGCCGTGGTGTAGATCGCCCCGAGCAAGAGCCAGTTGCCGAACTTGCGCGACACCAGCACGCTGTGCTTGCCCTGCCAGCCGAGGCCGGCGGCTTCCGCGAGCGGCTTCTCCATCACCGGCGCGGTGTCGACGAAGACCTTGACCTTGGCCCCCGCCTTGGCGGCGAAGGCACCACCCAGCTCCTTGAGCTTGCCCTTGATCACGTCGTGGTAGTCGCGCCGGCGCGCGTAGACGGCGACCGAACCGCGCGTCGGATCGGCGAGGGACGCCAGCGGATCGCCCTCCGGCCCGGCATTCATCCCCAGCATCACGATGCTGCGGATCGCCGGCCACAGCCGCGCCGGCTCGGCGCGCTCCGCCGTGCGCTCCTCCATCCAGGCCATCTCGCCGTGGTGGCCGGCGGCGAGCCAGGCGGAGAGACGCTCCGGCAGGGCCGGCACCGCGTCGGGCCGGGTCACCGCGAGTGCGTCGAAGCCGAGGATGCGCGCGCGGGTCTCGAGGAAACGCCGCAGCTTGTCCGGGGTCTGGGTCGCCGTCAGAAGTCGAGATCCGCGTAATGGTCGGCCGGCGCCATCCCGGCCACCCGGTCGGCGAGCAGGCCGCGGAAGGACGGGCGCGACTTCACCCGGGCGTACCAGTGCCGCGCCATCTCGTCCTCGTCCCACGGCACGTCGCCGAGATAGTCGACGCAGGACAGGTGCGCGGCGGCCGCCAGATCGGCATAGGTCAGGTGGCTGCCCGCCAGCCAGTTCCGCCGCGAGATCAGGTACCCGATGTATTTCAGGTGGTAGCGCACGTTGCTGCGCGCCGCCCGGATCGCGTTCATGTCGGGCGGACCGCCGCCGTGCTGCGAGGTCATGAAGCGCTTGTGGATCTTCTCGGTGACGAGATAGCCGGTCACCTCCTGGTCGAACTTCTGCAGGAACCAGTCGAGCAGGCGCCGCACCTCGACCCGGGCGGCCGGCGCCTCCGGCAGGAGCCGGATGCCGCTGAGCCCGAGGCCGCGCGTCTCGTCGAGGTACTCGGCGATGACGCCGCCGCCCGGCACGGCGAGGCCGCCTTCCTCCACCAGCACCGGCGTGGTGCCGGCGGGGTTGAGCATCAGGAAGTCGTCCCGGCGCTCCCAGGGGCGCTCTTCGACGAGTTGGGGCTCCATGCCCATCTCGGCCATCACCAGGCGCACGAAGCGGGAATGCGGGCAGAACGAGGAGTGATGGAGCGTCGCCATGCGGGGCCGTTTCGCGCTTCGTCTGTTGGCTGGCCTTGAAGGTCGGCTCGCGGTGGGTCGTGCGGGGGTCGCGTCTGTATCAGGCTTGGCCCGCGCGTGATTAACGCCCGGTCACCACCAGAGGTATGTCTTTCGGCATCCTTAACACGGCGATGCGGGGCTGGTAACCGAGCCTCAACCGTACCGGTGCGAGACTCCGCCCTGTAGCCGGAGCCCGCGATCGGAGCCATGCGGCGGGAGCGGTCCGGTCCTCCGTCACGGTCGGCCCTGACCACCACAGACTTGCCACACAAGACTTGCCACAGGGTCTCGCGACGACGGCCGATCCACCCCGGCGGGCGGGGTACGGCACCGGCCGGGCCCGAGACGGTCCCGGTTCCTTCCCCCCATCCCCGCCGGGCGCGGTCGCGACCGCCCGCGGCGCGAGCACGAGAGCAGGCGACGATGACGACGGTGACGAGTAGGGCAGGGGCGGGCGGGCCCGCGCGCGGCACCACCGCGGGCCGGGGAGCGCGGTGATGGACGTCGCCAGCATCGGCAAGGCCGTGGTGCTCGCCCTCGTCGAGGGCGCCACCGAGTTCATCCCGGTCTCCTCGACCGGGCACCAGCTCCTCGTCGGCCACTTCATCGGCTTCGAATCGCCCAACAACACCTTCGAGGTGCTGATCCAGCTCGGCGCCATCCTGGCCATCGTCGGGGTCTATTTCCGCCAGCTCCTCGACCTGCTGCGGCGCGCGCCCCGCGACCCGAGCGCCCGCCGGTTCATCCTGGCGATCCTGATCGCGTTCCTGCCCGCCGCGATCATCGGCGGCCTGTTCTCGAAGTACATCAAGTTCTACCTGTTCAACCCCTGGATCATCTGCTCGACGCTCGTCGCCGGCGGCCTCGTGCTCCTCGTCATCGACGAGACCGAGATCGAGCAGAAATACGACGACGTGCACCAGTACTCGCTGCCGATGGCGCTCAAGATCGGCTTCTTCCAGTGCCTGGCGATGATCCCCGGCGTGTCGCGCTCCGGCGCCACCATCGTGGGGGCGATGCTGATGGGCTCGGGCAAGCGCGCCGCCACCGAGTTCTCGTTCTACCTCGCGATGCCCACCATGGCGGGCGCCTTCGCCAAGGACCTGCTCGACAACTACAAGAACCTGTCGAAGGACGATGTCGGGCTGATCGCCATCGGTTTCGTGGTGGCGTTCCTGTCGGCCCTGTTCGTGGTCCGCAAGCTCCTCGACTACGTCTCGCGGCACGGCTTCGCGCTGTTCGCCTGGTGGCGCATCCTGGTCGGTGCCGCGGGCTTCGCCGGGCTGATCATCTTCGGGTGACGCTTCGGCGGAGCCGCCCCGCGCCTCCGCCCCCCGCGAGGGACCTCGACCCACGCCCCGCGAGGGACCTCGACCCACGCCCCGCGAGGGACCTCGACCAATGGCGTGTGGCGCGGCTATGTGCTGGCGTTAGGGAGAGATCCGCGCCACGAGGACCCGCGACATGGACGATACGACGCTCGCCGCCGCCTTTCCGGCCGCCACCGAGGCGCAGTGGCGTGCCCTGGTCGACGGGGTGCTGAAAGGCGCCGATTTCGAGAAGCGGCTGGTGCGCCGCACCCCGGACGGCATCAAGGTCGCCCCGCTCTATCCGCCGGCCGAGGCCGCTCCCCAGCCGGGCCGCGCCGAGCCCGGCCGCTGGCGCGTCAGCCAACGGGTCGACCATCCCGATCCGGCCGAGGCCAACGCCCTGGCGCTCACCGACCTCGACGGCGGCGCCGACGCCCTGACCCTGGTGATGGCGGGAAGCCCGGCCGCCCGCGGCTTCGGCCTTCCCGGCCCGCAGGCCCTGGACGCCGCGCTCTCCGGCGTGATGCTGCCGCTGATCGGCCTGCGGCTCGATGCCGGCGCCGTGGGCCCGGACGCCGCCAGGGCTCTCCTCGCCCTCGCCACAAGCCGGGGCGACGACCTCGCCGCCCTCGACATCGACCTCGGCCTCGATCCCGTGGCGATCGAGGCCGCGACCGGCGCCGCGCCGTCCTGGCCGGCCCTGCCCGAGATCCTGCGCGACCTCGACGCCGCGGGATTCGCCGGCCGCGCCTTCCTGGCCGATGCCCGCCCGTTCCACGAGGCCGGGGCCGGCGAGGCGCTGGAGCTCGCCGCGCTCCTTTCCGGCGCGCTCGCGACCCTGCGGGCGCTGGAGGCCGGTGGTTACACGCTGGAGCGTGCCCGCGACGCCCTGGCCTTCCTGCTCGTCGCCGATTCCGACGAGTTCCTGACGGTCGCCAAGACCCGGGCCCTGCGCCGGCTCTGGGCCCGGGTGGAGGAGGCCTGCGGGCTCGCGCCCGCGCCGATCCGGCTCCACGCCGAGACCGCCTGGCGCAGCACCACCCGGCGCGACCCGTGGGTCAACCTGCTGCGGGCGACCACCGCCGCCTTCTCGGCCGGCCTCGGCGGGGCCGACGCGATCACGGTCCTGCCCTTCACGGCGGCGCTCGGCCTGCCCGACGCCTTCGCCCGCCGCTGCGCCCGCAACACCCAGCACGTCCTCCTCGACGAGGCCAACCTCTGGCGCGTCGCGGATCCGGCCGCCGGCGCCGGCGGCTTCGAGACCTTGACGGAGGCTCTCTGCACCGAGGCCTGGGCGCAGTTCCAGGCGATCGAGCGGGACGGCGGGATCGTCGCGAACCTGCGCTCCGGCGCCCTGGCGACCCGCCTCGCGGGCCTTCGCAAGACCCGCGACGCCGACCTCGCCACCCGCCGCCAGCCGATCACCGGAACGAGCGAGTTCCCGGATCTGCACGAGGCGCCGGTGGCGGTGCTGGCCCCGGCCCCGGCGGCCGGCCCCGTGCCGGAAGGGGCGCTGCCCTCGCGGCGCCTCGCCGAGCCCTACGAGGCCCTGCGCGACGCCTCCGACGCGGCGCTCGCCCGGACCGGGCGGCGCCCGCGGGTCTTCCTCGCCAATCTAGGGGCGTTGAGCGCCTTCAACACCCGCGCCACCTTCGCCCGCAACGCCTTCGAGGCCGGCGGCATCGAGGCGGTGACGAACGAGGGTTTTGCGGATCACGCCGCCATGGCGGAGGCCTTCCGGCAATCCGGCACGCGCGTCGCCTGCCTGTGCTCGTCGGATGCGATCTATGCCGAGCAGGCGGTCGCCGCCGCCGAGGCGCTGCGGGCGGCGGGCGCCGCCACGCTCTACCTCGCCGGCAAGCCGGGCGAGCTGGAGGCGGCCTTGCGGGCCGCGGGCGTCGCCCACGACCTCTATGCCGGCTGCGATCTGGTGAAGCTCCTCGCCCAGGCGCAGGAAGCGGCCTGAGCATCGTGCCCCGGGCCGGTGCCGCCAGCCCCGGGGTGCCCTATCTCATGAGCGTGACCGAGATCCTGTTCTACCACATGCAGCGCCAGCCCCTGGAGGCGGTGCTGCCGAGCCTCCTGGAGAAATCTCTGGAGCGGCAATGGCGCGTCGCCATCCAGGCGACGAGCGAGGAGCGGCTGCAGGCCCTCGACGACCACCTCTGGATTTTCTCGGAGGAGAGCTTCCTGCCCCACGGCACCGACCGCGACCCCGACTGCGCGACGCAGCCGGTGGTGCTGACCCTGCGCGACGCCAACCCCAACGCCGCCTCGATCCGCTTCCTGGTCGAGGGTGCGCCCCTGCCCGACGACGCGGCCGAGTACCAGCGCATCTGCATCCTGTTCGACGGCACCGACCAGGACGCCCTGCTGCGCGCCCGCGAGCAGTGGCGCACCGCCAAGGAGGCCGGCCACGCCGTCGCCTACTGGCAGCAGGACGAGGGCGGCCGCTGGCAGAAGAAGGCCTGAAGGGGCCCGCCCGACACAGAAGCGCCGGCCGTCCGGCCCCGCCTCCCGAGGAGACGTCATGACCCGCATCACGACCCGGATCCTCGCGCTGGCGGCGGCCCTGTGCCTCGGGCCCGCCCCGGCCGTCCTCGCGCAGCAGGCACGGCAGGAGACTCGGCAGGAGGCGCGCCAGCCCGAGGGGCGGCGGCTGCCGCCGGATGCCACGACCCAGCACAGCCTCGCCCTGGCGGGCGGCCGAACCCTGAGCTTCACCGCATTCGCCGGCAGCCTGCCGCTGGTCGACGAAGCGGGCAAGCTCCAGGCCGAGATCGCCGTCACGGCCTTCACCCTGGCCGGCAAGGACGCGGCGACGCGGCCCGTGACCTTCGCGATCAATGGCGGGCCGGGGGCGTCCTCGGCCTATCTCAACCTCGCGGCGGTCGGGCCCTGGCGCCTGCCCCTCGACGGCACCAGCATCAGCCCGTCGATGGCGCCGGTGCCGGTCCCCAACGACGAGACCTGGCTCGACTTCACCGACCTCGTCTTCATCGATCCGGTCGGCACCGGCTACAGCCGGGCGACGGGCGACGACGCAAAGCGCTATTACGGGGTCGAGAGCGACGCCGCCGTCCTGTCGGCGGTGATCGCCCGCTGGCTGCGCACCAACGACAGGCTCGCCTCGCCGAAATTCTTCCTCGGCGAGAGCTACGGCGGCTTTCGCGGGCCCCTGATCGCCCGCAAGCTCCAGGACGATGTCGGGGTCGGGCTGTCGGGGCTGGTCCTGCTCTCGCCGGTCCTCGATTTCGGCTATCTCCAGCCGCCGCGGCACAACCCGCTCGGTGCCGTGACGCGGCTGCCCTCGCTGGCCGCCGCCGGGCTCGAGCGGCGCGGCGAGACGCCCGGTCCCGCCCGGATGCAGGAGATCGAGGCCTACGCCACCGGGCCCTACCTCGCCGACCTCCTGCGCGGGCCCGCCGATTCCGCCGCCCTCGACCGGCTGACCGAGCGCGTCGCGGGCCTGACCGGGCTCGACCCGGCGCTCGTGCGCCGCCAGGCCGGCCGCGTCTCGGGAACGAGCTACCAGCGCGAGGCCGATCGCGACGCGGGCCGGGTGGCGAGCGCCTACGATACCGGCGTGAGCGGGTGGGACCCGGACCCGAGCGCGGCCTTCGGCCGGTTCGAGGACCCGATCCTCACCGCCATGCAGGCGCCGCTCACCAGCGCGATGATCGACCTCACCGCCCGTACCCTGAACTGGCGGGTGCCGAACCTGCGCTACGAGCTCTTGAGCAATGCGGTCAACGGCGCCTGGAACTGGGGCGGCGGCCGCTCGGCCCCGGAGGTGGTGGGCGAGCTGCGCCAGGCGCTCGCCCTCGACGGCAACCTGTGGGTCCTCGTCGCCCACGGCTACACCGACCTCGTCACGCCGTACTTCGCCTCGAAGCTGATCCTCGACCAGATCCCCTCCTACGGGCCGACGCCGCGCCTCTCGCTGGCGGTCTATCCCGGCGGGCACATGTTCTATTTCCGCCAGGCGTCGCGGGCGGCCTTGCGCGGGGACGCCATCCGCCTCTACGAGACGGCCCTGGCCGCACGGGGAAGCGGCCCGAGGACGGACGAGGCGCGATGACCGGCCAGACGACGATGCGGCGCATGGTGGCGGTCCTGATGGGCGTCGGCACGCTGGCGCTCGCCGGCTGCGGCGGCAGCACCGACCGGGCCGCCCCACCGCCGGTGGTCGCCGCCCCCAAGCCCCCGCCGCCGGCCCCGTCCTGGGGCCCGGTCCTGGCGCAGGACGGCAGCTGCACCGGCTCGGTGCCCGCGACCGCCACCGAGATCGCTCCCGGCATCCCCGAATGCGAGCTGGTCCGGCTCAAGGGCCACCCGCCGACCGACGTCCTGGTCGGCGAGAGCGGGCGGGGCCAGCGCGAGGTGCAGGTGCTCTACACCGAGCCCGGCGCCAAGGAGCTGTACTTCTTCGTCAACAACCGGCTCGACCGGATCGTGAAGTAACGCCAAGGCACTCGACTTGCACCGCGCCGCCAGGGGCGGCGCCCCCCGAGATCGGCCGAGCGAGACCCGCGAGAGGGACCACGGGCATCATGCGTGAACCGAATGCGGTCGATTTCTGGCGCGGCATCGCGTTGATCACGATCTTCATCAACCACATCCCGGGCAACGTCTTCCAGAACTATACCTATTCCCAGTACGGGATCTCGGACGCGGCCGAGCTGTTCGTGTTCCTGGCCGGCTGGTCGATCGGCATCGCCACACGCGGGCGCGACGGCACGCCCGAGCCTGCGCTCCGCACGGTGCTGCGGCTCCTCTCGCGCATGGTCGAGGTCTACCGCGCCCAGCTCGTCATCACCGCACTGGCGCTGGCGATGCTGGCGGGCGCCGCCCTCTACCTCGACAACCCGCTGCTGGTCGAATGGCACAATGCCGGGCCGATCTTCAGCGATCCGATCCAGGCCACCGTCGGCTGGGTGACGCTGCTGCACCAGCTCGGCTTCTTCAACATCCTGCCGCTCTACGTCGTGCTGCTCGGCCTCGCCCCCGCCTTCGTGCTGCTGGCGCGGGTGCATCTCGGGCTGTCGGTCGGGATCTCGGTGCTGCTCTACGCGGTCAGCCTGGTGTTCGAGTTCAACATCCCGAGCTGGCCGATGGAGGGGCACTGGTTCTTCAACCCGTTCTGCTGGCAGCTGCTGCTGGTCCTGGGCTTTGCCGCCCACGAGTGGCGGCGCGGCTCGGGCCGGTTCCTGGCCTGGCGCCGTCGCCTGATGCCGCTCGGGATCGTCATCGTGATCGTCGGCGCGGTCCTGTCCTGGTTCAACCTGCGGCCCGATCCGCTGGCGGTGCCCGAGCCGCGCCTGCTCTTCATCTTCGACAAGTCCTACCTGTCGCCGGCCCGGCTGGTGCACTTCCTGGGCGTGCTGCTGGCCTTCCAGACGGTGTTCGGACTGGTCCAGCCCCGGGCGCGATGGCTCACCGATCAGCTTGCCGGCCTCGGGCGCAACTCGCTCGCAGTCTTCTCCGTCGGCTCGGTGGCGAGCCTCGGTGCACAACTGATTCGGTTCTGGACCGGAGGAGGTTTCGCGACCGACGTCTTTGTCGTAGGATGCGGGCTGGCTTCACTCTCCTTCACGGCATGGTTCGTCGAATGGCGCTCTCGCTCTCCCCGTCCCTCCTCGGCGGCGTGAGCGTCGCGTTGCTCGCGAGCCTCGGCTTCGCCGTGCAGGCGCAATCGACGACACCGCCGGCAGCACAGGTCCAGCCAGCGCCCTCACAACCCGCCCTGGCCGAGATTCCGGCGCTCCAGGCCACCGCGCCGAGCCTGGAGGCACCCGATCCGAGCCTGTCGCCCGAGTGCCGGGTGCCGGGCTCGAAGCTCTACACCCTGGCCAAGCTCAAGGCGGTCAAGAAGGCCCTGCGCGAGCACCGTGCCGTCCAGGTCCTGACGATCGGCTCCAGCTCCGGCGGCCTCGGCACCGCCGCGACCTACCCGGTGCGGCTCGAGGACGCCCTGACCCGCTCGCTCCCCGATATCGAGGTGACGGTCGAGAGCCGCGGCGTTTCCGGCGAGATCGCCTTCGGGGCGGCGGAGCGGCTGCGCAACCAGGTGGCGGAGATCGAGCCCGACCTCGTGGTCTGGCAGGTCGGCGGCAACGACGCGCTCGCCCGCGTCGACATCGAGGATTTCTCGCAATCGCTCGCCGAGACCGTGGCCTGGATCAAGTCGCATGGCATCGACGTGGTGCTGGTCGATCCGCAATACACCGCCAGCCTCGCCAAGGACGACTATTACCGCCAGTTCGTGCTGGCGATCCAGAAGGTCGCCGAGCGCGAGCAGGTACCCCTGGTGCAGCGCTACGAGGCGATGCGCTACCTCGCCACCCGGGCGATCAGCGCGCTGAAGGGCAATGCGTCCCAATCCGGCGCGGGCTTTCGCCTCGCCGATCTCGGCTATCGCTGCATGGCCGAGCACGTCACCCGGGCAATCACCGTGTCGCTGCTCCAGCCCGACATCGCCGGCCCGGCCCTGCCGCCGCCGGCGCACTGACGCATCGTCACTGCGACCCGGTCGTTACGGCTTGGGCGGCAGCTCGCGCAGGATGTTGTTGACCACGTCCTCGACCGCCTCGCGGCCGGTGTCGTGCGCCTTCAGGCGGCTCTCGAGCCGGCGCAGCTGCGGCGTGAATTCCGCCGGCAGGACCGGGTCCCCGAGGTAGTCGGGCTTGTCGGCCTCGGCGTTGTAGGCCGAGCGAAGCTCCTTCCCGAGGTGCTCGCGCACCGGCTCCGGCAGGGCGGCGTCGTGGTTCTCGTGCAGGTCGGAGGGCATGGGCGTCCGCGTCGGTCAAGGTTTCGAGGCAGCGGATGAAGTCGATCCGCGCCTTCCTTGTGAAGAACGACATTCGATGTGGTTTCGTTGCAGTCCTTACCGCAACATAGCGACGGAAATCATCCCGCCGAAATGCGAGAAGCCCCGGCCGAGAGACCGGGGCTTCCAGAAGGCCCGTACCGCGCCGCCGTCGGGCGGCGCGGTAGACCCTGATTAGTCGATGACCTGCACGATGCGGCGGGTGCCCGGATCGACCAGCACGACGCGATCGTTGACCACGGTGTAGCGGCGGCCGCGGATGCCGTACTCGGACGGGACCTCGTAGTAGCTCACGCCCGAGGAGGGCAGCACGCCGCCGACGGCCACGTCGCCGTCCCAGTCGTAGGAGCGATGCTGGCGCACGGCGTAGGAGCGGAAGCGGGGGCGCTCGTCGACGCCGAGCAGGCCGCCGACCGCACCGGTCGCGGCGCCGACGGCACCACCGACGATCGCGCCGACCGGACCGGCCGCAGCGGCACCGTCCTCCGCGCCGCGCTGGGCGCCGGGCAGTAGGCCCTGGGCCTGGGCGGCCATCGGCAGGGTGAGGGCGAGGGCGGCGGCAGCCAGAAGGGTCTTCTTCATCGGATCGGTCTCCGTTTCGTCCAGTCCACCCCGGTCGAGCGGGGCGGCTCTCGGGGGAGGTAACGTCGCTGTTGGCGAAACGGTTCAATCGATGCGGCGGGTTTTGTCGCACCGGGCCCGATGACAGACACCCGGACCCGGTGGGAGTACTCTACCCGGGAAGGGGTCCGGGTCAGGCGTCCTTCGGCATCGCCGACTGGATCAGGCGATCGGTGCCGAGATCTTCCTCGTCGTAGCCCAGGAGTTCCGCCAGGCGGCCGCGGGCGCGGCTGACGCGGCTCTTCACCGTGCCGACCTTGCACCCCATGATCGCCGCCGCCTCCTCGTAGGAGACGCCCTCGGCGCCGACGAGGACCAGGGCCTCGCGCTGGTCCGGCGGCAGCTTGGCGAGCGCGCTCTGCAGATCCTCGACGTCGAGCCGGTCGCCCTGGTGCGGCGCGGTGGCGAGCCGGGCGGCGTAGGAGCCGTCCTGGTCCTCGACCTCGCGCACGCGCTTGCGGTGGTCGGAGTAGAAGATGTTGCGCAGGATGGTGAACAGCCAGGCGTTCAGGTTGGTGCCGGGCTGGAACCGGGCCCGGTGCTGCCAGCCCTTCAGCAGCGTGTCCTGCACCAGGTCGTCGGCCCGGGCCGGGTTGCTGGTGAGCGACAGCGCGAAGGCGCGCAACGACGGCACGGCCTGCAGCAGCCCGTCGCGGAATTCCGGCAGGACGATCTCGCCCTGCGCCTTCAACACCGCCTCCAGGCGCGCGATCAGGTCGGCGAAGCGGTTGTCCGGGTCGGCGTCGCCCAGGGCCTCGTAGGTCGCCCGGAGCTGGCTGCCGAGATGCGACCGGATGGTGGCCGAGAGGCCGGGACGGTCCTCCCCCGAGGGGATCGGGGCCGACGGATTCGGGGCTATGTCTCGCGTCATGGCTCTCGCGTCTGCCTGCCTAGAGGAAGATGGGCCCGGGGGCCGCGACCGGAAAGGGGCAACCTTAGCGAGAAACGGGCCGAGACCGATAGACCGCCCGGCCGGGGCGGTTCAGCCGCCGATGCCGGCCCCCGCCTCGTCGCCGTCCGGCACGCCGAGGCGGAAGGCCAGGACCTCGCCGGGGGCGAGATCGGTCCAGCTTTCGTCCCGGGTCAGCGGTCGGGTCGCCACCACGGTCACGATGTCGTCGGGCGTGGTCTCCTGCGCGAAGTCCACCCGCCAATCCTCGTCGATCAGCGTCGCGGTGCCGAACGGCGCCCGGCGGGTCAGCGTGCACAGGCGCTTGCCGCAATGGGCGTAGAGGGTGCGGCTGTCGGAGAGCAGCATGTTGAACACGCCGAGCCCGTGCAGCTCCGCGCAGAGTTCCCGCACCGCCCCGTCGAGGCGGGTGGGTTTCGGCAGGCTGCCCCAGCGCTCCTCGAGCCTGCCCAGCATCCAGCAGAAGGCGTGCTCGCTGTCGGTGGTGCCGACGGGCTTGAATCGGCCGAGCGTCAGCCGCTTCACGCCCTTGAGCTGGCCGTTATGGGCGAAGGTGAAGGTGCGGCCCCACAATTCGCGGCTGAAGGGATGCGTGTTCTCCAGCGTCACCCGGCCGCGATTGGCCCGGCGCACGTGCGCGATCACGATCCGGCTCTTGATCGGGTATTGCCGCAACAGCCGGGCGATCTCCGAGCGCGCGCTCGGCTCCGGATCGTGGAAGCTGCGGCTGCCGCGGCCTTCGTAGAACGAGATGCCCCAACCGTCCTGATGCGGGCCCGTCTCGCCGCCGCGGCGCGCCAGGCCCGCGAAGCTGAAACGGATGTCGGTCGGGACGTTGGCGCTCATGCCGAGCAATTCGCACATGGGACCGATATAGCGCCGCGGTGGTGAGCGGGGAGTGAACGGGCTTATCCCCGCGACAGGTAATCCACCAGCGTCATTGCGAACAGGATCCCGACCCAGAAGAAGCCGATGCCAGCAAACAGCTTCACCAGCGGCGGCTCGTGGCGGACCTCCATGGAGACCAAGAGGATCGTCGCCACCATGGCGCCGGCGACCACAAGCTCGACGATCCAGACATGCGGGAAGGGAAGGGTGGCTCCGAGACCCACGTTGACCGCGAGCATGACCAGGAGCGCGCACGCCGTCAGGACCGGCTCGCGCATGTGCCGCCAGAGGATACGGCGCTCGTCGGGGGTGCCGAACACGGGACGTCTCCTACCGATTGAGCACGTAGAGGACCGGGAAGGCGAGAATCCAGATCAGGTCGATGAAGTGCCAGTAGAGCCCGAAGATCTCGATCCGATTCTGGTGCCGGCTCAGGAAGCCCGGCCGGCTCGCCTGCCAGGTCATCGCCAGCAGGATGCTGATGCCGGTGATCAGGTGGAGGCCGTGGAGGCCGGTGGCGACGTAGTAGAGGTTCACGAACAGCCGCGAGGGCGGGGAGTCCTTCAGCTCGTAGGGCCGGTCGGACAGGAACGGCATCATGTGCTCGTGGTAGTCGGCGTAGTACTCGTAGCCCTTGAGCACCAGGAACAGGCCGCCGAGCGCCGCGGTGGCGAGCATGAACCGCACCATGCCGCGCTGCCATCCGAGCCGCGAGAGCTGGATCGCCCCCGACATGGTCAGGCTGGAGCCGATCAGCACGACCGTATTGGTAGCGCCGATCCAGAACTTGAGGTGGCGTGCCGCCTCCTGCACAGCCTCCGGGTGCAGCAGGCGCAGGATCAACGCCGTGAGGAACAGGCCGGCGAAGAGCAGGAGTTCGGTCAGCAGCCAGGCCCACATCCCCAGTACGGCGGCGCGCTTCTGCTGCTCCACCGTGGCGAAGTGGGAGACGAGCTTGACGCCGACCGGCGTCTCGGCGGCACCCGCGCTCACGAGTGCTGCCTCCCGGTCTCGCGCGCCTGGATCGGGTAGTCGTAGGGCACCTTCGGCGCCACCGGCTCGGTGAGGAAGTTGTGGGCCGGCGGCGGCGAGGGCACCGTCCATTCGAGGCCTCTGGCGTCCCAGGGGTTGGCGTGGGCCCGCTTCCCGAACCAGATCGAGTAGACGAGATAGACCATCGGAAAGATGTAGCCGACCGCCAGGATGGTCGAGCCCGCCGAGGACAGGATGTTGAGGAACTGGAATTCCGGCGGATAGACGTGGTAGCGCCGCGGCATCCCGAGATAGCCGAGGATGAATTGCGGGAAGAAGGTGACGTTGAAGCCGATGAAGATCAGGAAGGCGGAGATCCGGCCCCAGGCCTCGATGTACATCCGCCCGGTGATCTTCGGCCACCAGAAATGCAGGCCGCCGAGGAAGGCCAGCACCGTGCCGCCGACCATGATGTAGTGGAAATGCGCCACGACGAAGTAGGTGGCGTGGACGTGCTGGTTGATGGCGAGCGTGGCGAGGTAGAGCCCGGTCAGGCCGCCGAGCACGAACAGGCCGATATAGCCCATGGCGTAGAGCATCGGCGTGTCGAGCTTGAGCGAGCCCTTGTGGATCGTCGCGGTCCAGTTGTAGACCTTGACGGCGGAGGGCACCGCCACCGCGAAGCTGAGCACCGAGAACGCCACGCTGGCAAAGTCGCTCTGCCCGTTGACGAACATGTGGTGGCCCCAGACGAAGAAGGTCACCGAGGCGAGCCCGATCGCCGCGTAGGCGACGAACTTGTAGCCGAAGAGCTTCTTCTGCGCGAAGGCCGGGACGATCTCCGAGATCACCCCCATGCCCGGCAGCACCATGATGTAGACGGCCGGGTGCGAGTAGAACCAGAACAGGTGCTGGAACAGCACCGGGTCGCCGCCATAGGCCGGATCGAACACCCCGATATGGAAGGCGCGCTCGGCGATGAGCAGGATCAGCGCCACGGTGATGACCGGGGTGGCGAGCAGGAAGATCAGGCTGGTGGCGTAGTGGGTCCAGACGAAGATCGGCATCCGGAACCAGGTCATGCCCGGCGCCCGCATGGTGTGGATCGTCACCACGAAGTTGAGGCCGGTCAGGATCGACGAGAAGCCGACGATGGTGACGCCGATCAGGGCCGGCACCACCCAGGTGTTCGAGAAGGCGGTGGAGAGCGGGGTGTAGAACGTCCAGCCGGTGTCGACGCCCCCCAGCACCACGCTGACCAGCGTGAAGAACGCCCCCGTCATGAACACGTACCAGGAGGCGAGGTTCAGCTTCGGGAAGGCGAGGTCCCGTGCCCCGATCATCAGCGGGATCAGGAAGTTGCCGAAGGTCGCGGGAATGCTCGGGATCAGGAAGAACCACACCATCACGACCCCGTGGATCGTGAAGAGCTTGTTGTAGGTGTCGTTGGTAAAGACCTGGCCGTTCGGCACCACCAAGGCCAGGCGCACGAGCCCTGCCGTCACCGCGCCGATGACGAAGAAGGCGGTGATGCTGGCGAGATACAGGAGCGCGATGCGCTTGTGATCGGTGGTGAAGAACCACGAGCGCAGGGTGTGCTCGGCGTGCAGGTAGTCGGCCCCGTGGCCGAGACGGGAATCCGGAGTGTGGGGCTCGCGCAGCGCCGCCCCGTCGGTGACCGTGCCGCTCGTCATGGGGAGGCTTCCTGCTGGGCCGTCGCGCGTCCGCTCTTCAGGTAGGAGATGAGACGGTCGAGGTCGTCATTCGGGATCACGTTGCGGAAGGCCGGCATCACCTGCTTGTAATCCGCCGCCAGCTTCTGCCGGTTCGGGTTCAGGATCTTGTCGCGCAGATACGTCTCGTCGGCCGTCACCGTGCGGCCGTCCGCGAGCTTGACCTCGCTGCCGTAGAGGCCGGCCAGCGAGGGCGCCCGCACCTTGGCGCCGGGGTCGTGGCAGGTGCCGCAGCCGTAGGATTCGTAGATCGCGCGGCCCGCCCCGGCCTGGCCGCCCTGCTGCGCCCCGGCATTCTGCAGCCAGGCGGCGTAGTCGGCCTGGGTCATCAGGGTCAGGTTGCCGTCCATCTTCGAATGGTCGGTGCCGCAATATTCCGAGCAGTAGAGCCGGTAGCTGCCGGTGCGGTCGGCCTTGAACCACATCTCGGTGTAGCGGTCGGGCAGGGTCGCCATTTGCATCCGCAGCGCCGGGAGGTAAAGGTTGTGGATCACGTCCTGGCTGATCATCCGGATCTTGATCGGCTGGCCGATCGGCAGGTGCAGGTCGTTGATCTCGGATTGCCCGGTCGGATGCTGGAACTTCCACATCCATTGCCGGCCGATCGCCTCGACCACCATGGCGTCCCCCGGCACCTGCTTCGAGATGAAGAACAGCCGGGCGCCCCAGACGAAGAAGATCAGGGTGAGCAGGAACGGGATCAGCATCCAGCTGATCTCGATCAGCACGCTGCGGGTGTTGCCGTGGCTGCGGTCGGCCTCCTCGCCCTGGCGGTAGCGGATCGCGAACCAGGTGATGGCGACGAAGACCGGCACGGTCAGGAGCAGCGTCAAGACCGTGAAGGCGAGGATCAGCCAGTCGGTCTCGACCGCCGTGGCGGAGGCCGCCGCCGGCCAGAGCTGGAGCGCGAGGTCGGTCGGGTTCATCGAGCGGGGGCTCCGCCGGCGGGCGGCAGGGGGGCGGGAACCGGCGCGCCCGCTCCGGCGGGATCGAGGGGCGTGCCGGCGATCAGCCTCATGGCGCGCTCGACCGGGATGCGGGCGCGCCCGTCGGGCAGGAGGGCGTAGGTGGTGAGCTGCGCGGCCTCCCGCGCCTCGTGGCGGGCGAGATCCTCGTAGGGCGCGCCCTGCAGGTTCGGCGGCGGCGGCTGCACCTTGGCGCTCTGCTGCGGCGTCAGCGGCAGGCGGTTGGCGACGTTCCAGGCGCCGAACAGGTGCATCATCAGCCCGACCGCGACGATCGCGGCGGCGACGGAGCCGGCGAGCCCCACGACCACGAAGGCGGTGCGGCGGACGTCGACGTCCTCCTCCTCGAATCCCTCCGGGTTGTGCGGTCCGGCATCGGGCTCGGGCCGGGGCGGAGCGGGCTTGAAGCCGGAGAGGCGCAGGAGCCCCGCCGCCGCGAGGGCGGGCAGGAGCGCGAACGGGCCGGGGCGGGTCTCGTCGCTCACGAGGCGCGCCCCCGCAGGCGGCGGTCCACCGGGCCGTAGAGGCCTCCGGCGACCCCCACCACCCCGACCAGCGCCAGCGCGTCGGCCCAGGTGAACCGGAAGGCGCCGCGGAAGCCCGGCGTGACGAGCCAGAAGATCTCGGCGCCGTGGAGCAGCAGGATCAGGAGGGCGATGCCGGCGAGCAGCGCCGGTCGGCCGGCATGGCGCTGCGGCACCAGCACCAGCGCGGCGAGCACCATCACGCCGACGCCGATCCAGATGCCGAGGCGGCCGAGCGCCCCGTCGCGGGCGAGGTACCAGCGCGCCTCCTCGGGAAGGTTGGCCGACCACACCGTGAGGTACTGCGTGGCGTGGACGAAGCCCCAGATCGCCAGCAGCACCAGGATCGGGTCGGCGAAGGCCGCGGCGGTGCGCTGGTCGCGGCCGGGCCGGCCCGAGGAATCCCGCGCGGCGATCAGCGCCGCCGCCGAGAGCGCCAGGCCGGTCTGGATCGTCATCATCAGGAGCCCGAAGGCCGTGGAGGCGAGGCCGGGATCGGCCGACTGCACCCAGTCCTCCGCCGCCAGCGTGCCGGTGACGGCATAGAGGCCGAGGCCCAGGACGGCGCGGGCGCGGCGCCTCGCCGCTCCCGGGCTGCCGGGCTCGGCGGCCGGGCGCCGGAAGGTGTCGGCGAGCCACAGCCAGACCGCCAGGTAGGCGAGGCTGCGCAGGATGAAGAAGACCGGGGTGAACCACAGGGCGGCCAGAGCCGTGCGCGGCGGGGCGCCCCGGTCCCACGGGTAGAGGCCACCCAGGCTCAGGAGCACCGGCAGCAGCAGCAGGCCGGCGATGGGCAGGAGCCCGAGGAGCCGGCGCAGGGACGCGGCCATCGGCCCGGCGGAGAAGCCCGCGAGCTCGAGGCCCATCAGGAGGGGCAGGGCGCCGGCGGGCAGCGCCACCAGCACCAGCCAGGCGGCGAGGTAGGAGGGCATCACCGGGCTGCCGGAGGCGCCGGCGAGCGCGCAGGCCGCGAGCGCCGCCGCGCCGAGGGCGAGGGAGATCGGGCGGCGGCTCATCGCTTGGTCCTCTGAGGGTCTGTCGATTCGCGGTCGGTCGCTGGCTTGGCTGTCGTCGGCTCGGCGGCCGCGACCTTCGCTCGGTCCTCCTCCGGCAGCGCCGCCAGGGTCGCGCCCTGGCTCAGCTGCAGCGCCCGGATGTAGGCGACGATGGCCCACCGGTCGGCGGGCGGCACCTGGGCGGCGTAGGGAAGCATGGTGCCCCGGCCGTGGGTGATGACGTCGTAGAAGTGCCGCGCGGGCGCCGCCCGCAGGCGGGCCTCGTCGAACGAGGGCGGCCGCGGATAGCCGCGCTCGACGATCATCCCGTCGCCGTGTCCGGCCCCGCCGTGGCAGGGGGTGCAGAAGACGTCGTAGCGCTCCTGGCCGCGGGCCAGCAGCTCCGGGGTCGCGGCGGCCGGCTGCGGCACCGGCCGGTCGGGCGCCGCGCGGGCGACGGTGCCGGGCGGGGGCAGACGCATGGTCTGGCCCTGCGGGAAAAACGGGTTGCGGTCCCAGGTCTTCGACTTGGGCTGGCTCACCATGTCGGCCTGATCGCAAGCGGCGAGCGCCAGGGGCATCAGGAGCGCGAGGCTGGGGAGGAGCGGGGAGCGCGTCACAGCGGCACCCTCCGGACCATCAGCGGCCGCCCCTGCGGCAGGCGCGCCAGCGCGCCCTCGATCCGGGCCGGATCGAAGCGGGGGCCGGCGGCTTCGAGGGCGAGGAAGAAGCGGTCCTCGCTCGCCCGGGCGAAGCCCGGGATCGCGAAGGCCGGATGGTTGAGGCGCGGCAGGCGGTTCTGGAACAGCAGCGCCAGCACGGTGGCGAGCCCGCCGCAGAGGGTGCCGAACGACACGCTCGGCACCATGAAGGACTGCCACGAGAAGCGCGGCCGGCCGCCGACGTCGAACACGTAGTCGATGCCGCTGGCGTAGAGGCACATCGCCATGAAGGCGAGGCCGCCCGCCAGCGCCGCCCCAAGGGCGAGGAGCGGCAGGATGCCGGCCGGGTGGCCCAACGCGCGCGCGACCCGCGCCATCGGCACGGGGCCGTAGGTCTCGATCCGCGCCCCGAGGTCGCGGTCCTTCAGGGCCTCGACGGCGGCGGCAAGGTCGCCGGCCTGCGCGAACTCGGCGCTGACGCCCCAGAGCGGCGCGTCGTCCGTCTCGGCCGCGGTCGGCGCCCGCTCGCCGCTGGCGCGCCCGCCGGCGTGGCTCTCGGCGAAGCGCCGCGTCTCGGTGATCGAGACCATCGGCAGCGTGCGCAAGCCGAGGAGCAGCAGCGCCAGGAACAGGCCGACGCTGCCGAGAAGCGTCGCGATGCCCCACACGCCCATCGAATAGGGATGGGCGGAGGACGGCAGGAAGTCGTGGCTGAGGGTGACGATCAGCAGCATGAAGTGGTCGCCGAAGCTGCCGATCGCCGCGGCGATGCCGACCAGCGCGACGACGAGGCCGGAGCGGCGCAGCGCGGCGCGCCAGAACAGCTGCACCGGCAGCAGGGCGAAGACGACGATGAGCCAGAACGCCCAGGCATGCGGGCCGGCGAGGCGGCGCACCAGCACCGAGCGGTCGAAGGCGTCGCCGTGCAGGAGGCTCGAGACGATCTCGGTGCCGTAGCAATAGGCCGAGACGAGGCCGAGCCCCAGCATCAGCCGCGCCATCAGGTCGAGGTGCCGTTCGGTGATCAGCGCCTCGAGATGGAGGGCGCGGCGCACCAGCACCGCGAGCGCCGCCGTGACGCCGACGCCGGAAAGCAGCGAGGCGGCCAGGAAGGTCACCGGCAGGAGGGTGTCGTGCCAGCCCGGCAGCACCGTGCCGGCGAGCATCACCGAGGCCCCGGTCTGGAGCGCCACCACGAGGACGACGGCGAGCGCCGACAGCGTGCGGGTGGCCAGCACCCAGCGCTCCCAATGGGTCGCCGCGCCGCGCCAGCCGAGCGCCAGGATGCCGTAGATCTGCGCCCGCAGCATCGTCCGGCGCCGGCGCCGGCCGCTGCCCTCGTCGGCGGCGCGCCCTTCCGCCCGGGCCGCCTCGAAGGCGCGGTCGCGCAGGACCGCGAAGTCGGGCAGGAGCCCGACATACCACAGGCCGAGGCAGACCCCGAGGAAGCTGACGATGTCGATGGCGTCCCAGACCAGCGGAGAGCGGAATTGCGGCCACAGCGCCAGGGTGTTCGGGTAGGGCAGGGTCCAGTAGAACACCCAGGGCCGCCCGAGATGGATGATCGGGTAGAGGGCGGCGGCCGCCGCGGCCAGCATCGCAGTCGTCTCGGCGATCCGGTCGATGCCGGAGCGCCAGGCCGCCCCGGCGAGCCGCAGGATGGCGGAGGTGAGGAGCGCCCCGCAGGCGATGCCGATCCACCAGTCGTAGGCGACGATGTCGAGCGCCCAGACGACCGGGTTGTTGTTGTGCCAGATCCCGACGCCGTTGAGGAGGAGCCAGGCGAGGGCGGCCGCGAACACGCCGAGGAGGCCGCACGCCCCCGCGAAGGCGATCCACCACGCCCGCGAGCGGGCGCGCGCCGGGGCGCACGCGACGGCGCGGCCGATCGAGGCGAAGTCCTCCTCGGCGCCGAGCAGGCCGGCCCGGGGGGAGAGGGTGCCGCTCACGGGGCGCCTCCGGGCTTTGCCGCGCCGGTCGCCGAGGCCGCCTCGACCAGCCGGGCGAGGTAGGTGGTGCGGGGTTTGGTGTTGAGCTCGGCGAGGAGGCCGTAATTGCGCGGGTCGGCCGCCGCCGCGGCGACGCGGCTGCCGGAATCGCGCAGGTCGCCGAAGGTGATCGCCCGGGTCGGGCAGGCGCCCTGGCAGGCGGTGACGACGGCGCCGTCGGGGATCGGCGCATGGTCGCCGCGCGTCGAATCGATGCGCGCGGCGGCGATGCGCTGCACGCAGTAGGTGCATTTCTCCATCACCCCGCGGGCCCGGACCGTGACCTCGGGGTTGCGCTGCTGCTGCTGCACCGGCGCGGTGTCGCCGGAATAGTCGAGGTAGTTGAAGCGCCGGACCTTGTAGGGGCAGTAGCTCGAGCAGGCCCGGGTGCCGACGCAGCGGTTGTAGACCATGAGGTTCAGCCCCTCGCGGTCATGGACGGTGGCCTCCACCGGGCAGCCGACCTCGCAGGGCGCCTGCTCGCAATGCATGCACGGCACCGGCATGAAGTGGGTCTTCGGATCCTCGAGCCCGCCCTCGTAGTAGCGGTCGATCCGCAGCCAGTGCAGCCAGCGCCCCAGCGCCACCTCCTCCTTGCCGACGACCGGGATATTGTTCTCGGACTGGCAGGCGGTGACGCAGGCGTTGCAGCCGATGCAGGCGTCGAGGTCGATCACCATGCCCCAGGCGCGCTCGCGGTCGTAGCGCCCGCCGGGCGAGGTCGGCGCCGGGGGGTAGAGCGAGGGCAGGGCCTCGCGGGAGGCGACCGGGGTCGCCGCGCCCACCGCCTGCACCCGCACGAGGTCGTGCCCCTCCATCGTGCCGTGGTTCTGGGTCGTCACCGGCGGCGCCTTGCGGCCGGTCTTCGCCAGCGTCGCCTCGGCGAGGCGCCAGGGGCTGGCGCTGCGGCGCAGGGGGTAGGCGTCGTAGCCGAGGCCGTCGGCAAGCTGCTCGGGAACCCGGCGGCCGTAGCCGAGGGAGACCGTGACGGCGTCCTCGGCCTGGCCGGGCTGGATCCAGACCGGCCCCTCGATCCGCCGGCCCTCGGCCTCGAGCGTCACCACGTCGCCCTGGCGCAGCTCCTCCCGCTCGGCGAGGCCCGGGCTCACCGCGATCACGTTGCCCCACACCACCTTGGTCAGGGGCTTGGGAAGCTCCTGCAGCCAGGCGAGGTTGGCGAGGCTGCCGTCCCAGACCGTCGCGTCGGGCCGGAACACGACCTCGACCCGGCGGGCGGGCCCGGCCGGCGAGGGCGCGGGCCGGGCGGACGCCGCGGCGGCGGCGGGCAGGGGAGCGCCGACCGTCTCGGGGGCGAGCGCGGTGTCGGCAAAGAAGCCGGCCTGGAGCACGGCCTCGCGGCGGGCCGTCCAGGCGGCGTCCGCCTCGCCCGGGGAACGCCAGTGGGCGTCGAACAGGGCGGCGCCGTCCTTGGCCTCCGCGTCGGTCAGGATCGACAGGATCTCCGGCACCGAGCGGCCGTCGTAGAGCGGACGGATCGTCGGCTGGATCGGCGTCACCGTCCCGTCGAGGGAGCGGGCGTCGCCCCAGGCCTCGAGCGGGTGGGCGAGCGGCAGGTTCCAGTCGCAGTGGAAGGCGGTCTCGTCCTGGTAGAGGCCGGCATGGACCTTGAGCGGCACCCGGGCGAGGGCCTCCAGGAAGCCGAGATCGCCCGGCGCCTCGTAGACCGGGTTGACGTCGAGCATCACCAGGAGCTGCACCTCGCCCCGGCGCATCGCCTCGGCGAGCGCGTCGAGGGGCTCGGCGTCGAGGACCGGCACCGGCGCGGTGTGGAACACGGTACGGCCGGTATTGCCGAGCGCCGCGTTGAGGCGGTGGACCTGGGCCAGCAGGTCCGGCCCGGCCTGGGCGCCGGCGAGGACGAGCCCGCTGCCCCGCGCCGCGTCCAGCGCCGCGAAGGCGCGCGCGCGCCAGGCCGCCGCGGGGCCGCCGCGATCCGCCGCCGTGCCGCCGCCGGCCTCCGCCAGGAGGTCGCGCACGAGGGCGGACAGGCCGTCCGAGCCGATCGCGAGCGGCGACTCGGCCTTGGCCGAGGTCAGGTTCGGGCTCGGCCCGGCATGGTGGAGGGCGAGCAGGCGCCCCTCGGCGGCGGCCTTGCGGCGGGCCTCGACCCAGTCCCGCGCCTGTCCGACCTGGCCGGGCCCGGGATCGAGCACGTCGCCGTCGAGGGACACGACGACCCGCGCGCGATCGAAGCGCCAGCGGGTCTCGAGCGGGCGGCCGAGGGCGCGGCGCGCGCCCTCGTAGAGCGCGTCGCGCCCGGTCGGGGCCGAGACGTGCCAGCGCATCGCCGGGAAGTCCCGGCGCATCGCGGCGATCTGCGCGGCGAGCGACGGGGAGGTGACCGGCCCGGTGACGAGGTGCAGGCCACGCCCTCCCGCGGTGGCCTTCAGCGCGGCGAAGCGCCCGGTCATCGCCGCGCGGAAGGCCGGCCAGGAGCTCGGCCGGCCGAGATGCTGCGGGGTCTGGAGCCGGAACGGATCGTAGAGCCCGAGCACCGATGCTTGCGCGAACACGTCGGTGCCGCCGCGGCTCCAGGGATGCTCGGCATTGCCCTCGATCTTGAGCGGCCGGCCGTTGCGGGTGGTGACCGTGATGCCGTTGGCGAATCCGTCGACGAGCGCCGCCGAGGCGTAGGCGAGGGGTGCCCCCGGGACGACCCGCTCGGGCTGGCGGACATAGGGGATCTCCTGGCTGCGCCCGTCCGGCTGGCCGCAGGCGGCAAGCCCGCTCATCGCGAAGGAGGCGGCCATCAGCTTCAGGAAGCCGCGCCGGTCGGGTGCGACGGCGAGCCGCGCGGCCGCCGGGTACTCGGTGTCGAGGAAGGTGCGGAACTCGGGCGAATCCGCCACCGCGTCAAGGCTGCGCCAGAAGGCCGGGCCGTCGCCGGCGGCGAGGCGGGCGCGCAGCGCGCCGATGTCGTGCGTCATCGGTGGCAGATCCCGCATTCGGTCAGGCGCTCGCCGCCCCGGATATGGTACTGGGCCACGAGTTCCGGCCCGAGCGTGGCCTGGTTGGCCGGCGGGCTCCAGGTCATGTTGAGGATCTGGTCCTTCGGCCGCACGTATTTCTCGGGATTGCGGTGGCAATCGAGGCAGAAGCTCATCTCGAACGCGTTGGCCCGGTAGGTGAGCTGCATGTCGGTGACGCTGCCGTGGCAGGTCGAGCAGCCGATGCCGTTGGTCACGTGGACCGAGTGGTTGTAGTAGACGTAGCCGGGCAGCTTGTTCAGGCGGTTCCAGACCAGGGGCTGGTCCTTGGCATAGCTCGCCCGGACCGGCTCCAGCATTTCCGAGCCCGACCAGATCTGGGAGTGGCAGGTCATGCAGGTCTCGGTCGGCGGGATCCCGGCGGTCGCCTGCGTCTCCACGGTGGTGTGGCAGTAGCGGCAATCGATCTTCAGCTCGCCCGAATGGTGCTTGTGGCTGAACGGCACCGGCTGGTCCGGCGCCACCCCGACGCCGGTGACGTAGGAGGAGCGCACCAGTCCCGCCCCGACCACCGGGATGCCGGCAAGGCAGGCGGCCGCGGTGAGGAGCGCGAGGCGCAGGAGGGCGTCGGCACCCGGGGCGAAGAGCTGGCGCATGGCGTCAGGACCTGCCCGCGCCGCGCACCGCCCGCAGCGGCGGACGGCTCTGCGGGATCGTTCGCTTCAAGGCGGGAATCACGCTCCGCACGCCGTCCTCGTCATACCCTGGCCGCCCTGTTCGGAACGATGCTAGGCTAGGTGGCGCGCGGTCGGGCAGCGGCCAGGGGCGCCCGGACGATCGACGCCGCGCTGCGACAGCATGGCGTCGGAAAACCGAAGGCCGTGTCGCCGGGGCCTCGCCTCACGGCGCCAGGGATCGCACCATCACGGTCGCGCCGGCGCCGTAGCCCGCCGGCGCCGCGATCGGGACCGGTCGGAAGCCGTGCCGTTGCCAGAAGCCGGCGGCATCGCCGACCGCGACCAGCACCGCTTCGGGCAGGCCGCGCCGCGCGGCCTCGCCGAGCATCAGTCCGACGACCTCCCCGGCCGCCCCGTGCCCGCGCGCCTCCGGCAGCAGCGCCACGTCGTGGATGCACCAGGCTCCCGCGGCCACCGGCAGGGCGCCGAGCAGCGTGTCGAGGTCGGGCACCGAGCCCGACCGCCAGGGATGCCCGACGGCGTAGCCGACCGGGAGGTCGCCCGGCCCGGCGAGGGCGAGGCAGCCCTCCGGGCACAGGCGCAGGCGCTCGGCCATCACCGCATCGTCCTCCGGGTAGCCCGGATGGACGCGGGCCGCGACCGCCGAGGCCGCCGGAAGGTCCGAGACCCGCATCGCACGCCAGCGCGGCGCCTGTACACTCAACGGGCGGCCTCGTACCGGAATTCCGGCGCGGCCTGGAGCTGGGCCTTGGTCAGCCGGATCTCGGCTTCCGCCACCGTGGCGTCGGGCCCGGTCGCCAGCACGGTCGCGCGGCCGCGGGGTTCGGGCGCCGCGACGGTGCCGGTGGCGTCGTCGACCGTGCCGCTGCGCTTGGCCGGGACGGCGGCCAGCGCCTGGTCGGTCACCTTGGCGCCCGGCATGGTTTGCGGTCCGGCGCTCCGCGCGACGGCCTCCCCCGGCGTCCGGTCCGGCGTGGTGTGGGACGGCGCCGCCTCCGCCGCGGCGCGGCCGGTGTTCCAGGCCAGCACGTCGAACGGCACGGCGACGGATTTCTGACCGATGCCGAGGAAGCCGCCGACGCCGATCACCACCGCGCGCACCCGCCCGTCCTGGGACAGCAGCACGTCCTCGATCTCGCCGACCCGGACGTGGTCCTGGCCGATCACCTTGACGCCGACGAGCTTCGAGGCCCGTACGCTGCCGGGCTCGGGCCGGGTCAGGAAGCCGGCCGCCTCGGGCGCCGGCTGCTGGGCGAGGACCGGGAGGGCCAGCACCGCGACGAACGGAAGGGCGATCAGGGGCGCGAGGCGGCGGACGGGCATGGATAAGGTCTCCGGGAGGTCGCGGCGCGAAAAGAAGTCTGGGCTCGCAGGCTCAACGGGGCGGGAGCGTGACGGTTCACCGTGGAGTGCCGCCCCCTCGCGCAGTCCCGCCACCCAACGGACCGGGCGGGAAGCCAGCGTTCCCGGGACCTTTGTGCGCTGGCGCACACCGCCTGCCGGCGGTCGGGCGATGGCGAGTGACGATTATTGACATTCATCACTCGTCCGGTAGGTTGATGGACATGCGGCCGGGCCGGTCGCGATCTTCGGTTGAGCTCCGCCCCCTCGCTCCGCCGCATACCGTCGACCGGCCCGGCCGTACCCGTTTCCGGCTCGCCCGCTTTACGCGGGCCGGCGTTTCTGGCACCGGCCCGTCATGTCGCTGCGCGCCTGCCTCGTCCTCGCCCTGCTCGCCGGCCTCGCCGGACTGTCCCTGCGCGTCGCAGTACCGGTCACGCCGGTCGACCAGGATTACCGCGACGTGGTCGCCTTCTACCGTGCCATGCCGGCGGGCGCCGGGCACTGACGCCTCGCCCGATTTCCCATCACCCGATGTCTCTGGCGGCCGCCGTCGCCAGTTCCCGGAACCGCGCCCCGTCCAGCCCCTCCGCTCCGTAGAGCAGGCGCCCGCCGTTCGGCAGGATGTCGAAGGCGTGGTCGGGCGCCTCGCGGAAGCGTTCGAGGGCGATGGGATAGCGGTTCAGGGCCTCGGCCTGACTCGCATGGGCCGCGAACAAGGCGGCCTTGAAGGCGCAATCCTCCGGATCGAGGTGGAGCGCGATCGAGCGCCGCGGCGGCTCCGTCGGCAGGAAGCCGCCGGGCTCGGGCCCGTCGAGGCCGGCATGGCGAAACGTCATCTCGATCACCGAGAGGCGCTCGGGCCCGAGGATCCGGCGGGCACCCGCCACCGCCAGCGCCACCGCGTCATGGTCCGGGTGGCCGCCCTCGTAGGCGTGGGTCAGCGCCAGCGTGATGCCGCGTGCCGTGAACAGCGCGGCCAGGCGGCGGGCGAGCGCCGCGATCGCCCCGGCGACCTCGCCGTCGGGATAACCGAGGGCGACGCGCCGCTCCGGCGCGATGCCGGCGAGCGTCAGCGCCGCGTCGAGTTCCCGCGCCCGGGCGGCCGCGTAGGCGGCGGCGTCGGGGAAACCGGGCCGGACGCGGCCCCGGGGCGCGCCGTCGGTGACGTGGACCACGGTGAGCCCGGTCAGGCGCGGCAGCTGCGCGCCGCAGCCGATGCTCTCGTCGTCCGGGTGCGCGACTACCAGGGCGGCGGCCTCGGCCGGAACGGGCCCGCAGGCCGGGTGCGCCAGGGCGGCTAGGACGTGCTCGGCGGCCGGCGAGGTCGGGGCGATGGCCGTCATCGGATCAGATCGCCGGTCGCGGCCCGCGGGCCGGACCGCGCCGGACCATCCCGGCATCGCGCCGCACCATGGCGGAGACCGTCTCCGCCCGCGGCGGCCGGGCGGGGCGGGGGGCGAGGCCCCGGTACCGAGGGTTGGAGCAGAAGGTCACGGTCATGTCGAACTCCGCCAGGGGCTCCGTCGTCCGGTCGAGGCCGCCACCGGCATCGGACCGGGGAGACGTCGCCCCCGGGCCGCCGGATCCAGGCCGCCGCCTCGCCGGGGCGCGCGATCCTGATTAAGCCAAGCACGGGCGCAGGCCCAGGGCCCGGCGCAGCCCCGACCGTTCACCGCGACGCCTGACGCACCGGAGGCGGGGTCGCGCCGCAAAGCATTCCGAAGAACAGCCGGTTATCCCTGCGGCGTGACGGTCACGCAGACCCCGCTTGTGCGGCGACGCCTTGACGGCACTGCCGCACCTGCGAGATGACCCATCCCAAACCGCGACGCGCGTCGACCGCGAGACGCGACACCGTCGGAAAGACCGCAGGATCCCTGGCACGATGAGCAACTTCAACGAGGAGCGCGTTCTGGCCGTCCATCACTGGACGGATTCGCTCTTCAGCTTCCGCACCACCCGCGACCCGTCGTTCCGCTTCCGCAACGGCGAGTTCACGATGATCGGCCTCAAGGGCGAGGGCAAGCCGCTCCTGCGCGCCTACAGCGTGGTGAGCGCCAACTACGAGGACGAGCTGGAGTTCTTCTCCATCAAGGTGCCGAACGGCCCGCTCACCTCGAAGCTGCAGCACCTCAAGGTCGGCGACCCGATCGTGGTCAGCCGCAAGGCCACCGGCACCCTGGTGCTCGACAACCTGATGCCCGGCCGCCACCTCTACCTGCTCGGCACCGGCACCGGCCTGGCGCCGTTCCTTGCGATCATCAAGGACCCGGAGACCTACGAGCGCTTCGAGAAGGTGATCCTGGTCCATGGCTGCCGCCAGGTCCAGGAGCTGGCCTACGGCGAGACGATCACCGAGACGCTGCCCCAGCACGAGCTGATCGGCGAGATGGTCCGCGACCAGCTGATCTACTACCCAACCGTCACGCGCGAGCCGTTCCGCAACCGCGGCCGCATCACCGACCTGATGACCTCGGGCAAGCTCTTCTCCGATATCGGCCTGCCGACGATGACGAAGGAGGCCGACCGCTTCATGCTCTGCGGCAGCCCCGACATGATCCGCGACACCCGCGACCTCCTGTCGGAGGCCGGCTACGTCGAGGGCAACCACGGCGAGGCCGGCCACTACGTCATCGAGAAGGCCTTCGTCGAGAAGTAGCGGCGTGCTACGCGGGATGCGCCGGGAGACCGACCGTTGCGCATCCTGCTGATCAACCCCAACACCACGCCGTCCGTGACCGAGCAGGCGGCGGCGCATGTCCGGCGCCTGGTCGCGGCCGAGATCGTGACGGCGACCGGGCGGTTCGGCGCCCGCTACATCGCGAGCCGCGCCGCCGCGGCCATTGCCGGGCATGCCGCCCTCGACGCGCTCGCCGCGAACGTCACAGGGTGCGACGCGGTCTACCTCGCCTGCTTCGGCGATCCGGGACTGCTCGCCCTCAAGGAAGTCTCGCCGGTGCCCGTCATCGGCATGGCGGAGGGGGCGCTCCACCTCGCCTGCACCCGGGAGCGGCGCATCGGCATCGTCACCGGCGGCGTCCTTTGGAAGCCGATGCTGACCGAGTTCGTCGCGATGCTCGGCCTCACCGAGCGCCTCGCCGGCATCCGCACCGTGGCGCCCACCGGCGGCGAGATCGCCCGGAACCCCGATGCCGCCCTCGACCGCCTGGCCGCCGCCTGCCGCGACTGCGCCGAGATCGACGGCGCCGACGTCGTGGTGCTCGGCGGCGCGGCGCTGGCCGGCCTCGCCGAGCGGGTGCAGCCCCGGGTCGCCGTCCCGGTGATCTGCTCGGTCGAGGCCGGGGCGCGGGCGGTGATCGCCGCCG
This sequence comes from Methylobacterium ajmalii, assembly GCF_036448855.1. Classification (NCBI taxonomy): domain Bacteria; kingdom Pseudomonadati; phylum Pseudomonadota; class Alphaproteobacteria; order Hyphomicrobiales; family Methylobacteriaceae; genus Methylobacterium; species Methylobacterium ajmalii. The sequence goes on from NZ_JAZFXT010000046.1 coordinate 49,307, forward strand.
CGGGCCTCGCCGGGGCGCGGCCGGTGCTGCCCGCGACCGAGAGCGTCGGGCTGTCGGACGAACTGGCGCGGATGCTGCGCGCCGAAGGCTGAGGGGTAGGGCGCGCTAGAGCATTTTCCGACGAAACGGAAACCGGTTCGTCGCAGAAAATGCGCCAAAACAAAGTCTTAGAGAGCTTCGCGATTGCAACGCGATCGTGAAGTGCTCCAGTGCGGAAAGACGGCGCGTCCGACGACCGGCAGCCCGTTGCCAAACGCCCTCCGACCTGACAGGTTGCGCACAAATAAATAGCGACGCAGTAGATCCGCGAAGCCTCGCACCTCCAGGGAGGACCCGATGTCGACCGATGCTAACAAGGATCTGGCGCGCTCCTATTTCGCCGCCTTCCTCGCCCGCGACGAGGCCTGGTGGCAGCGCCACATCGCCCCCGACTTCGTCCGCCACGATCCCGGCCTCGATTTCGCGGTGCGCGGCCCCGAGGGCGTGCGCCGGCTCGGCGAGGTGCTGCATGGCGGCGTCACCGGGATGGCCCTGCCGATCGACGAGGTGATCGCCGAGGGCGACAAGGTGCTGGTGCGGCTGCGCTTCCAGGGGCGCCATACCGGCGACCTGATGGGGCTGGCTCCCAGCGGCCACGCGATCGACATCGCCGTGATGGACCTGTTTCGCATCGTCGACGGGCGCCTGGTCGAGCATTGGGCGCTGCTCGACAATCTCGGGCTCATGAAGCAGGTCGGCGCCCTCCCGGCCTGATCCTCTCCACGCCGCCCGCCGGGAGATTCCGCATGTCCGCGCCGCAGATCGTCCTGCACCACTACGCCTTCTCGCCCTACGCGGAAAAAGTCCGCCTCGCCCTCGGCCTGAAGGGCCTCCACTGGGGCTCGGTCGACATCGCGATGATGCCGCCGCGCCCGCTGCTCGATCCGCTCACCGGCGGCTATCGGCGCGTGCCGGTGCTGCAGGTCGGGGCCGACATCTACTGCGACACCCACGCGATCCTGCCCGCCCTCGAGCGGCTGCACCCGGAGCCGAGCCTGTATCCGGGCCTCGCGCCGGCGCTCGCCGAGGGCCTGTCCTTCGGCCTGGAGCGCGATCTCTGGCTCGCGGCAATCGGCGTCACGGTGCATTTCGCCGGCGACCTGCCCGCACCCTTCCTGCGCGACCGCAAGGACGATTACCTCTACGTCGACATCGGCCACGCGGCGATGGAGCCGGATTTCCCCCGCAACGCCCAGCGGGTCGCGGCCTGGACCGGGTGGCTCGCCGAGGCCTTGTCGGACGGGCGCCGCTTCCTCGGCGGGGACCGGGCCGGCGCCGTGGACCTCGCGCATTACCACCTGCTCTGGCTGATGCGCGGCGGCGAGCGGGCCGGCGCGGTCGACGGGCTGCTCGGGTTGTCCCCGCTCCAAGGGTGGATCGAGCGGGTCGCGAGCTTCGGGCACGGCCGTCCGGTGCCAATGAGCGCCGAGGCGGCGCTCGACGCCGCGCGCGACGCCGAGCCCGCCCCGGTCGAGCCGGTGAACGCGGTGCCGGCGCTGATCGCGGCCGCCCCCGGCGACACCGTGACGGTGACGCCGGACGACTTCGCCCGCGTGCCGGTGGAGGGACGGCTCGTCGCGGTCGATGCGGGCCGCATCGTCATCCGCCGCGACGAGGCCCGGGTGGGGGCGCTGCACCTGCACTTCCCGCGGGCCGGGTTCACGATCGCGAAGGGCTGATCGGAACGGGCGGGGCGGAGCCGGCGGACATCCCGGAACCGACCCGCTTGCGTCCATGCGGGCGGCCCCCGGTCTTTTTCTCGTTCGTGACAGAACCGAACGGCCGGCGCCGCGTTACGCGGCCATGGCCGACCCTCGCCGCCAGGCTTCCCCGACCACCGAGCTGATCACCCGGCTGATGCGCGTCGTGCGTACCTGCCCGGAGGCGACGGCGGACATCCTCGAACTCGTCCTGCTGGTGAGCCAGATCGAGGCGATACCGGTGGTCGACCGCGACTACCGCGACGCCAAGCGGGTGATCGCGCGGCTGCGCAACCCGCTCTGGGACATGACGCCGGACCAGCGCCGGGTGTTGAAACAGGCCTCCGACACGATTCGCGACGCCTGCCGCCTGCGCGAGAGCGACATCCCGTCCGACCCGATCGGCGATGCGGGCGAACGCGCGAGGATCGAGCGCGGCCTCGCCTCGGCCCTTGCCGGAGAGTTCACCCCGGCGCAGATCGCCCGGGTGACCGGCGCGACCCTGGCGGTGCTCCAGGCCGCGACGGGCGACGGATCCGAGGAGGGGACGGGATGATCGGCGACTATCCGGTCGAGGGACGGGGCTACTGGATCTGGCTCGGCGGCGTGGCCCTGCTCGGGTTGTTCAACCTGTTCGTGATGCTGGTCCTGCACTGAGGCTCCGGCACTGGCGGCGCAGGTTTCGGGCGTGTTTCCGTCCGGAGGGCGGTTTCCTTCGCGGAACCCGCCCGGCGGGCCTCGACGGCGACCGGCCCGCTCCCCACATGCGGCCGGCACATCCCTCGGAGAGCTTGAGAGCCCATGACCAGCCCCTTCCGCCCGACCCTGGCGCTCGTCGTCCTGATGGCCGCAGGGCCCGTGCTGGCTGCCGGCCCCGCATTGGCGCAAGCCGCCAAGGTCCGCGAGCACTCCGTCGCCTCCGGCAAGCAGGTCCGCCTGGTGATGGTGCCCAACCTGAAGAAGGATTGCTCGCTCGGGCCCCAGCCCGAACTGAAGGTGACGAGCCCGCCGAAGAACGGCGCCCTGATCCAGCGCGCCGGCAAGGTGAAGACCCCCGCCACCTACCGCTGCCCGAACGCCGACGCCAACGTCCAGGCCCTGTTCTACGAGAGCAAGGCCGGCTTCACCGGCACCGACGAGGTCACGGTCGAGATCAAGGGCACCGACGGCAACGTCAGCACCCAGACGATCAAGCTGACGGTGGGCGGCAAGGATGCGCCGAAGGACGGGGCCAAGGACGGCGCCAAAAAGGACACCACCGACCTCTGACGACCGGCCCCGCGCCGAGGAGCCGAAACGAATCCGGAACGTCGCCCGCGCGGGCGGCGTTCCCCTCACGTCCCGCGGAGCGCCCGACGGCGCCTCGGGGGGTGTGGAAAAACTGGAACAGGCGTGTCCTTTACGGCACAGGCCCGGCCGATGCCCGGCTTTCGCATTGGCAGGCTTGCGACTTTCCCGTTCGTCAGGGCCGGCGCCTTGCCCGCAGCCGGCCTGCATACAGCGTTCCCGCCGCCTCCGCACCCCTCCCTGCGTCGCCGCGCTGCGACAAACATGGGGATATCGATTGCATCCGAGGCGGGACAGGATGATCCTGGCGATGTCGTGAGGGTCCGGAATGCCAATGCCGTCAGCGAGCGACCTCTTTCAAACTTTCGCACGCAGCTACGAGTCCCGCCGGGACTCCGAGATGACACTCTCCGAGTATCTCGAAGCCTGCCGTGACAACCCCTTGATGTACGCGAGTGCGCCCGAGCGTATCCTCGATGCGATCGGCAAACCCGAGTTCATCGACACAGCGCGCGACCAGCGCCTGGGCCGGATCTTCATGAACCGGACCATTCGCACCTATCCTGCCTTCTCCGAATTCTACGGCATGGAGGAGACGATCGAGCGCATCGTCTCGTTCTTCCGCCATGCCGCGCAGGGGTTGGAGGAGCGCAAGCAGATCCTCTACCTGCTCGGGCCGGTGGGTGGCGGCAAGTCGTCGCTGGCCGAGCGGCTCAAGGCCCTGATGGAGGTGCACCCGATCTACGTGCTCAAGGCCGGCAACGAGATGAGCCCGGTCTTCGAGAGCCCGCTGGTGCTGTTCGACCCCGAGACGATGGGGCCGATGCTGGAGGAGCGCTACGGCGTGCCCCGCCGGCGCCTGACCGGGTTGATGAGCCCGTGGTGCCTGAAGCGCCTCGACGAGTTCGGCGGCGACCTCTCGAAGTTCCGGGTCGTCAAGGTCAACCCGTCGCGCCTGCGCCAGATCGGCATCGCCAAGACCGAGCCGGGCGACGAGAACAACCAGGACATCTCGTCCCTCGTCGGCAAGGTCGACATCCGCAAGCTCGAGACCCTGAGCCAGGCCGATCCCGACGCCTATTCCTATTCGGGCGGCCTCAACCGGGCGAACCAGGGCATCCTCGAATTCGTCGAGATGTTCAAGGCGCCGATCAAGATGCTGCATCCCCTGCTCACCGCGACGCAGGAGGGCAACTACGTCGGCACCGAGAATATCGGCGCGATTCCGTTCACCGGCATCATCCTCGCCCACTCGAACGAGGCCGAGTGGCAGAGCTTCAAGACCAACAAGAACAACGAAGCCTTCATCGACCGCATCTACGTCATCAAGGTGCCGTACTGCCTGCGGGTGACCGAGGAGCAGCGGATCTACGAGAAGCTGGTCTCGGGCTCCGAACTCGCCTCCGCCCGCTGCGCGCCCGGCACCCTGGAGATGCTGGCCCGGTTCTCGGTGCTCTCGCGCCTGCGCGAGCACGCGAACTCGAACGTCTTCTCCAAGATGCGGGTCTATGACGGCGAGTCCCTGCGCGAGGTCGATCCCCGCGCCCGCTCGATGCAGGAATACAAGGACACCGCCGGCGTCGACGAGGGCATGGACGGGATCTCGACCCGCTTCGCCTTCAAGGTGATGGCCGCCACCTTCAACCACGACACCACCGAGGTCTCGGCCGACCCGGTCCACCTGATGTACGTCCTCGAGCAGTCGCTGCGCCGCGAGCAGCTGCCGCCCGAGACCGAGAAGCGCTACCTCGAATTCATCAAGGGCGAGCTGGCGCCGCGCTACGCCGAGTTCATTGGACACGAGATCCAGAAGGCCTACCTCGAATCGTACCACGATTACGGCCAGAACCTGTTCGACCGCTACATCGACTACGCCGACGCCTGGATCGAGGACCAGGACTTCAAGGACCCGGAGACCGGGCAGCTGCTCAACCGCGAGCTGCTGAACCAGGAGCTGACCAAGATCGAGAAGCCGGCGGGCATCGCCAACCCGAAGGACTTCCGCAACGAGGTGGTGAAGTTCGCCCTGCGCTCGCGGGCCCAGCACGGCGGGCGCAACCCGTCCTGGACCTCCTACGAGAAGATCCGCGAGGTGATCGAGCGGCGGATGTTCAGCCAGGTCGAGGAGCTCTTGCCGGTGATCTCCTTCGGCTCGAAGAAGGACAGCGAGACCGAGAAGAAGCACGGCGAGTTCGTCGAGCGGATGAAGGACCGTGGCTACACCGAGCGCCAGGTCCGGCGCCTCGTCGAGTGGTACATGCGCGTCAAGCAAGCGGGCTGAGCCCGGACGGATCCGCGGGCGGCATCGGGCCCGCGGGTCCCACTCCCTCGGATCACCCGCTCGCCGTAGCGGGACCGAGCCGGAAACGACAGGATGGCGTGATCGGAGAGCGCGAAGCGGATGCACATCATCGATCGACGCCTCAATCCCGGCGGCAAGAGCCTGGCGAACCGGCAGCGTTTCCTGCGCCGGGTCCGCGACGTGGCCCAGCGCGCCGTGCGCGAGGCGGCCCGGGAGAAGGACATCAAGGATCTCGGCAAGGACGGTCACGTCACCGTTCCGGTGGACGGCGTGCGGGAGCCGAAATTCACCCGCAACCCCTCGACCGGGGTTCAGGACCACATCCTTCCTGGCAACAAGACCTACATCGAGGGCGACCTGATCGAGCGCCCGCCGGGGGGCGGCGGGGGAGGGGGAGGCAGTGGCGAGGCCGGCGACGGCGGGGCGGACGGCGAGGATTCGTTCCGCTTCGTGCTGACCCGCGAGGAGTTCCTGGAGCTCTTCCTCGAGGACCTCGAACTGCCCGACCTCGCCAAGCGCCGCCTCGCGGTGGTCGAGACCGCGACCCTGCGGCGGGCCGGCTACACCGTGTCCGGCTCGCCCGCCAACCTCTCGATCGGGCGGACCCTGCGCAACTCGCTGTCGCGGCGCATCGCCCTCAAGCGGCCGAAGGCGGCCGAGACGGCGACCTTGGAGGAGGAGATCCGGGCGCTCGAGGAGAGCGAGCCCGACGCCGCGATCCTCGACGAGCTGCGGGCGGAGCTGGAGCGCCTGCGCACCCGCTCGCAGCGCATCCCCTACGTCGACCCGATCGACCTGCGCTACCGGCGCTTCGAGCCGTATCCGCGGCCCGTCGCCCAGGCGGTGATGTTCTGCCTGATGGACGTCTCGGGCTCGATGACCGAGCACATGAAGGACCTCGCCAAAAGGTTCTACATCCTGCTGCACATCTTCCTGACCCGGCGCTACAAGCACGTCGAGATCGTCTTCATCCGCCACACCGACCACGCCAAGGAGGTCGACGAGGAGACGTTCTTCGGCTCGCGCGAGACCGGCGGCACGCTGGTCTCCTCGGCGCTGGTCGAGATGAAGCGGATCATCGCCGAGCGCTACAGCCCGGACGACTGGAACATCTACGCCGCCCAGGCGTCGGACGGAGACAACGTGTCGAGCGACGGCGCGACCTCGCAGGACCTGCTGCGCTCGGCGATCCTGCCGGCCTGCCAGTACTTCGCCTACCTGGAGGTCGGCGACGAGGGCGGGCCGCGGGCGGGCTTCGTCGAGCACCGCACCACGCTGTGGCGCACCTACGAGCCGGTGGCGAAGACCAACTCGGTGCTGGCCATGCGCAAGGTCAACCACCGCCGCGACATCTATCCGGTCTTCCGCGAGCTCTTTTCGCGCAACAAGGCCGGCCAGGAGACGGCGACGCCCTGACGGCCGTGACGACGGCGCGGCCCAGCCCCGGGCCGCGCCCGCTTGAACGACGATCCGCATCCCGCCGCGGGATGGTTTCAGGTACCGGGAGGTTCGACGCCCGATGAGTTCCGCCACCTTCGGCACGCGGCCCGCGAGCCCGGCCGTCATCGCCAGGACCGCCCCGCTCTTCACCGGCAACGACTGGGACTTCGACACCATCCGGCGCATCCACGACGCCTGCGAGGCGATCGCCGGGCCGGAACTGGGCCTGAGCTGGTATCCCAACCAGATCGAGATCATCACCGCGGAGCAGATGCTCGACGCCTATGCGTCGATCGGCATGCCGTTGTTCTACAAGCACTGGTCGTTCGGCAAGCACTTCGCCCAGCACGAGGCCGGCTACCGCCGCGGCCTGATGGGGCTGGCCTACGAGATCGTCATCAACTCCGATCCGTGCATCTCCTACATCATGGAGGAGAACACGGCGACGATGCAGACGCTGGTCATCGCCCACGCCGCCTTCGGCCACAATCACTTCTTCAAGAACAACTACCTCTTCCGGCAGTGGACCGACGCCGAGGGCATCCTCGACTACCTGGACTTCGCCAAGACCTTCATCACCCGGTGCGAGGAGCGCTACGGCCACGCCGCCGTCGAATCGGTGCTGGACGCCGCCCACGCCCTGATGAACCAGGGCGTCCACCGCTACCCGCGCAAGAAGCGCCCCGACCTCTCCTCCGAGCAGCGCCGCGAGCGCGAGCGGCAGGAGCACCAGGAGCGGATGTACAACGACCTCTGGCGCACCCTGCCGGCCAAGAGCCCGACCGGCAAGCCGGACCCGAACGCCGAGCGGCGCCGGGCGCTCCTGGAATTGCCGCAGGAGAACATCCTGTACTTCCTGGAGAAGGCGGCGCCGCGGCTCCAGCCCTGGCAGCGCGAGATCCTGCGCATCGTCCGCCACGTGGCGCAGTATTTCTATCCCCAGCGCCAGACCAAGGTGATGAACGAGGGCTGCGCCACCTACAACCACTACCGGATCATGACCCGGCTGTCCGAGACCGGGCAGATCGACGAGGCGGCCTACCTCGAGTTCCTGCAGTCGCACACCAACGTCATCCGCCAGCCGAACTACGACGACCGGAGCTACGGCGGCCACAACCCCTACGCCATCGGCTTTGCCATGATGACGGACATCGCCCGCATCTGCACCGAGCCGACCGAGGAGGACCGGGCCTGGTTCCCCGACATCGCCGGCAGCGGCGATGCGATGGGGGTCCTGCGCGACGTCTGGGCGAACTACCGCGACGAGAGCTTCATCGCGCAGTTCCTCAGCCCGCGGCTGATGCGCCAGCTGCGGCTGTTCCACGTCACCGACGATCCCGACAAGCCGGAACTCCGCGTCGAGGCGATCCACGACGAACGCGGCTACCGCAAGCTGCGGCGGGCCTTCGCGCGGCAATACGACGTCGCCTGGCTCGATCCCGACATCGAGGTGGTCGACGTCGACCTGGAGGGCGACCGCAAGCTGATCCTGCACCACAAGGTGCTCAACCGCGTGCTGCTCAACAAGGACGACGCGAACCGGGTGCTGCAGCACCTCGCCGACCTCTGGGGCTACGACGTGCTGATGAAGGAGGTCGACACCACGACCGGCGCGGTGCTGAAGGAGCATACCGCGAGCGCGCGCCCGACCTTCTTCTGATCGCAGCCGGAGGCCGGCCGGGCCATCCCCTTCAGCCGCCCGGCCGGCCGCCCTCGATCAGGTCGCGCTGCCGGGTGAGGGCGTCGCCGACGAAGTCCAGGAAGGCGCGCACCCGCGCGGCGCGGCGCAGGTCCGGATGGGTGAGGAGCCACAGGCCGGCCGCCAGCTCGGGCTCGGGTTCGGAGAGCCGCACGAGGCCGGGCCGGGGATCGCCGATGACGCAGGGCAGGGGGCCGATCCCGATGCCGGATTCGACCGCGTCGGCCAGCCCCTGCACGGTGTCGAGGCGCAGGATCACCCGCTCGGGCGCCGTGCGCTCCTGGACGTAGCGGGCGGCCGCCGCGGCGCCGAGGCGGGGCGCGGGCGAGACCCAGCGCTGGGCGTCGAGCGGCACACTCCTGTCGAGGTCGGCCCGGCCGTAGAGCGCCCAGGCGATGGTGGCGAGGCGCCGGCCGACCAGGGTGTCGGGAGGGTCGTTGGTGGCGCGCAACGCCACGTCGGCGTCGCGCTTGGCGAGGTTGAGCGCCTGCTCGGACACCACCACGTCGAGGCGCACCTCCGGGCAGCGGGCGCAGAACTCCGCGAGGATCGGCGTCAGGAGCCCGGTCAGCAGCGAAGCCGCGGTGGTGACCCGCAGCTCGCCGGCCGGCGTGAGGCCGCAGCTCTCGATCCGCCGGGTGAAGGCGAGCACATCCTCCTCCATCCGGGCGGCGATCCGCACCATCTCCTCGGCCGCCGGCGTCGGCACGTACCCGGTGCGGTGGCGCTCGAACAGCGGCGTGCGCAGCGATGCCTCGATCTGGCCGAGCCGCCGGAAGGCGGTGGAATGGTTGATGCCGAGCCGCTCGGCGGCCTGGGTCAGGCCGCGCTGATCGGAGATGGCCTTCACCAGCCGAAAGTCGTCCCAGGCGAGGGGAGCGGTCACGGGAATCTCCCGACCTTGCGCGCCTGCAAGCGCGGGCTTGCAGCATAGGGCATTTCGTTCGCGCCCACGATCCGCGATGGTCCGCCGACGTTCAAGGCGACCTTGGGAGATCACGCGATGGCGAAGGTTCTGGTCCTCTACTATTCGACCTACGGCCATATCGAGCAGATGGCGCAGGCGGTGGCCGAGGGCGCCCGGGAGGCGGGCGCCGAGGTGGCGGTCAAGCGGGTGCCCGAGCTGGTGCCGGAAGAGGTCGCCCGCAACGCGCATTTCAAGCTCGACCAGGCGGCGCCGATCGCCACCGTGGACGAGCTGCCGGGCTACGACGCGATCGTCATCGGCACGCCGACCCGCTTCGGCAACATGGCCTCGCAGATGAAGAACTTCATCGATCAGACCGGCGGCCTGTGGGCCAAGGGCGCGCTGATCGGCAAGGTCGGGTCGGTCTTCACCTCGACGGCCTCCCAGCATGGCGGCCAGGAATCGACGATCCTCAGCGTCCACACCGTCCTGCTGCATCAGGGCATGGTGGTGGTCGGCCTGCCCTACAGCTTCCAGGGCCAGCTCGGCACCGACGAGGTGATGGGCAACTCGCCCTACGGCGCCTCCACCATCGCGGGCGGCGATGGCAGTCGCCAGCCGAGCGCGGTCGAGCTGCAGGGCGCCCGCTTCCAGGGCCGCCACGTCGCCGGCATCGCCGCGAAGCTGGCCGGCTGAGCACCGACCCGGCCAAAGAAAAAGCCCGGACGGGTCCGGGCTTCGAGGCGGAAGGTCGATGGGGGCTTGAGTGACCTTCTAGACCCCTTCAACGCGTCGGCCGGGGGATCGGTTCCGCGGCCGATGCGAATTTTTTAGGGCGCCGTCAGCGCGGCGCCGCGGCGCGGCCGAGGCGGTCGCGGATCGCCTCACCGAGGCCGTCCGCGGGGATCGGCGCCACCGCGATCACCGCGGGACCGGCGGCGTCGAGCCGGCGCAGGTAGCCGAAGAGGTGGGAGGCCGCCTCCGCGAGGTCGCCGGCCGGGCTGAGGTTGAGCGACAGGAGCGCCCGGTCGAGCCCGTCCGGGGCTGCCGGCCCGAACAGCAGCGCGGCCTCGCCGGACAGGATCTCCGTCGCGTCGAGGCGCATCGCCGCCCGCGGCGCGTAGTGCGAGGCGAGGAGCCCGGGCGAGACCGGCGCCGAGCCGGCCGGCGCCGACGGCAGGGCGAGGGGCCGGCCGAGCACGGCTTCGATGCTCGCGCGCGGCACGCCGCCCGGGCGCAGCAGCACGGGCGGGCCGTCGAGGCAGGCGACGATGGTCGATTCGACCCCGACCGGGCAGGCGCCGCCGTCGAGGATCGCGGCGATCCGGCCGTCGAGGTCGCCGAGCACGTGGGCGGCCTCGGTCGGGCTCACCCGTCCCGAGCGGTTGGCCGAGGGTGCCGCCACCGGGCAGCCCGCCGCCGCCAGCACGGCGCGAGCGAGCGCGCTTCCCGGCACCCGCAACGCCACGCTGGGCAGCCCCGCCCGGGCGAGGTCGCAGACGCGCCCACCCGCGGCCGCCGGGACCACCAGGGTCAGCGGCCCGGGCCAGAACGCCTGCGCGAGGGCCAGGGCGTCGGGGCCGAACGCGCCTTCGCGCCGCGCCGCCGCGAGGTCGGGCAGGTGGGCGATCAGCGGGTTGAACCGCGGCCGCTCCTTGGCGGCGTAGATCGCCGCCACCGCCTTGGGGTCGCCGGCATCGGCGCCCAGCCCGTAGACGGTCTCGGTCGGGATCGCGACGAGCCCGCCCGCCCGCAGCAGGGCGCCGGCCTCGGCGATGCCCGCGGCATCGGCGGCCAGGCGGCGGGTCGCCATTGACCCGCGATCATCGTTCACGTCTAAACTGTCTGTCACCATGCCTCCGGCCGTAGCGTCGGCGGCGGCCGCACGTCAAATCCAAAGGGCGGCACCCGGGGGTCCCGTGCGGCGGGCATTCCCGAGGCCGACCGCCCGATCCGCTCCCCGGGGAGGAGCCCTCGATGACCTATCGCGCGCCCGTGGCCGAGATGGCCTTCACTCTCCGGCACGTCGCCGGGCTCGACCGCGCCATCGCGGAGGGCCTGCACGGCGACCTCTCCGACGACCTCGTCGACACCATTCTGGACGAGGCCGGCCGCTTCGCCAACGACGTGGTGGCACCCCTCAACAAGGTCGGCGACCGCCACGGCACCCCGCTCAAGGACGGCGTCGTCACCATGCCGCCGGGCTACCGCGAGGCCTACCGGGCCTGGACCGAGGGCGGCTGGAACGCGCTCCCGGGCCCGGTCGAGTATGGCGGCCAAGGGCTGCCGATCCTGCTCAACGCCGCCTGCATCGAGATGTGGAACTCCGCCGCGATGGCCTTCGGCCTCGGGCCGCTGCTCACCGCCGGCGGCGTCGAGGCGCTGAGCCGCCACGGCAGCGAGGAATTGCGCGCCCGCTACCTCGAGAAGCTGGTCTCGGGCGAGTGGACCGCCACCATGAACCTGACCGAGCCGCAGGCCGGCTCGGACCTCTCGGTGATGCGCACGCGGGCCGAGCCGGTCGGCGACGGCAGCTTCCGGATCTCGGGCGAGAAGATCTACATCACCTGGGGCGAGCACGACCTCACCGACAACATCGTGCATCTGGTGCTGGCGCGCCTGCCCGACGCGCCTCCCGGCACCCGCGGCATCTCGCTGTTCCTGGTGCCGAAGGTGCTGCCGGACGGGTCGCGCAACGCGCTCAAATGCGCGGGCATCGAGCACAAGCTCGGCATCCACGGCTCGCCGACCTGCACCATGGTGTATGACGGCGCCACCGGCTGGCTCGTCGGCGAGGCCAACCGCGGGCTCGCCTGCATGTTCACGATGATGAACAACGCCCGCCTCGGCGTCGGCCTGCAGGGCGTGGCCATCGCCGAGCGTGCCTACCAGCAGGCCCTGTCCTACGCCCGCGATCGCCGCCAGGGCCGCGCGGCCGCCGCCACCGAGGGCGCGAGCGCGATCATCGAGCATCCCGACGTGCAGCGGATGCTGCTCACCATGAAGGCGCTGACCGGCGCCTCCCGCGGGATCTGCTACCTGACGGCGGAAGCCCTCGACCGCGCCCACCGGGCCCCGGACGAGGCGGCGCGCAGGGCGGCGCAGGCCCGGGCCTCGCTGCTGACCCCCGTCGCCAAGGCCTTCTCGACCGATATCGGCATTGAGGTCGCCTCGCTCGGCATCCAGGTCCACGGCGGCATGGGCTTCGTCGAGGAGACCGGAGCCGCCCAGCACCTGCGCGACGCCCGCATCGCGGCGATCTACGAGGGCACCAACGGCATCCAGGCGATCGACCTCGTCACCCGCAAGCTGCCGCTGGAGAACGGCGCGGTGGTGCGCGGCCAGATCGCCGCGATGCGCCTCGTCGCCGAGCGGGTGCTCAAGGAGGGCGGTCCCGGCTTCGGCCACACCGCCCCGCGCCTGCGCGAGACGATCGAGGCGCTCGACCGGGCGACGGGCTACCTCCTGAAGGCGCTGGGCTCCAACCGGCCCGACGAGGCCCTGGCCGGCGCCACACCCTACCTGCGCCTGTTCGGCCTGGCGCAGGGCGGCACCTGCCTGGCACAGGCCGCGCTCGCGGCGAACGCCGCGGTCAAGGACGGCGCGACCGATCCCGCCCACCCGGCCCGCATCGCGCTCGCCCGGTTCTTCGCCGAGAACCTCGCCACCGCCTCGCGCGGCCTGGAGGAGACGGTGACGGGCGGCGGCGGCTTCCTGCAGGACGGGGTGCTGGCCTTGGCGGGGTGAGGGAGCCGGGTCGAACACGCCCGGACTCATCCCCTCCGTGTCGTCCCGGGGTCGCGCAGCGGAACCCGGGATCCATAGCCGCTGACGATGCAGGATGAAGCGGAAGGCCGGCCGCCTCGTTCGGTCCCGTCGGCGGTCATGGATCCCGTGTTCCCGGCTTCGCCGAGCCCCGGGATGACACGGAGGACTTCAGCGAGGCCGGTTCGCCACGAAAGATCCTGCGTCCAGGCCGCAATTCCGAGGGTTCCATGACCGACCACGTCCGCATCACCGACGAACCCGGCGGCGTCCGCCTCGTCCAGCTCGTCCGGCCCGAGAAGAAGAACGCGCTCACGGGCGCGATGTACGACGCCATGCGGGAGGCGCTGGAGGGCGCCGACCGCGAGGGGTCGGGTGTCGGCGCGGTGGTGTTCGCCGGGTCGGAGGGCGTGTTCACCGCCGGCAACGACATCGTCGACTTCGTCGCCCGGGCGGAAGCCTCCTTCGGCGAGGCGCCGTCGCTACGCTTCATCCGCCAGCTCGCCGTGACCCGCACCCCGATGGTGGCGGCGGTGGACGGGCTCGCGGTCGGGGTCGGCACCACGCTGACCTATCACTGCGACCTCGTCTACGTCGCCCCCGCCGCGACCTTCCGCATGCCCTTCGTCGATCTCGGCCTGGTGCCGGAGGCGGCCTCCAGCTACCTGTTGCCGCGCCGGGTCGGCCTGGCGAAGGCCACCGAACTGCTGCTCCTCGGCGAGGCCTACGGGGCCGACGAGGCGGTGCGGCTCGGTCTCGCCAACGCGGTCGTGCCGGCGGACGGCCTGCTGGAGCACGCGCTGGCGCAGGGCGCCAAGCTCGCGGCCAAGCCCCGCCAGGCGCTCGCCGCCGCCCGTCGGCTGATCCGCGGCGACCATGCGGCGGTGCAATCCGCCATGGCGGCGGAAGCCGAGGCCTTCGACGCGGCGCTCCGCTCGCCCGAGGCGCAAGCCGCGTTCCAGCGCTTCCTGTCCCGTGCGCCCCGGTGAGGCCCGCGGGGGTCCCGGACCTGTCCGGAAAGGTGTGCCTCGTCGCCGGCGCCTCGCGCGGGGTCGGCCGGGGCATCGCCCGGGCGCTCGGCGAGGCCGGCGCCACGGTGGTCGTCACCGCCCGCTCCAGCGAGACGGGTGCCCGCACCGACCAGCGCTCGGAAGCCCTGGAGGACACCGCCCGGGAGGTCGACCTCGCGGGCGGGCGCGGCCACCACTACCTGTGCGACCACACCCGCGAGGGCGAGGTCGACGCGATGGTGCGCTGGGTGCTGCGCCGCTTCGGCCGCATCGACGTCGCGGTGTCGAGCGTCTGGGGCGGCAACGAGGGCTATGACGGCGTGCGCTACCCCGACGGCGCCGCCTGGGGCACCGCCTTCTGGCGCCGCGGCCTCGCGCCCCTGCGCCACGGCATGGAGACCGGGCCGCTCGCCGGCCTGCTGCTGGCTCGCGCCGTCGCGCCCGCCATGGTCTCGGCCAGGGGCGGGCTGCTGGCGCTGGTCTCGTTCGGCACCGAGGCCTATCTAGGCGACCTGTTCTACGACCTCGCGAAATCCGCCACCAACCGCCTCGCCCTGGCGATGGCGGAAGAGCTCAAGCCCCACGGCGTCACCGCGCTCGCCCTGGCGCCGGGCCTGGTGCGGACCGAGCGGGTGGTGGAAGCCGGCATGGGCGGCGAGGCCGGCGAGAGCCCGCTCTATGCCGGGCGGGCGCTGGCGGCGCTCGCCGGCGATCCGGCTGTCGCCGAGCGGGCCGGACAGGTCGTGCACGTCGCCGATCTCGCGGCCGCCTACGGCTTCACCGACGAGGACGGCAGCCGGCCGGAGCGCTACCGGCCGGACGGCGCCCCGCCTCAGTAGCCGTCGCCGGCCGCGCCGGCGGTCACCAGGGCCACGCCCGAACTCGTGCCCAGCCGCGTCGCCCCGGCGGCGACCATGGCGCGGGCGGCCTCCAGGCTGCGCACGCCGCCGGACGCCTTGACGCCGATGCCGTCGCCGACGGTCGCCCGCATCAGGGCGACGTCCGCCGCGGTGGCGCCGCCGGTCGAGAAGCCGGTCGAGGTCTTGACGAAATCCGCCCCGGCCTCGACCGCCAGCGTGCAGGCGAGCCGCTTCTGTGCGTCGTCGAGGAGGCAGGTCTCGATGATCACCTTCAGCACCCGGTCCCGGCAGGCGGCCCGGACCGCCGCGATGTCGGCCCGGACCGCGGCGTGATCCCCGGCCTTCAGGGCGCCGAGCGCGATCACCATGTCGATCTCACCCGCGCCGCGGGCGACGGCGCCCGCGGCCTCCGCCGCCTTGTCCTGCGGCATCACGGCGCCGAGGGGAAAGCCGACGACCGAGCAGGGCGCGACGCCGCTGCCGGACAGGATCTCGGCCACCAGCCGGACATGGACCGGGTTGACGCAGACGGCCCTGAAGCGGTGCGCCAGCGCCTCGTCGCAGAGGCGCCGCACCTCGGCGGCGGTCGCGTCGGCGCGCAGGAGCGTGTGATCGATCAGGCCGGCCAGTGCAAACGCGTCCACGAAAAAATCCCCCCGGTGGCGACCGGATCCGCCCGCTCGCCTCCGAAGGGATTCCCATCGCCGCGCGCGGGCCGTCAAGCGGTGCGTCAGTGCGCCGAGGCCCCGCGGATCGCCGCCACCACCTTCTCGACGAAGGCGACGCCCGGCTCGGTGAAGGTGATCTCGTCCTCGCTCAGGGTCGCGAGGCCGCGCGTCTCCACCTCGGCGGCACCCTCCGGGTCGGCCTGGTGCCCGCTGCCGTCCCGGCGCACCACCGAGCTGATCGGCTGGCCGCTGATCAGGTGGTGGTAGGCCGCGAAGGTGAAGATCGACAGGGCGCGGTCGGACAGGTCGGTGGTCTCGGCAGCCATCGGGGCGGGTCTCTCGCAAGAAGGGGGGACCCTGCGCGAGGCGGGGTCGTGTCGGCCCACAACGTCCGGTGGTTGCGAAAGTCCCATGGGCCCTGCGGTGCACGGTGCCGCAGCACCGGGGGAGACCGAACTCGTGCGAGAGCATTCTCCGACGCAGTGGATACCGGTTCGTCGAAGACAATGCGGCAGGATCAAAAACCTAGAGCGCTTCGCGATTGCGACTCGATCGCGAAGCGCTCTAGGCATTGGTGCAGCCACCGCCGTTCCGGAGTGTCGATGATCCGTCTCGAAGGCGCCCGCCCGCGGGGCACCGCCGCCGCCGTCGGCCGCTCGCTGCGCCTCTATCGCGGCGCGGGCGCGCCCCGCGCGGCGATGGACACGCTCTACGGCCGCTTCGTGCGGCCCGGCGACCTCGTTTTCGATGTCGGAGCCCATGTCGGCGACCGCGTGGCGGCGTTCCGGCGCCTCGGCGCCCGGGTCGTCGCCCTGGAGCCGCAGCCGGGGCCGATGCGGGCCCTGCGCCTGCTCCACGGCCGCGATCCCGGCGTGGTGCTGGTCGCAGCGGCGGCAGGCGACGCGCCGGGCGAGATCGCGCTGCACCTCAACCGCGCCAACCCGACCGTGTCGACGGCCTCGCCGGGCTTCATCGCCGAGGCCGCGGGCGCGCCCGGCTGGGAGGGACAGGTCTGGGACGACCGGATCACGGTGCCGGCCACCACCCTCGACCGGCTGGTGATGGAGCACGGGCGTCCGGCCTTCGCGAAGATCGATGTCGAGGGGTTCGAGGACCGGGTGCTCGCCGGGCTCTCGCAGCCTCTGCCGGCTTTGTCGTTCGAGTTCACCACCATCGCCCGGGCGGTAGCCCTGCGTTGCCTCGACCGGTTGGCGGCGCTCGGGCCGTACGGCTTCGACGTCGCGGTCGGCGAGAGCCAATCCCTGCAGTTCGGCCATCCGGTCGGGCGCGACACGATGGCGGATTATCTCGTCAGCCTTCCGGCGGAGGCGAATTCCGGGGACGTCTACGCGGTGACGGCGGCCTGAGGCGGCATCCGATGGGGAAGCCTTCACCTCTCAGGGCGAGGGTCCGACGGCATCGGGAGAGCGTGCGACATGGTGGAGCGAATCGGGGCGGCCGTGGTGATCGCGGTCGGGTTTCTGGGCACCGAGGCGCGAGCCGTCACGCTGGCGGCCGAGGCGCGGATCCAGCGCCAGCTCGACGCGATGACCCGTCACGACCTCTGCGCGCGGGACGACGCGGCGCTGAAGCGGCTGCGGCACCGCCTGTCGCACGGCCTCGCCGGGCCGCGACGCTGACGACAAGCCGGCAGCGGAAGGGCTGCCGGCGCCGATCTCGGGCTCAGCCGTCCGAGCGCAGGATCTTGGTGATGGCGAGCGGCGGGCGGCCGGACTTCTCGGCGATGTCGCGGTCCTGCTCCTCGATCACCTGACGGATGGCGGCATCGGCGTCCATCTCGAGGGTGGCGGTCCGGGGCACCCGGCGGTTGGAGCGGCGCGATCCGTCATCGTAGTAGACGTCGAACAGGACGTAGCCGGTGTCCTGCAACTTCGGCTTCTGCTTCGAACGCAGCATGGTGGTGGTCTCTTCTTGGCGGCGGGGCGCACGGCGAAAGGCGCGGCTGGCTGCCGCGCCGTACCGGGCCCGCATCGCGGGGGGAGGATCGATCGGACGATGGGGGTCCTACGCGCCCGATCGGAATGGCCCGCCGGCAAGACCGGCCGGCGCGGGGCGCCGGTCACGATATGGGCCCGAACGCCGAAAAGCGCCAGCGCGAAGCGCATGGCGCCGATGCCGCAGAGCGAAAAGACCGGCGGCGACCGCTCCCTCGCGCGGGTCAGCCGATATGCATCACCGCGGCCACCGGGGCGGCGGTGGTCCGCGCCGTATGGGTCATCGCCCAGATCGACCAGGCGGCGAGCGCCGAGCAGGAGAGAAGCACCAGGCCGCGGACGTAGCGGCCGCGATGGATGTCGCGCACCGCGTAGACCGGCATCAAGGCCGCCTTGGCGAGGTTGCGCAGGGCGAGAACCATCAGGATCGCCAGGAAGGCCGTCATAGTCCCGAACATGCCCATCCCCCTTAACGGCCTATGCACCGTGGCGGAGGTTATCCCCGCAACACGACGAAACGAAGCCACGCCGTCGAGAAATCGAACCGGTGCGTCTTGCCGACCACAGCAACCTTGCGCGCGGAATGGTTAACGGGCGGTAATCGCCCCGTCGCCGCCTCACCGGATCCGCGCGAAGCCCGGCCCCGCATAGGCGCGCACCGCGCTCCTGCCGCGGTCGGCCACCGCGACGGTCAGGGCCCAGCGCTCCCGCATCCCGGCCCGAACCCCATCCTCCGCCCGGGCGCGCAGCGCGAGCCCGAGCCGGGCGAGCGCCAGGGCCCGGTTGCGGTGCTGGCTGCGCTCGGTGTCGCAGGTGACGGTCAGCCCGCTCGGCCGGTGGCGCAGGCGCACGGCGCTGTCCGTGGTGTTGACGTGCTGGCCGCCGGCCCCGGAGGCTCGAAACGTCTCCCAGTGCAGGTCTGCCTCCCGGATGCCGAGATCCTCGATCCGCGGCGGCGTGACCCGGGCGACCGAGACGAACCAGTTCTTGCGCCCGTGACCCGGCCGGAGGGGGCTCGGGCAGGTCCACTGCACCGTGCCTTCCCAGGACCGGGCCCACAGATCGATCTCGCCGGCATCGACCTCCTGGCCGTCGAGGCGGAGGAGGGCGGAGAGCAGGCCGGGTTTCCCCGGCACCGTCTCCAGGACCGTGGCGACGAGGCCGGCTTCCCCCGCCTCACGGACCAGCGCGTCGCACAGGCCCGCGACCGCGAGCCGGCATTCGCCGGGCCCGCGTCCGGCGCTGAGTTGCAGCAGCAGCGTCATCTCAGCGCTCCCCATGCTTGGCGGCGCGGGCGCTGCGGCGCTCGCGCAGGCGGACCCGCTTGTCGGCCCGGGCCGGACCGTCCGGATCGAGCGAGCACTTGAAGGTGACGAGCGGGTGCAGCACCGCGACGATCCGCACCAGCCCGGCCGCCTCGAGGTCGCCGACGACGGAGGCGGCCGGCTTGTAGGCCGGTGCCGCTTCCTCCCAGAGCAGGCGCTCGTCGCCGCAGACCACCACGCCGCCATAGGGGTTGCGGGCGAGGTCCTCGCGGCGCAGGCGGCCCTTCAGCTTGGCCTTCGCCTCGTGCCGCCCGAGCTTGCGCCCGGCGCCGTGGGCGAGCGACCACAGGGCGTCGGCCCGGTCCGGAACCGGCTCGACCAGGAGGCTGACGTCGCCGCGCGAACCGGGCACCACCACCGGTCCGCGATCGGCCGGCGCGGCGCCCTTGCGGTGGAGGTGGCAGCGGCAGCCGCCGACCTCCACCGGCGAGACGCCGTTGTGGCAGAGGTCGAGGAGGCAGCGCCCCTCGGCCCCCAGCCCCGTCAGCGCCCGGTGGGCGACGAGGTCGCGGTTGGCCCGGGCCCAGCCCACGGCCGTGTCGTGCGCCGCCAGGTAGGTCTCCGCCTCCGGCGTATCGGCCTGCAGCGGCGAGGCCCCGTGCCGCTCGGTATGGGCCCGCAGGATCGATTCGCCGAAGCCCCGGCTGCCGGTATGGACCAGCAGGGCCAGGCGGGCCGGGTCGAGCCCGATCCGCGCCGCCGCGGCGGGATCGCGGATCTCCGCGACCGTCTGCACTTCCAGGAAGTGGTTGCCGTGCCCGACCGTGCCGAGGGAGGCGTCATAGGCCGTGGGCGAGACGCCGCGCCCGGCGAGCCAGCCGGCGACGTCGCCGTCCCAGGGAGCGTCGAGGCCGTCGAGCCGGGCGGCGATCCGGCGCGGATCGGCCCGGCGCGCGGCGAGGTCGGTCTGCCACAGGGCCATGCCGCAGCCGATGTCGGAGCCGACCAGGACCGGCCGGATCAGCCCCTCCGACAGGAAGGCCGCTCCGACCGGGCCGTTCTTGCCGGGGTGCAGGTCCGGCATGCCGACGGTCTCGCGCATGCCGGGAAGGGCGCCGGTCTCGTCGAGCTGGCGCAGGGCCTCGCCCTCGATCCAGGTCGAGGCGGAGGCGACCACGCGAACGCCGGGGGCGCGCGTGGCGATGATGGAATTGCCCATGAGGGATGTGGATTCCGGGGCTGCGCAAGGCAGCCGAAGACGAGCTTCAGCGAGCGGACAAACCGCCTCGCTGCGTCAGAACGCCGGTCCGCCGCCCATGCGGGGATCCTCGCGTCGTTGCCCCGTCAGAGGACGGGGCGGGCATGGATGGATTCCATGGCTCGCCCTCCGGCCGGGTCCAATCCCGGTCCACGGCACACTGATACCGTAACGGAAACGGGGTCGCAATCCGCGAGGCGGAAAGCCGTCAGTAGCCCCGCACCGCATCGACCGCATCCGGCGGTACCCGTCCCGCCCGCACGGCTTCGGCCGCGGCGAGCAGGGTACGGGCGACGGCCCGGGGGCTCGCCTCGCAGGCCTCGTGCGGGGTGATGCGGATCGCCGGGTGATCCCAGAACGGATGGGCGGTGGGCAGCGGCTCGGTGGCGAACACGTCGAGGGCCGCCCCCGCGAGGTGACCGGAGTCGAGGGCCGCCAGGAGATCGGCCTCGACCAGGTGCTCGCCGCGGCCGACCTGGATCAGGAGGCCGCCCGGGCGCAGGCGGGAGAACAGGCGCGCATCGAGAATGCCGCGCGTCTCCGGCGTCAACGGCAGCAGGTTCACCAGGATTTCCGTCTCACCGAGCATCGCCGCGAGCCCGTCGGGCCCGTGGTGGTGGACGACGCCGGAATCGGTGTCTTGCGGGCTGCGGCTCCAGGCCCGGACCGGGAAGCCGAGGGCGGCGAGATCGGCGGCGACCCGCCGGCCGATCCTGCCGTAGCCGAGGATCCCGACCGGCACCGCGCTCGCGTCGCGCGGGTAGAGCCGGCGCCAGAGCTGGTCGCGCTGGTTCCCGGCATACGCCTGGAAGCGCCGCTGGTGGCCGATGGCGTGCCAGAGCACGAAGCCCGACATCGCCCGCGCCTGGTCGGGATCGACCACCCGCACCACCGGCAGGTCCGGCGGCCGCCCGGGACAGGCGAGCAGGTTGTCGACCCCGGCCGCGATCGAGCAGAGGGCCGCGAGGTTGGGGTAACGGGGCAACGCGTCGGCCGGCGGGCGCCAGGCCAGGGCCAGGCGCACCCGCTCGGGGTTCTCTGCCGGATGATCCAGGATCTCGACCTGGTCGGCAATTTCGGCGAGTGCCGGGCCGAACAGTCCGCGCAGATCGGTGGTCGCGCTCAAGAGCACGCAGGGAAGGCGGTCCATCGTCGGATCTATTCGGGCAGAGGTGTGATTGAATTCGGGGAGCGATACCAACGGTCGTTGAAAGCAATCTTTGTTTCCGTTCTCGAATTTTTGCCAAGCCTCTGGTTTGGTATCGAAAATTCGAGATGGTTCAACGGTCCGATGCATCAGCATCTTGGGCCGTTGGTATGAGTGGAATGTCCCATCCACGACCTCATCCTGAGGTGCGACCGTGAGGGAGCCTCGAAGGAGGGCTCTAGCTCGCTCGGAGGGTTCTGGAGCCCTCCTTCGAGGTCAGTCGATCTTTGATCGACCAACACCTCAGGATGAGGTCGATGATTGGAAAAGCGGGATCACGGGACCCTCACGCCGCCTGGCGCACCCGACCCGGCACGGCGTCGAGGAGCGCGCGGGTATAGGGATGCTCGGGGTTGGAAAAGAGCGCGCTCGCGGTCTTCAGCTCGACGATCTCGCCCTGGCGCATCACCGCGATCCGGTCGCAGATCTGGGCTGCCACCCGCAGGTCGTGGGTGATGAACAGCATCGACAGGCCGAGCCGCGTCTTCAGGTCCTCGAGCAGCGCCAGCACCTGGGCCTGGACCGAGACGTCGAGGGCCGAGACCGCCTCGTCGGCGACCAGCACCTCGGGTTCGAGAGCCAGCGCCCGGGCGATGCCGATGCGCTGGCGCTGGCCGCCGGAGAATTCGTGGGGAAAGCGATCGAGCGCCCTCTCGTCGAGGCCGACGAGGGAGAGGAGGCGGCGCGCCCGCTCCATCGCCTCGGTCAGCGGCACGCCGTGCGCCACCGGCCCGTCGGCGATGATCCTGCCCACGCTGCGGCGCGGGTTGAGCGAGGCGAAGGGGTCCTGAAACACCATCTGGATGCGGCTGCGGGCCTGGCGCAGGGCCTCGCCCTTCAAGCCGGTCAGGTCGGTGTCGCCGAGCCGCACCCGGCCGGAATCGGGCTCGATCAGGCGCATCACCAGGCGGGCGACCGAGGATTTTCCCGAGCCGGATTCGCCGACGAGGCCGAGCGTCTCGCCGCGATGGAGCGCGAAGGCGACGTCCCGGGCCGCGGCCGTGCGGCGCTTGGCGCGAAACAGGCCGCCGCCGGTGACGTAGGTCTTCTGCAGTCCCGTGACCTCGACCGCCTTCGGGCCCGAGAGGGGAGGCCGGCTCGGCGGATCCATGGTCGGCACGGCGGCGAGCAGGGTCTTCGTGTAGGCGGCTTGCGGCCGGCCGAGCACGGCGCTCGCCGGTCCCTCCTCCACCACCCGGCCGTGGCGCAGCACCAGCACCCGGTCGGCGATCTCGGCGACGACGCCGAAATCGTGGGTGATGAACAACACCGCCATGTTGCGACGGGTCTGGAGGTCGCGGATCAGCTTGAGGATCTGGGCTTGCGTGGTCACGTCCAGCGCCGTCGTCGGCTCGTCGGCCACCAGCACGGCGGGTTCGAGCGCCAGCGCCATCGCGATCATCGCCCGCTGGCGCTGCCCGCCCGAGAGCTGGTGGGGATAGGAGCGGACGATCTGCCCGGGGTTGGGCAGCCCGACCTCGCCGGCCAGCGCCACCGCACGGGCGCGGCGCTCCTTCGGCGTCAGCTGACCGTGAGCCTCGAACATCTCGGCCATCTGGTCGCCGATCCGCATCAGCGGGTTCAACGCCGTCATCGGCTCCTGGAAGATCATCGCGATCCGCCGGCCGCGGGTATCCCGCCAGCCGGCTTCGTCCTGGGCAAGCAGGTCGGTCTCGCCGAAGCGGATCGCTCCGGAGACCGGCCGCACCGCCTTCGGCAGCAGGCCCATCAGGGCGTGGGCGCACATCGACTTGCCCGAGCCCGATTCGCCGACGAGGCACAGGATCTCGCCGGCCACGAGGTCGAACGACACGCCGTCGACGGCGTTCGGCCGGTCGCCGCCCTCGGGGAGGGCGAGGCTCAGGTTACGCACCGAGACGGCGGCGCGGGTCACGTCGGCATCCATCTCAGCGCTCCCGGGACATGCGCGGGTTGAGGGCGTCGTTCAGCCCCTCGCCGATCAGGTTGAGGGCGAGCACGGTGAGCAGGATCAGCACGCCCGGGAAGGCGGTGATCCACCAGGCCTGCCGGATCACCGTGCGGCCGGCCCCGACCATGAAGCCCCAGGACATCCGGTTCGGGTCGCCGAGCCCGAGGAACGAGAGCGAGGATTCGAGCAGGATCGCGGTCGCGACCATCAGGGACGCCAGCACCACGATCGGCGACAGGGTGTTGGGCAAGACCTCCCGGCGCAGGATGGTGAAGGTGGTCTGTCCCGTCACGATCGCCGCCTGGACGTATTCGCGCGAGCGCAAGGACAGCACCTCGCCGCGCACCAGCCGGGTCACCGGCGGCCAGCTGACGAGCGCGATGGCGAGGATCATCGAGGACAGCGAGGGCTGCAGGATCGCCACCAGCACGATGGCGAGCGCGAAGCTCGGCACGGTCTGGAACAGCTCGGTGAAGCGCATCAGGGCATCGTCGACCCGGCCGCCGAGATAGCCGGCGAGCGCGCCGAGCGGCACGCCGATGAGGAGGGCGGCGAGCGTCGAGACGAGGCCGACGATCAGCGAGACCCCGGCCCCGTGCATCAGCCCGGCGGCGATGTCGCGCCCGAGCGCGTCGGTGCCGAGCGGCACCCGCTCCAGGGTGAAGGGCGGCACGAAGGGGCGCTGCACCATGCGCCAGGGCGAGGTCGGGTAGAGCACCGGCGCCAGCAGGGCCGCGGCGACGACGACGGCGAGGATCACCAGCCCGAACACCGCGCCCGGATGGCGCAGGAAGGCGGCGAGGGGCCCGCGGCGGCGGCGGGCCGGCGCCGAAGCGCTCAACGGGAGGGCGCTGCTCATCAGGCCACCTCGATGCGGGGATCGACCGCGCGGTAGACCACGTCGGTGACGAGGTTGAAGACCAGCACCATCGCGGAGGAGACCACGAAGACGCCCAGCAGCAGGTTGTAGTCGCGCTGGAGCAGCGCCTCGTACATCAGCCGTCCGATCCCCGGCCAGGCGAAGACCGTCTCGGTGAGCACCGCGCCGCCGACCAGCGTCCCGGCCTGGAGGCCGGCGAGCGTCACCACCGGCAGGAGCGCGTTGCGCAGGATGTGGCGGCGCTGGATCACCCCCTCGGTCAGGCCCTTGGCCCGCGCCGTCTTCACGAAATCGAGGCGCGAGACCTCCAGCATCGAGGAGCGGGTCATCCGCACGTAGACCGCCATGAAGAACAGCCCCAGAGTCATGGCCGGCAGCACCAGGTGGTGGGCGATGTCGAGGGCGCGAGCGAGCCCGGTATAGCCGGCTCCCACGGTCTCGAAGCCGAAGCTCGGCAGCCAGTCGAGCCGGACCGAGAACAGCAGGATCGCCATCAGCGACACCCAGAACAGCGGCGTGGCGTAGAACAGGAGCGCGAGCCCGGTGATCGCGGTGTCGGCCAGGGTGCCCGCCCGCCGCGCGGCGAGCGCGCCGAGCAGCACCCCGAGCGAGAGCGAGACCGCGAAGGCGCTGCCGGTCAGCAGCAGGGTCGCCGGCAGCCGTTCGCCGATCAGCGTCGCCACCGGCAACTGCTGGCGCACCGAATAGCCGAGATCGAGCTTGGCCATGCTGCCGAGGTAGGCGCCAAGCTGGCTCGGCAGCGGCTGGTCGAGGGCGAACTTTTCCCGAAGCTGGGCGATGAAGGCCTCGTCGCCCGCCCCCGCCTCGCCCGCCATCACCAGGGCCGGGTCGCCCGGCGCGAGGCGGATCAGGAAGAAGTTCAGGACCACGATGGCGAGGAGCACCACGACTCCCTTCGCGATCCGCTGCGCGACGAAACCCAGCATGCCGTCAGTCCTCAGCGCTCGATCCAAGAAGCTTCATCGCTCGATCCATGCGTCCCGGAAGCCGTCGTTGACCCCGATCCCGGTGGTGACGAGGTCGTGGACCTTGCAGCGGGTGATGGTGGGGAATTGCAGTTCCAGGAGCCAGGCCACCGGCGCGTCCTCGACCAGCGTCTTCTGCACCGCCTCGTAGATCGGCCGGCGCTTGTCGTCGCCGACCGCCGAGGCGCCCTCGGCGAAGGCGGTATCGACGCTCGGGTTGGAATAGCCCTCGACGTTGTTGAACGGCGAGCCCTTGGCGATCTGCGACGTGACGTAGTTGCGGCCGACGCCCAAGGCGGGGTCACCATATTGATAGAGGTAGGTGAAGGCGATGTCGTAGTCCCAGTCGGACGTCTTCTGGTTCCAGCCGGCGACGTCGGTGGCGACGAGCTCGACCTTGATGCCGGCATCCTCCAGGTTCTGCTTCACGGCCTCGGCCCAGCGCTGCCAGGTCTCGCCGTAGGGCAGCGGCAGCAGGCGGACAGGCTCGCCCTTGTAGCCCGCCTCCTTCAGGAGCGCCTTGGCCTTGGCGGGATCGTAGGAATACTTCGCGGCCTTCGGGTCGTGGTAGCGGACGGTGGAGGAGAACGGGCCGGTCGCCGGCTTGCCGAGCCCGTTCCACACCACGTCGCGGGCGAAGTCGCGGTCGAGCGCGTAGGACACCGCCTGGCGGAAGGCCTTGTTGGCGGTCGGGCCCTTGCGGTTGTTGAGCCACAGCCAGGAATGCGGGCTGAAGAACTCCCAGCCCTTGGTGGTCGAGCAGGCGCCCTTGAGCGAGGACAGGCGCTGCACGTCGAAGTTCTCGACCGAGCCGCCGGGCAGGATGTCGACCTTGCCGGTCTCGAACGCCACGGCGCGAGCGGCGGCGTCGGGGATCACGTGCCAGTAGATCTCGTCGAGATAGGGCTTGCCGGCGACATGGTAGTTCGGGTTCTTGACCAGCCGGATGTAGGAGCCCTTCTTCCACTCCTTGAACATGTAGGGGCCGGTGCCGATCGGCGTGTTGTTGGCCGGGTTGGTCTTGTAGTCGGTCCCGGCATAGATGTGCTTGGGCACCATCGGCAGCGAGCCGACCTCGAAGATGCCGAGGAACGGGCCGAACGGCTCGGAGAGGGTGAACACCACCGTGTACGGGTCGGGCGCCGTCACGCTGGCGACGCGCGCGAGGTTGCCGCGGGCGCGGGCATGGGTCTGGCGCAGCAGCTCGACCGAGAACACCACGTCGTCGGCGGTGAACGGCTTGCCGTCGTGCCAGGTGGCGTTCTTGACCAGCTTGAAGGTGTAGGTCTTGCCGTCCTCGGACGCGCTCCAGCTCTCGGCGAGGCCGGGCAGGGGCTTGAGGGCGGAATCGTAGCGCAGCAGGCCCTCGTAGATGTTGCCGGCCACCATCTGGGTCGGACCGTTCTGCACCATCGCCAGCATCAGGCCGGGCGGCTCGGGCTGGATCACCGCGTTGGCGGTGCCGCCGGGCTTCGGTGTTTGCGCGAAGGCCGTGCCGGCGAGCGCCAGGGAGAGCACGGTGCCGGCCAGAATCGTCTTGAGCATCGGTTGTCCCTCTTGGTCCCTGTCGCGGCGTGGGAGCGCATGCACCACGAATGGCGCGCATTCTCCTCTCCCCGCCGGGCGGGGAGAGGGCTCCGGCGACCTTGTCGTCGACGGAGCGAGGCGTCAGCCGACGGTGAGGGGGTGTTTCCGGAGGAGCCTCATCCGTCGAGACCCCCTCACCCTCGCCCTTCGGGCTCGCTGCCGACCCGGCGAGGGGTCGGCAGCCCTCTCCCCGCCCGCGGGGAGAGGAGGAACCCGCGCTCTATGCGGCAGCGGGCGGTTTGCTCGGCTCTACTCTTTGTAATCCGGGTCGCTGCGCTCCAGCATGCGCTTGAACGCGTCCCATTCGGTGTCGGGCAGCTGGCCCGTCTCCATCTTGTCGTAGAACGAGGCGTACTGGCCGGCGGTCTTCGTCGCGACCGCCGCCGAGGGACGGATCAGCGGAGCGCCGGCGGCTTGCAGCGCCAGTTGCGCCCGGCACGAGCGCTCGACGTTGTGCATCAGCTTGAACGCCTCCGCCACCGAGCGGCCGCAGGTCAGCATGCCGTGGTTGCGCAGCACCATCACGGGCTTGTCGCCGAGATCGGCCACCAGGCGCTGGCGCTCGTCGAGGTCGAGCGCGATGCCCTCGTAGTCGTGGTAGGCCAGCCGCCCGGCGAACTGCATCGACCATTGGTTGAGCGGCAGCAGCCCCTCTTCCTGGCACGACACGGCGACGCCCGCGACCGTGTGGGTGTGGAGCACGCACAGCGCGTCCTCCCGGGCGGCATGGACCGCGCTGTGGATGGTGAAGCCGGCCGGGTTGATGCCCAGCCCGCAGGGATCGTCGACCACCCGACCCTCGAGGTCGACGGTGACGAGGTTGCCGGCGGTCACCTCCTCGAACCGCAACCCGTAGGGATTGATCAGGAAGCGGTGCTCCGGTCCGGGCAGGCGGGCCGAGATGTGGGTGTAGATGCTGTCGTCGAGGCCCAGCCGATGGATCAGCCGGTAGGCCGCCGCGAGGTCGACGCGGATGCGCTGCACCTCGTCGGCATGCGGATGAGCGGATGACGGCATCGGACCTCCTCGCGGAAAGGTTCGTGGCGGCCCTGGGCGCCACGACATCTTCACGTGTACGGACGAAGCGGCGCGAAGACCTCACACCGACGGCCGCATGCAGGGCCGGACGGCTCACGACATCACCCGGCGTGAGCCTAGACTGACCCGGCCTTGCACGACGATCAAGCCAAAAGTGTCGACAATCGACGCCTACGCATTGCACAATCCGGCCGCGGAGGTGCGATGCGTACGATGTCCCGACCCGTCGGATTGCCGGTGCTGGCCGAGAGCGATCTCGTGCGCCAGGTCGCGCGCCGGCTCACCGACGCGATCGTGCAGGGACGGTTGCCGCCCGGCGCGAAGGTGGCGGAGGCGGCGGTGGCCCGCGAGCTCGGCATCAGCCGGGCGCCGGTGCGGGAGGCCGCGCGCCTCCTCGAGAGCCAGGGCCTGCTCGAGGCCTCGCCGCGGCGCGGCTTCTTCGTGCGCGAACTCTCGGCGCGGGACGTCGATGAGCTCTACGCCCTGCGCCTGTGCGTCGAGCGCCATGCGGCGGTCGAGGCGGCACGGCGCCTGACCCCGGAGGCCCGGGACGCCCTGCGCCGCCAGCTCGACCTGATGCGCGATCTGGCCAGGCGCGACGACCCCGCCACCATCGTCGAGGCCGACTACCAGTTCCACCGCCTGATCTGCGAGGCCGCCGGCAACGCCCGGCTGCTGCGCCTGTTCGACGGGCTGGCCTCGGAATTGCGGATCGCCATCGGGCTGATCGGCCATCTCTACGACGATCCCGACGAGATCGCCCGCACCCACGAGCCGGTGCTGGCGGCCATCGAGGCCGGCCACCCGGAGCGGATCGTCGCCCATGTCGACCACCACATCGGCGTCGCCCGCCGGGAGGTGGTCCGGCTGCTCGAGGGCCTCGCCCCCCAGAGCCCCGCATCCCACAGCCAGACACCGGAGTCCCCATGAAGGCCGTCCATTCCGAGGACCACCGCAGCCACGACCCGAAGTTCTTCCTGGTCCGCGGCCAGGTGAAGCCGGCCGCGGACCAGCCCGAGCGGGCCGACCGGCTGCTCGCCGGCCTCGCGGCCGGGAACCACGCGGTGGTGGCGCCGCAAGCCCACGGCATCGGCGCGAGGGCCCGGGTCCACAGCCCCGATTACCTCGCCTTCATGGCCGAGGCCTGGGAAGCCTGGGAGGCGCTGCCGGACCACGGGTCCGAGATGATCGCCAACATCCATCCGGTGCGCGAGGCCGCGACCTACCCGACCCACATCGTCGGCCGGCTCGGCTGGCACACGGTCGACACCGCCTGCCCGATCGGGCCGGGGACCTACGCGGCCGCCGCCGCGGCGACCGACGTCGCGGCGAGCGCGGCGCAGCTCGTGCTGGACGGCGAGGACGCGGCCTATGCGCTCTGCCGCCCGCCCGGCCACCACGCCTATCGCGACCGGGCAGGCGGCCATTGCTACTTCAACAACAGCGCGGTCGCCGCCGCCGCCTTGCGCCAGCGCCACGCCCGGGTCGCGGTGCTCGACGTCGACGTGCACCACGGCAACGGCACGCAAGGGATCTTCTACCGCGACCCCTCGGTGCTCACCGTCTCGCTCCACGCCGACCCGCGCGGCTTCTACCCCTTCGTCTGGGGCTACGCCCACGAGCGCGGCGAGGGGGAGGGGATCGGCGCCAACCTGAACCTGCCGCTGGCGCTCGGCACCGGCGACGACGCCTATCTCGACGTGCTGGAGGGCGTGGCGAGCCGCACCGTGAAGGCCTTCGCCCCCACGGCGCTGGTGGTGGCGCTCGGCCTCGACGCCTCGGAGCACGATCCGCTGGCGGGGCTCGCCATCACCACCGAGGGCTTCTCGCGCATCGGCGCGGTGCTCGGGCGGCTCGGCCTGCCGACCGTGCTGGTGCAGGAGGGCGGCTACCTCTCCGACCTCCTGGCCACGAACCTGACGGCGGTGCTCGCCGGCTTCGAATCCGCCCGATAGGAGACCCCGATGGCCTTCGCCTGCACGATTCCCGCGGTCCCGACCGTCCAGGTCGACGACGAGACCGTCCGCATCACCCGCTGGGATTTCCCACCCGGCGCCGTCACCGGCTGGCACGAGCACGGCTGGCCCTACTTCGTGGTGATGATCACCGAGGGCACCCTGCGGATCCACGACGGCACGGCCGTCACCGAGGTACCGCTCGCCCACGGCCAGTCCTATCGCCGCCCGGCCGGCATCCGCCACGACGTCCAGAACGGCTCCGACCACCCGATCGCCTTCGTGGAGATCGAGGTGAAGCGGCCGGAGGGGCTGGCGCCGGCCGGGTGAAACGGCGTCCCGTCCCTGATGGGTGTCCGTCGGCGGCGGCGGCACCCGACTCGGTGCCGGCAGCTGGAGGACGGGGAGTCCGGCCCAGCTGAAGCAGACGCCTGCCAGAGGGCAGTGAACGTCCGATGACGGCTGGGCGATGTTCGCGTTGCCTCCACCCGGTCCGGCCATGCCGTTCCGTGCGGACTGCCCTTCACCGGCGATACGGTCGCCGAATGGTCCATTCCGGAGACCGTCTCACTCCTCCGCGCGCAGCGGCCGGCTGAGCAGGCCGCCGATGGCGTCGTCGAGCTGCAGCGTGCCGGCGACCAGACCGGCCACCGCCTCGGCCACCGGCATCTCGACCTCGCGCCTCCGGGCGAGCGCCACCAGCCCGGAGGCGGTCAGCGCGCCCTCGGCGAGCTTGCCGCCCGCGGCCTCCTCGAGGCTCGCACCGCGCCCGAGGCGCTCGCCGAAGGCGAAGTTGCGCGACTGCGCCGAGGCCGCCGAGAGCACGAGATCGCCGAGGCCCGACAGCCCCATCAGGGTCTCGGGCCGGGCCTCCCAGGCGCGGGCAAAGCGCATCAATTCGGCGAAGCTGCGGGCGACGAGGGCGGCCCGGGCGCTCTCGCCGAGGCCGCGCCCGATCGCCGCCCCGCAGGCGATGGCGAGCACGTTCTTGGCCGCCCCGCCGATCTCGACCCCGCGCGGGTCGCTGCCGTGATAGACCCGGAAGGTCGGGCCCGACAGGGCGGCGGCGAGCGCGGCCGCGAGCGGCCCGTCCCGGCTCGCGAGCGTCACGGCGGTGGGCAGCCCGCGGGCGACGTCGGCCGCGAAGCTCGGACCGGAGAGGACAGCGAGGCTGGCCCCGGGCGCGACCTGTGCCGCCACGTCGGTCATGAAGGCATCGGTGCCGCGCTCGATGCCCTTGGCACACAGGATCAGGGCGGCGCCGGGTGCGAGATGGGGGTGCAAGGCCGTCAGCACCCCGCGCAGGGTCTGGGCCGGCGTCACCACCAGCACCGCCTCGGCCTCGGCGAGCGTCGTCGGGTCGGCGGTGGGGAGGACGCCCGGATGGAGCGGCACCCCGGGCAGGTGGCGGGCATTCTCGCGCGTGCCGGCCATGGCGGCGGCGGCGCCCGCGTCGCGCATCCAGAGCGTCACCCGCCGCGGCGCGGAGGCCGCCGCCGCGTTGGCGAGCGCCGTGCCCCAGGCGCCGCCGCCCAGGACCGCGACCGGCCCGATGGTGTTCATGCTGCGTCTCCAGCGAGAAAATCCGCTGCCGCCAGCCGGTAGAGGCGGTGGGGCCGCAGCGGGTGGCCCTCGGGCAGGGCCGGGTGGTCGAACCCGCCGACCGCCGCCATGCCGAGGCGCTCCATCACCCTCCAGGACGGCGCGTTGAGGTCGGCGGTATAGGCGACGATCTCCGGCAGGGCGCAGCGGGCGAAGGCGTCGGCGAGGGCGAGCCGCGCGCCGCGGATCGCGAAGCCCCGGCCCCAGGCCGGACGGGCGAGGCGCCAGCCGATCTCGACGAGACCGGTCTCGCGGCCGAGGAGCGCGCCGAGCGGCAGCGGCCGGGCCGGGCGCCAGCAGCCGACGAAGCCGACGAAGCCCTCCGGCGCCTCAACCGCCCAGGGACCGAACCCGTCCTCGTCGAAGCGGCGGGCGAGCGCCCGCGCCTCGGTCTGGCTCTCCCGCGCGGTCTTCGGCGCGGGGAAGAACCGCATCACCGCCGGATCGGCGCAGAGCGCCGCGAAGGGCGCATCGTCGGCCAGCCGCCAGCGCCGCAGCGCGAACCCGTCGCCGGGCAGGCTGGCGGGGGGCTTGGGCACCGGGCGCTTGCGCCGCCACAGCAGCGAGCGGTGGTTGAGCACCGCGAGGTCCTGCCGTCCCTCCAGCACCGCCTCGCCGAGCGCCAGGGCGACATCGAGACGCTCTGGCGGCATGTTGGCCCAGGCGGGCGGCGCCACGCTCTCGCGCCAGGGCCCGCCGCAGGCGTTGTCGAGCAGGATGCGGGCGAAGCAATGGTTGCGCGAGACCGGCCAGTCCGGTCGGCCGCTCGCCGCCTCGGGCAGGCGCTCGTCGACCAGGGCCCGCCAGCGGCGCCTCTGCACCTCGGCGTCGGCGGGACTCATCCGGCCGCGGGGGACTGGGCATCGGACCGGGCCTGCGCGAAGGGCCAGCGCGGGCGGGCCGGCGCCGTGATGTCGTCGGTGAGGCCGAGGCGCAGGCGCTCGATCCCCGCCCAGGCGATCATCGCGCCGTTGTCGCCGCATAGCGGCAGGGGCGGGGCGACGAGGGGCAGGCCGGCCTCGCCCGCCTGGTGGGTCAGGGCCCGGCGCAGGGCCCCGTTCGCCGCGACGCCGCCGGCGGCGACGAGCGCGGTCGGATGCCCGGCGACACCGCCGAAATCGCGCAGCGCGACCCGCACCCGGTCGACCACCACGTCGACCACCGCCGCCTGGAAGCCGGCGCAGAGGTCGGCGACGTCCTGGTTGGTGAGCGGCGCGATCCGCTCGGCCTCGATCCGCAGGGCGGTCTTGAGGCCCGAGAGGGAGAAGTTCGGCTCGCGCCGGCCGAGCATCGGGCGCGGCAGGGCGAAGCGCTCGGGGTCGCCGCTCTCGGCGGCGCGCTCGACCTCGGGGCCGCCCGGATAGCCGAGGCCCAGGAGCTTGGCCACCTTGTCGAACGCCTCGCCGATCGCGTCGTCGATGGTGCCGCCCAGCCGCACGTAGTCGCCGACGCCCTTCACGGCGACGAGCTGGGTGTGGCCGCCGGAGGCGAGCAGCAGCAGGTAGGGAAAGGCGAGGTTGTCGGTCAACCGGGCCGTCAGCGCGTGCGCCTCGAGATGGTTGACCGCGACGAGGGGCTTTCTCGCGACCAGCGCCAGGGTCTTGCCGGTGACGAGGCCGACGAGCACGCCGCCGATCAGGCCCGGACCCGCCGCCACCGCGATGCCGTCGAGGTCGGCGAGGCGCAGGGAGGCGGTGTCGAGGGCCCGGGCGACCAGGCGGTCGAGCACCTCGACATGGGCGCGGGCGGCGATCTCCGGCACCACCCCGCCATAGGCGGCGTGCTCGGCGATCTGGCTCAGCACCTCGTTGGAGCGGATGACGGCGCGCCCGTCCTCCTCCACCGCCACGATCGCGGCCGCGGTCTCGTCGCAGGTGGTCTCGATCCCGAGGACGTTCATGGCGTGGGGGTGGTCTCGCGAGGGGGCTGGCACGCCGCGCGGCGGCCGGTATGGTGCCACCAGATAACCCGCCGGCGCGGGGCCGGCCAAGGGGCGATCGCAGCGACGGTGCGATCGGTCGACGGCCGCCCGGGCCGGAGGCGGGAAGGGGAGGCGGGAAGGGGAGGGTTGCGTGACGGGGCCGAGGGAAGGCGGGACCGCCCTGCGGGTCTGGGTCGCGCGGCCGCTGCCGGCCGGCCGACGCACGGCCGAGCGCGTCGCCGCCCTCGGCCACCGGCCGCTCCTCGCCCCGGTCCTCGACCTCGCCGCCAGCGGCGCCCCGCCGCCCGACGGCACCTTCGACGCCCTGGTGCTGACGAGCGCGAGCGCGGTGGCGCCGGTGGCGGGCACGCGGTTCGCGGCGCTGCCGGCCTATTGCGTCGGCGCGCGCACCGCGGCCGTCGCCCGGGCGGCGGGGCTCGGGCCCGTGCACGAGGCCGGGGGCGACGCCGCGGCGCTCGCCGGGCTGATCGGCCGCGCCCTGCCGCCGGGCGCGCGCCTCCTCCACGCCGCCGGGCGCGAACGCAAGGACGAGCCGGCCGCGACGCTGGGGCGGCGCGGCTTCCGCCTGACCGTCTGGGTCGCCTACGCGGCGACGCCCCTGCCGGCCCTGCCCGAGGCGGTGACGGCGGCGCTCGCCGAGGGCGGCCTCGACGCGGCCCTGCACTACTCGCGGCGCAGTGCCGCGACGGCGCTGGGCCTCGCCCGGGCGGCGGGGCGCGAGGGGGAGTTTCGGCGCCTCTTGCACCATTGCCTGTCGGCGGACGTGGCCGTGCCCCTGGTCGCGGCCGGCATCCTGTCCCATGTCGTCGCGGCACGGCCCGACGAGGACGCCCTGATGGCCGGGCTCGCCGCCGTCCACCCGGACTGCGACGCGGAGGCGTCGCCGGCCCTTCGCCCGGGCCGGGAGCGATGCTAAGGGACGATGAACCAGCGCGCGGCCCGGGCGGGATCCTGCCCCGCGGACGCGCTCCAGCCGAGCCGATGGGCCCGCCTTCGCGGCGGGCTCCCGGCCCGACCCACAGGTGAGGATCTTTCGCCGTGAACCCATCCGACAAGGACCAGAAGGATTCCCGCAACCGTCCCGGCGGGCGCGGCGGCAACCCGGCGGATGGGCCGATCATCGACCTGAAGGCCACCCGCGTCGCCGATGCGCCGAAGGCCGAGCCGGGCAAGCCTGATCCGGTCAAATCGGAGCCGGGCAAGCCGGCCACGCCTGCCGCCGCCTCCGGACGCCCCGGCGAGCCGACGAAGGCCGCCGAGGTGAAGCCCGCCGACGTGAAGCCCGCCGAGATGAAGCCGGGCGCGACCGGGGCGACCGGTCAGGCCGCGGCCGCCGGCACGTCCGGCCCGACGGCGAAGCCGTTCGGCGGAGGAACGGGCCCGACGGGTTCGAGCGGATCCTCCGGCCCGACCGGGGCCACGGGATCGGCCGCCGCCGTGAAGCCGGGCGAGGCCGCCAGGACGGTCGAGGCCAAAGCCGGCCCGACCAGCGCCACCGGCCCGACCAGCGCCACCGGCCCGACCGGCGCCACCGGCTCGACGGGATCGACCGGATCCACGGCCTCGTCGCCGACCGACGGACCCGCGAAGCCCGGCGCCGCGACCCCGGTCGTCACCGGCCCCGGCAGTGGCCCGCTCAAGGTCGGCGACGCGAAGCCCGGCACCGGGCCGACCGGGACTCCCGGCCTCAAGCCCGGGGCGACCGACGTGAAATCCCCGGCTGCCGGCACCGGCGCGACGACCGGCGCGGCCGCGGTCGGCTCCGGCCCGAACCCCGCGGGAGCGACCGGCGCCACCGGTGCGCGCCTCTCCACGGTGCCGAAGACCGGGCCGCAGGCAGGTTCCGCCGCCGGTACGACCGTGCCGCCGAAGGACGCCCCCAAGGACACGCTCAAGGCCACGGCGACGACCCCGGTCGTCGCCCCGCAGGCCCGGTCGGGTGCGGGCTTCGGCTCGCTGCTCGCGGCCTCGCTGCTCGGCGGCGTGGTCGGCGCGGGCATCCTCTACGGCGCCACCACCTACGGCCCGGCCTACGGCATCAACCTGCCGAAGCCCGCCGCCCCGCAGGCGCAGGACGCGGTGCCGCTCGAGCAGCGCCTCGCCGATCTCGCGCCGCGCGACAGCGTCCAGGCCCTCGACCGGCGCATCGGCTCCGTCGAGCAGACGCTGCGGCCGCTGCCCGACGCGGTGCGCGCGGCCGACGCCGCCGCCAAGGCCGCGACCCAGCGCGCCGACGAGGCCCTGCGCAAGGCCGAGGCCGCTCCCGCCGGACAGGCGGCGCCCGCGGCCCAGGCTCCCACGGCCCAGGCTCCGGCCTCGCAGGCTGCCGGCATCGATCCGGCCCGCCTCCAGGGCATCGAGAAGCAACTTGCCGACCTCCAGGGCCGCAGCGGCGGCGATGCCGGCCTGCGCCAGCGCGTCGACGGCCTCGCCCAGGCGGTGACGGCGCTCCAGGGCCGGAACGACGGCGCGGACCTGCGCGGGCGCCTCGACGGGCTCGACAAGGGCCTGAAGGCGCTCCAGGCCGATCTCGGCACCCGCACGGCCGCCGAGGAGCAGGCCGACAAGGCGCTGGGCCAGCGCATCGACGAGCTGCGCCAGGCCCTCGACACCCGGGCCAAGGCCGCCGACCAGCGGGCCGAGGGGCTGCAGCAGGCGCTCGACGCCCGCACCAAGACCGTCGACCAGCGCCTCGCCGAGCTGGCGAAGTCGGTCGAGGGCCGGGCCGAGGCCGGCACCGTCCAGGCGGCGCTCCGGGTCGTCGCCGCCGACCGCATCGCCAGCGCGCTCGCCTCCGGGGCGCCCTATGCCGACGCGCTCGCCACCCTCAAGCAGCTCGATCCCGGCCAGGCCGGGGCTCTCGCGCCGCTCGAGCCCTTCGCCCAGAGCGGCGCTCCGACCGCGGCCTCGCTCGCCCAGAGCTTCCAGCCCGTCGCCGCCAAGCTGAACGCCGCGGCGCTCGCCGCCCGGCAGAAGGCGGTGGCGGAGCGCGGCAGCATCACCGACCGGCTGACCAGCATGGCCGAGTCGATCGTCTCGGTGCGCAAGGTCGGCAGCGAGGGCGCGGCCCCGACGGCGGGCACCCCCGCCGACCCGACCGAGGCCGGGGTGGCCAAGGTCCAGGACGCGCTGGCCCGCGGCGCGGTGTCGGAGGCCGCCAAGGCCTTCGACGCCCTGCCGGAGCAGACCCGCCAGGAAGCCGGCGATGTCGGCCAGCGCCTGAAGGCCCGGGCCGCGGCCGGCGAGGCCGCGCGGGCCCGGCTCGCCGCCGCCTTCGCGGCGATCCAGGGTCCGGCGACCCGCTGACCACCTGACGCAGTGCGGCCGCCTGCCCGGGCGGCCGCGGGAAGCAACCTCCCGGGGCTCGATCGACGCCCCCTCGCGCGCCCGGTGCGGCAGCGCGGCTTTCTGGAGTTGATGGACCGATGTGGCGCGCACTCGCCTTCGTGGCACTTCTCGCCGTCGCCGCCTACGGGGCGGTCTGGCTCGCCGACCGGCCCGGCGTGGTCACCGTGACCTGGGGCGGCTACGAGCTGGCGACCAGCCTCGCGGCGGCCCTCGTCGGCGTCATGGTGCTCGCCGTGGTGCTCGGCTTCATCTGGGCCTTCGCCCGCGGCATCCTGAACCTGCCCGAGCGGCTGACCCTGTCGAGCCGGCGCCGGCGTCAGGCCCGCGGCTACAACGCGCTCTCGCGCGGCATGGTGGCGGTGGGTTCCGGCGATCCGGTGGCGGCGCGCCGCCACGCCGGCGAGGCCGAGCGCCTGCTCGGCAACGAGCCGCTCGCCCTGCTGCTGACCGCCCAGGCCGCCCAGATCTCGGGCGACCGCGCCGGGGCCGAGCGCGCCTTCCAGCGCATGGTCGACGATCCCGAGACCCGGGTGCTCGGCCTGCGCGGCCTGTTCGTCGAGGCCCGGCGCCAGGACGACGAGGCCACGGCCCGCGCCTACGCCATCGAGGCGTCGCGCCTCGCCCCGAGCGTCACCTGGGCCAACGAGGCCGTGATGGAGAGCCAGTGCGCCGACCGCGACTGGTCCGGCGCCCTCGACACCGTGTCGCGCCGCGCCGCGCTCGGCCTCTCCGACAAGGCGGCGATGCGCCGCCAGCGCGCCGTGCTGCTCACCGCCAGCGCCCTCGACCTCGAGGCCGGCGACCCCGAGCGCGCGCTCGCCCAGGCCCGCGAGGCGGTGAAGCTCGCCCCCGACCTGGTGCCGGCCGCAGCCCTCGCCGGGCGGCTGTTCGCCCGCCGCGGCGACCTCAAGCGCGGCGCCCGGGTGGTCGAGGCGGCCTGGCGCGCGGCCCCGCACCCGGAGCTCGCCCGGGTCTATCTCGACCTGCGCACCGGCGATTCGAGCCGCGACCGCCTCGCCCGCGCCGAGACGCTGGCCCGGATCTCGTCCTGGCATCCGGAATCGCGCTTCGCCATCGCCCGCGCGGCGCTCGACGCCCGCGAATTCGCCCGGGCCCGCGACGTGCTCAGCCCGCTGCTCGCCGACCAGCCGACCGCGCGCGCCTACGAGACGATGGCCGAGATCGAGGAGGCCGAGCACGGCGCGACCTCCGGCAAGGCCCGCGAGTGGCAGGCCCGCGCGGTCCGTGCCGCGCGCGATCCGGCCTGGTGCGCCGACGGCCTGGTCTCCGACCGCTGGGCCCCGGTCTCCCCGGTGAGCGGCCGCCTCGACGCCTTCGTGTGGCAGACCCCGCCCGACCTGCTCGGCCGCTCGTCCGCGGGCCACGCCCACGAAGCCGCGCCCGCCGCGGCCAACGCGACCGCCACGGCGCCGAAGACCGGCACGATCAACACCCTGGCCTCCGGCGCCTCGGGCCCGGCGGTGGTGCCGGTGCCGGTGACGATGCCGGAAGTGGTCGGTCCGGGGCGCTGAGCGCGCCCGCGGGATTCCCGCCCGTTCGCATCCGGGCGAGCGCGCCCGGATGCGCCACATCGTGACGAAGAGGAACGCCCGGTCGACGGACCGGGCGACGCCTCCATCCCGCCCGCCCCCGTGGGGGCCTTCGGCGAGAGGGGAAGGCGGCCCTAGCCGATCCCCGCCAGGAGCTCGACGACCGTCTCGGGGTTCGGCACCTCGACGTCGTGCGGCACCGCCAGTTCGCGGTAGGTCCAGCCGGACTTGGCCTTGGCCCGCTGCCGGCTCGGCTCGATCGCGGCGAGCGCCGGGCTGGTGTAGGCGACGTAGGTCACCGGCAGGCCGGCGCCGGCGGGTTTCGCGAGGCGCACCGGGCTCTCGTAGGTGCCGATCGGGTGCGGCCGCAGCCGCTGCATGAACCAGTCCTTGGCCGGTCCCGCCGGAATCGGAAAGGCCTCCGGGCCGGGCACCGGCAGGGCCACGCCCGCCCCCTGCTCCTGCGCCACCTTGCGGCGCGTATCGGCCATGCCGGCGGGCAGGATCGTGAAGGCCGTGTCGCCGTTCTCCGGGATCAGCGCATCGAGGTAGACGACGTGGCGGATGCGGTCGGTCAGGCGGTCGGCGACGCCGGTCACCGCCATGCCGCCGTAGGAATGCCCGACCAGCACGACGTCGCGCAGGTCCTCGAAGGCGAAGACGCTCGCCACGTCGTCGATATGGGTGTCGACCGTGATCTGGCGCGAGAGCAGGTGGCTGCGCTCGCCGAGCCCGGTCTGCGTCGGCGTGTAGACCCGGTGCCCGCGGCCGCGAAGGCCCGCCGCCACGTCGCGCCAGATCCAGCCGCCGCCATAGGCGCCGTGGACGAGGACGTAGGTCTTCGGCGCCGCGCCTTGGGCACGGGCCGCGCCCGGCGCGAGGGCCGCCGCCGCCAGGGAGACGCCCGCCAGGGCCGTTCTGCGATTGACCGTCACGCGCTGTTCCTCCGGGTGGTCGTTCTTGCGCTTGTTCGTTCTTGGCATGTTGTAGCGGCGGAACGGCCCGGGTCCACCGCGATGTATGCGCGGGACGCGGCTCCCGCGCCGCGTCGCCGGTGCTATGGAAGGGTCACCGACACGCTTGAACCAACGAGGGCACGAGCCGCCGATGACCCACGCGGAGACCGCCACGCCGCCGGACCTCGCCGGCACCCTGTCGCCGCGGATGCAGGGCATCGGCACGAGCCAGATCGGCCTCGTCGCCGACCGGGGCCGGGACGACCCCGAGGTGGTCAAGCTGTGGATCGGCGAGGGGGATTTGCCGACGCCGCCCTTCATCGTCGAGGCCGCCCACAGGGCGATGCTGGCCGGGCACACCCGCTACGCCACCTCGCTCGGCCTGCCGCGCCTGCGCGAGGCGCTGAGCGCCTACCACGCCCGGCACTGGGGCGTGGACGTGCCGGCGGAGCGCTTCGCCGTGACGGCCGGCGGCATGAACGCCATCATGCAGGCGGCTCAGGCGCTGCTGGAGCCCGGCGACGAGATCGTCATTCCCTCGCCGGCCTGGCCGAACCTGGCCGAGGCCGTGCGCATCACCGGCGGCGTGCCGGTGACGGTGCCGTACCGGGTGCAAGCGGACGGGCGCTTCGCCCTGCCGCTCGCCGACATCGAGGCCGCCCTCACCCCGCGCACCCGCGCCATCGTGGTCAACTCGCCCTCGAACCCGACCGGCTGGATCATGCCGCTCGACGAGATGAAGGCCCTTCGCGACCTCGCCCGGGCGCGGGGGCTGTGGATCGTCGCCGACGAGGTCTACGCCCACTTCGCCTACGGCAACGCCATCGCGCCGTCCTTCCTGCAGATCTGCACCGAGGACGACCGGCTGATCGTCACCAACACCTTCTCGAAGAACTGGGCGATGACCGGCTGGCGCGCCGGCTGGCTGATCGCCCCGCGCGGCCTCGCCCCCACCTTCGCCAAGCTCGGCCAGTACAACACCACCTCGATCCCGACCTTCATCCAGCACGCCGCCGTCACGGCGCTCGAGGAGGGCGACGGCTTCATCCGACAGATGGTCGGCCGCTGCGCCGAGAGCCGCGAGATCCTGGTCGAGGGGCTGTCGCGGCTGCCCGGCGTCACCGTGTCGGTGCCGGAGGGCGCCTTCTACCTGATGGCCCGGGTCGCGGGCCCCGGCACCCCGCGGCCGGACGAGACCAGCCTCGCCATCGCCTTCCGGCTCCTGGCCGAGGCCAAGGTCGGCGTGGCGCCCGGCACCGCCTTCGGCCCGGAGGGCGAGGGCTTCATCCGCCTCTGCTTCGCCATCAGCCCCGGCCTCGCCCGGGAGGCGGTGGCGCGGCTCTCCGCCGTCCTCGGCCGCTGACGGAGGAGCCCCGATGTCCGAGCCGATCGCCTTCCTGGGCAACCTCGATCCCGACGAGGAGGCCGAGTTCCTCGCCGCCCTCGCGACCGCTCTTCCCGAGGAAACCTTCCGGCCGTTCCGTACCCTGACGCCGGCCGAGCGCGCGGCGGTGCGGATCGCCGTCGTGGCCAATCCCGACCCCGCCGAGGTGGCGCTGCTGCCGAACCTTGCCTGGATCCACAGCCTATGGGCGGGGGTCGAGCGCCTGGTGCGCGACCTCGGGACGGGGAGCGCGCCGATCGTGCGCCTGGTCGACCCCGAGCTCGCCCGCACCATGGCGGAGGCGGTGCTGGCCTGGACCTACTACCTCCAGCGCGACATGCCGGCCTACCGGCGCCAGCAGGAGGCCGCGACTTGGCGCCAGCTGCCCTACCGGCCGCCGGGCGAGGTCGGGGTCGGGCTCCTCGGCCTCGGGGCGCTCGGGAGCGCGGCGGCGGAACGGCTGGTCCAGGCGGGGTTCCCGGTCGCGGCCTGGAGCCGCGCGCCCAAGCCCGTCCCGGTGGGCGTGACGGGATTCTCCGGGCCGGACGGACTGGCCGGCCTGCTCGCGGCGAGCGACATCGTCGTCTGCCTGCTGCCGCTCACCGGGGAGACGCGCGGCCTCCTCGATGCCGGTCGCTTCGCCGCGATGAAGCCCGGGGCGGGACTGATCAATTTCGGCCGCGGGGCGATCGTCGAGACCGAGGCGCTGATCGCCGCCCTCGATGCGGGCCGGGTGTCGCACGCGGTGCTGGACGTCTTCCCGGTCGAGCCGCTGCCGCCGGATTCGGCGCTGTGGCGCCATCCGGGCGTGACCG
This sequence comes from Methylobacterium ajmalii, assembly GCF_036448855.1. Lineage (NCBI taxonomy): Bacteria > Pseudomonadati > Pseudomonadota > Alphaproteobacteria > Hyphomicrobiales > Methylobacteriaceae > Methylobacterium > Methylobacterium ajmalii. Next base: position 90,642 of record NZ_JAZFXT010000046.1, read on the forward strand.
TCCTGCCGCACATCTCGGGGCCGACCACCCCGGGCAGCGCCGCGGCGGTCGTCGCCGGCAACGTACGGGCCTATCGGGCGACCGGACGGATTCCGGCGGCGGTCGACGTGGCGCGGGGGTACTGAGCGGCCTGTTTGACTTGCGACGACACGATCGCGAGGGGATTTTCCTTCCTACCCTCCGCCTCAACCTGAGGTGCTGGCGATCATAGATCGCTGAGCCTCGAAGGATGGATCCAGCGATCTCGGAGATGTCTGGAGCCCTCCTTCGAGATCAGTCGATCTTCGATCGCCAACGCCTCAGGATGAGGCCTCTGATATTATAGATTATGTCAATTATTTGAATATAATCTGACATCTCGCTCGAGACGATCAGTATATCAACGGATAATATTTTCTCCCACACGCAACCTCATCCTGAGATGTCAGTTGATTAAAAATCGACTGACCTCGAAGGAGGCCTCCAGCGAGCGCAGTGATCCCTGGAGCCCTCCTTCGAGGTCGGGCCATCTTCGATGGACTGACACCTCAGGATGAGGTCTAGAGTAGGAAAAAAACTTCCTGCTCAAGCCAAACAGGCTCTGAACGGACTGCGCGCCAGATCCGCGACGAGACGAGGGTTCGGGCGGACGAGATATCGGCCTGCCCATAATACGCGACACGGAAAGCTGCACGTGCGCGGCCGCGACGGCCGCCGTGCATCAACCCTCACCCCCTGCGGGGGAGGCAGCCCCGCAGGGGGGCGAATCACTCTTACTGGGAGTGGAGAGGGGACGGACGCCGCTTCGCAATCAGACTGAATTGTTCCGAAGCGTGTCCTCGGAAGGAGCGGCGCGCCGCCCCTCTCCCAAACCATTCTGACGCGGGCTCCATTCCTCCCCCACAGAGGAGGAGGGTTCGCGCGTCGGCGATCCTCATGAACGGCACACCCTGTCATGCCGCGCGATGCGTGGCGGGCCGACGCCTCGTCGGCTCAGCCGGGGCGACGGGCCCGGAGGACCGGCGGGGAGGCGGTAGCGGCCGTCTCGGGGCGGTCCGTGCGCTGCAGCCAAGCCAGGGCGCTGCGAGCCGCGTCCTCAGCCTGGTGCGCCCGCTCCTCGGCGGCCGCAATCAGGGCGGCGGCGCGGCTCTGGGCTGCCTGTGCCCGGTCCTCAGCCGCCACGATGTAGAGTTGCGCCTCATCGAGCCTTCTGTGTGCGCTGCGCAGCAGGCTCCGGGCCTGGGCCTGGCGTCGCCGGATCTCCGCCTCGGTCGCTTCGGCCTCGTCGGCCGCAGCCCGCACATGGGCGATCAGCCGGTCCCAGTCCCGGGGCGGGGCGCCGGCATCGACCGGCGACAGGCCGTCCCGCGCGGTCCGCTCGACGACCGACCGGACGAGGATCGCGAGGTGCGGATGGACTTCCGGCGTCGCGCCGTTCTCGAGGTCGCCCCGCCGAGCCGCGCGTTCGCTGGCGAAGAAATCGATCCCCATGACGTCCGTCCCGTCGTCCCAAGCCGGGTCACCCCGCGATGATGCCCGGGAGCGTCGCAGATCATGGTTAATCGTGGATTAATCTCGAGGATTGTTATAGCCAAAAGCCGCAGGGGAAGGGGCTTGGATCGGTAGAACTGGGTCGATCACGAGCGGACCAATCGTGCCCCAACGACTGATGAACAGCACCTCGACGGCGCTCGGAAAGCCGGAACCCGTGACGAAGAAGGTGTCGAACCGGGAGGAGACGACGCCCGTAACGCCGGAAATCCTGCCGCACCGGAACCGATGCGCCGACGCCTGCCACGCCCGGCATGCCCCTGCATCCCGAAATCCACGCCCGGTCCGACCTTCGCCATTGACGCCCCGGGGCTGCAGGGCCTAACCGACCCTCATGCGCAGGGCTTCGCCACAACGGCCGATCGTCCGCGCGACCATCGCGGTGGTCGCGCTCTACGCGCTGTGCCTGCACGTCCTGCTCGGCGCGCTCGCCCCGACCCCGGCGGTGGCCGCCCCGGGGGCCGTGATCTGCCAGCACGATGCGGCGGACGGCTCCCCGCAGACCGGCATCCGCTGCGCCCTGGCCTGCTGCGTCGCGGCCCACCACGTCGCCCTCGCGGTCCCGGTCCTGCTGGCGTTCGGGTTCGCCTGGGACGGCCTGCCTCCGCCCGTCCGCGTCCCGCCCGCCGCCGACGAGAACCCGGTCCGGGCCCCGCCCGACCGCGCCGCCAGCCCGAGGGGACCGCCGCAGGCCTGATCGATCCGTCGTCGCCATCGATCGCAGCCTGTCCGGATTCCTGCCCCATGTCCGTTTCCTCCGCCGCCCCGGTCACGGGGCGAGCGCCCCCGCGCGGCGTGCCTCGTCCGAGCGCGCCCTTGCGCGACGCGCTCCATCGCGCGGTCTGGCGCTGGCACTTCTACGCCGGCCTCCTCTGCCTGCCGTTCCTGATCCTCCTGTCGGTCACCGGCTCGGTCTACCTGTTCAAGGACGAGATCAACCGCACGCTGTTCTCCTACCGGACGGTGGTGGCGGTGCGGGCGACGCCGCCGCTCTCGCCCGAACGGCTGGTCTTCATCGCTGCCGAGGCGGTGCCGGATGCCGCGCCCAAGACCTATGCGAGCCCGGACGCCCCCGACCGGGCGGCGGTCGTCACGATGGCCGGGCCGCAGGGCAGGACGCTCGTCTACCTCGACCCCTATGACGGCGCGGTGCTCGACCGGGTGGGGCGCGACGCCGAGGCGATGATGGTGGTGCGCCGGCTGCACAGCCTCGCGTATTTCGGCCCGGTGGCGAACGCGCTGATCGAGGTCGTGGCCGGCTTCACGGTGATCCTGGTCCTGAGCGGGATCTACCTGTGGTGGCCGCGCGGGCAGGGCGGTGGGGTCGTCAGCGTACGCGGCACGCCGCGGCGGCGGGTGTGGTGGCGCGACCTGCACGCGGTCACGGGCTTCGTCGCCGGGGCGGGCCTGTTCTTCCTCGCCGCGACCGGCCTGCCGTGGTCGATCCTGTGGGGCGACCAGGTCCGGGCGATCTCGAATCGGGCCGGGCTCGGCCAGCCCGATGCGCTCTGGGCCGGGGTGCCGGTCTCGGCGGTGCCGATGGGCGAGGTCCTCGACACGACGGGCTGGGCGCTGGAGGACGCGCCGCTGCCGCGCTCCCCTGCACAGGACGGGGTCCCGATCGGCATCGACCGGGCGATCGAGATCGTGACCGGGCTCGGGATGCCGGCAGGCTACGAGCTCGCCCTGCCGGAGGGCCCGACCGGGGTCTACGCGGCCGCCGCCTATCCGCGCGACGTCACGCGCCAGCGGATGATCACCCTCGACCAGTATAGCGGCAAGCCGCTGGTCGACGTGCGGTTTCGCGATATCGGCCTCGTCGGGCGGGGCATCCAGTACGGGATCGGGCTGCACAAGGGCGAGTTCGCGGGGCGGGTCAACCAGCTCCTGATGCTGGCCTTCTGCCTCGCCACGCTCCTGCTCGCGGTGAGCGCCGCGGTGATGTGGTGGAAGCGCCGCCCCGCCGGGCGCCTCGGCGTGCCGCCCTGGCCCGGGGACCGACGGGTCGTCGCCGGGGTCACCGGGATCGTCGTCGCGCTCGGGATCGTCTTCCCCCTGACCGGGCTGGCGATCCTGGCGATGATCGTCCTCGACGCCGCGATCGCCGGCCTGCGCCGCACCCTCCGGCACCCCGCCGCCGCCTGATCCGACGCCGGCGCGACCGCGCCGCGCTCCCGCACCCGTTTCGTTGAGATCCCGTCCATGCCGTCCCGTCCCGGTGCCGGCCTGCGCCCCCGCGCGCTCGCCTTCCTGCTCGCCGCCGTCCCGACGACCGCCCATTCCCATGCCGCCGCCGCCCAGGAGACCATCGCCCTCGACGAGATCTCGGTCGCGGGTGCGGCGCCGGTGCCAGGTTCGAGTCCAAGTCCGGGTCCAGGTCAGGTCGCGAGACCGGCCTTCGGGGTCGCGGCGCCGCCGGGCTCCGCCCCGAGCGTGATCGAGCGCCCGGTCGGCGAGGTCGTGACCGCCATCGGGCGGCAGGGCGTGATCGCCAACCGGCCGGCGACTAGCGTCGCGCAGGTGCTCGTCAACAGTCCCGGCGTCACCGTGCGCCGGGGCAACGGACCGCGCGACGTGGTGGTGTCGATCCGCGGCAACAACGCCCGCTCGACCGGCGTGATCAAGAACATGGTGGTCCTGGAGGACGGCTTCGTCGTCACCCAGCCCGACGGCGCCTCGCGCTTCGACATCACCGATCCGCGGGCCTATTCGCGCATCGACGTCTTCCGCGGGCCGCAATCGTCCCTGTTCGGCAACTACGCCACCGGCGGGGCGATCGCGTTCCGCACCCGCACCGGGCGCGAGATCGACGGCTACGAGGTCGGGATCGATGCGGGCAGCTTCGGCACGCTGAGCAACTACTTCACGGTCGGGGGCGTGAGCGGGCCCTACGAGGTCAGCCTGTTCGCCAGCGATTTTCGCAGCAGCGGCTATCAGGACCACTCCAGCGCCGACACCCAGACGGTGAACCTCCTGGCGAGCTACACGCCCAGCCCGGACAACCGCTTCACCCTCAAGGTGATCAACAACACGCTCGAGGCCGACCTTCCCGCCCGCTCGTCCCTGGCGCAGTACCGGATCAACCCCTACCAGCGCGGCTGCACCAGCGCCGCCACGGCGGCGCCCGGCTGCACCACCGTCAACCTCCTGCAGAACGGCGCCTTCGGCGCCACCGTGCCGGTGACGGCCTCCGAGGGGGCCTTCGGCCGCAACGACCGGCGCACGATCATCGCGGCGCGCTGGGAGCACGACATCGACGCAAATACGACCTGGCGCACGCAGGTCGGCTTCGACGAGCGCAACTTCAACCAGCCATTCTACACGACCTCCTCGCGCGGCAGCTATCCGTCCTACAACGTCCTGTCGGACATCACCCATCGCGGCGAAGTGTTCGGCCTGCCGACGGTGGGCTACGCGGCGCTCTCCTACAGCGCCATCGACAACCACATCTCGCTGTTCAACCGGGCGCCCTATCTCGGGCCGCGCCTCGGCGCGCTCGCGAGCAACCAGGAGGCGGCGCAGTCGAATCTCGGCGGCCGGGCGCGGGCCGAGGTCGCGCTGTCGGAGCGGTGGACCGGCGTGCTCGGCGTCTCGGCCGAGAACACCTGGCTCACCGGCCGCACCCTGACCTACGCCTACTCGGCCGCCGGCACGACCCGGATGGCGGCCGACATCGACCGCAGCTTCCTCAACGTCGCGCCGGAACTGGCGCTGGTCTACCGGCCCGACGACACCCTGGCCTTCCGCGGGCGGGTCGCCACCGGCTACGCCACCCCGGCGGCGAGCCAGCTCTTCGTCACCCCGGCCGGCGTGCCGGGCAACAACACCGACCTGCGCACCCAGACCAACCTCGGATTCGACCTCGGGGTCGACTGGTCGCCGCTGCCGGAGCTGCGCCTCAGCCTGACCGGCTTCTACGAGTTCTTTCGCAACGAGTTCGTCACCCAATCGCCGGGGGCGGGCCTCCTGAGCTACACCTTCAACGCCCCGGCCTCCGAGCATCGCGGCATCGAGGCGGGGGCCGAGTGGGCGTTCTCGCCCGGCTGGCGGGCCACCGCCGCCTACGGCCTCAACGACCAGTTCTATACCCGCTACGTCGAGCAGCTGAGCGCCGGCAGCCTGACGGCGCGGTTCGACCGGGCCGGGCGCCTGATCCCGGGGGTGCCGGCCCACCAGCTCCTCGCCCGGATCGGTTACGACCAGCCGACGGGGCCGCTGAAAGGGCTCGGCGCCTTCGTCGAGGCGGTCTACCAGGACGGCTTCTTCCTCGACAACGCCAACCAGCTGAAGGCGCCGGGCTACGCGCTCCTCAACGCCAACGTCCACTACGACACCGATCTCGTCGGGTCCTACGCCAAGCGCCTCAGCCTCTACGTCGAGGTGCGCAACATCCTCGACACGACCTATATCGCCTCGGCCCAGCCGCTGGCGAACTCGATCAGCGCGGCGACCGGGCTGCAGAACGGGGCGGGGGTGCTCGCCACCACCACCGGCTCGATCTTCGCCGGAGCGCCGCGCAGCGTCGTCGGCGGGATGAAGCTGGCGTTCTGACGCCCGGTGCGACCCGGGCGTCAGGCCACCGCCGCCATGGCGCCCGGGGCCTCCCATTCGGGGCCCCAGACCTGGACGACGTGGCCGGGCGAGACCTCGCGGTAGATCCGCTCGGGCGGCACGTAGTCGACCGGGCGGATCGGGCTCTTGATCTCGTCGCTGCGCACGGCGTGGAGCTGGCGGCGCCGGCCCGGATCGGGCACCGGCACGGCGGCCATCAGCTTCTTCGTATAGGGGTGCTGGGGTGCGCCGAAGATCGCCGCCCGGGGGCCGATCTCGACGATCTCGCCGAGATACATCACGGCGACCCGGTGGCTGACGCGCTCCACCACCGCCATGTCGTGCGAGATGAACAGGTAGGCCAGACCCAGCGCAGCCTGCAGGTCGAGCATCAGGTTCACCACCTGCGCCTTCACCGAGACGTCGAGGGCCGAGACCGACTCGTCGGCCACGATCAGCCGGGGTTCCAGCGCCAGCGTGCGGGCGATGCAGATGCGCTGGCGCTGGCCGCCGGAGAATTCGTGCGGGAAGCGGCTCGCCATCTCGGGCTTGAGGCCGACCCGGCGCAGGAGGTCGGCGGCGCGCGCACGCGCCTGCGCGCGCGAGCAGAGACGGTTGATCAGCAGCGGCTCGGCGATGGCCGCCCCCACGCTCATCCGCGGATCAAGGCTGGCGAAGGGGTCCTGGAAGATCATCTGCATCCGCCGGCGGCAGGCACGCAGGGCGGCGGGAGACAGGCCGAGCACGTCCTCGCCGTCGAGGAGGACCGAGCCGGCGACCGGCTCGATCAGCCGCAGCACCGAGCGGCCGGTGGTGGACTTGCCGCAGCCCGATTCGCCGACGAGGGCCAGGGTCTCGCCCGCCCGCACCGCGAAGGACACGTCCTCGACCGCGTGGACCCGGCCGCGCACCCGCGAGAGCAGGCCGCCGCGGATGTCGAAGCGGGTGGTGAGCCCCTTCACCTCCAGCACCGGGCGCTCGCCCTCGCGCACGGTGTCGGGAAGCGGCGGAGCCGCCTCCAGCTCGCCGGTGGCGCGGTCGACGATCTCGAACCGGGCCGGGCGGGTGGTGCCCTGCATCGCCCCGAGGCGGGGCACGGCGGCGAGGAGCGCCCGGCTGTAGGGATGGGCCGGGCGGCGGAAGATCTGCTCGGTGGCCCCCGTCTCGACGGCGCGGCCGTCGACCATCACCACGGTGCGGTCGGCGATCTCGGCCACCACCCCCATGTCGTGGGTGATGAACAGGACCGACATCCCTTCCTCCTCCTGGAGGAGCTTGATGAGGTCGAGGATCTGGGCCTGGATCGTCACGTCGAGCGCCGTCGTCGGCTCGTCGGCGATGAGGAGCTTGGGCCGGCAGGCGAGCGCCATCGCGATCATCACCCGCTGGCGCATGCCGCCGGAGAAGCGGTGCGGGTAATCGTGCACCCGCGAGGCGGCGGCCGGGATGCGGACCTTGTCGAACAGCCGCACGGTCTCGGCCTCGGCCTCTCCATGCGACATGCCGCGGTGGAGCCGCAGCGCCTCGCCGATCTGGAAGCCGACGGTGAGCACCGGGTTCAGGCTCGTCATCGGCTCCTGGAAGATCATCGCGACGTCGTCGCCGCGGATGCGCCGCATCTCGGCGTCGGGAAGGCGCAGGAGGTCGCGGCCCTCGAGCAGCACCCGGCCGCCGGTGCGGGTCGCGTCGCGGGGCGTGAGCCGCATGATCGACATCGCCGTGACGCTCTTGCCGGAGCCCGATTCGCCCACGAGGGCGACGGTCTCCTTGGGGCCGATGTCGAACGAGACGCCGTGCACCACCGGGCGCCAGGCCTGCTCGGAGCGGAACGCGACGGTGAGGTCCTGGACCGAGAGGATCGGGGTGGTCATCGTGGGCTACCCTGCTCACACACTCTCCCACCCGCGACCTCATCCTGAGGTGCGAGCGGAGCGAGCCTCGAAGGAGACCTCCAGTGGTCTCCGAGGGATCTGGAGGCCTCCTTCGAGGCTGCGCGATCTGCGATCGCCCAGCACCTCAGGATGAGGTCCAGGGTGGGAATCCAGGCGAAGCCTGCCGTCACAACACCCGCCGCGGATCGAGCGCGTCGCGCAAGCCGTCGCCGATGAAGTTGATCGACAGGACGGTCAGGAAGATCGCGGCGCCCGGAAACAGCGCCCAGTGCGGCGCCACGTCGAGGTGGTCCTTGGCGTCGTAGAGGAGCCGGCCCCAGGTCGGGATGTCGGGCGGGAAGCCGAGACCGAGAAACGACAGGGTCGATTCGGCGATGATCGCGGACGAGACCTCGATCGTCGCCGCGACGATCACCGGGCCGATGGCGTTCGGCAGGATGTGGCGGGTGACGAGGTGCCAGGCGGTGGCTCCTTGAGAGCGCGCGGCCTCGACGAACTCCTTCTCGCGCAGGCTCAGGAACTGCGCCCGCACGAGGCGCGCCACCGGCATCCAGCGCAGGCCGCCGATCACCGCGACGATCATCACGAAGACGCCGCCCTCGACCCCGAAGGCCTGCTTCAGCTGGTCCCGGAAGAGGTAGATGATGAGCAGCAGCAGCGGCAGCTGCGGCAGTGACAGGAACAGGTCGGTCAGCCACATCAGGAACGGGTCGAGGAAGCGCCGCGACATGCCGGCGAGCGCGCCGACCACGACGCCGACGACGGTCGCGACGATCATCGCGGCAAACCCCACCGCCAGCGAGATCCGCCCGCCATAGATCATGCGGGCCAGGAGATCCTGGCCGAGGTCGTCGGTGCCGAGAGGATGGGCCCAGGACGGGCCCTGGAGTGTCGCCGCGAAGTCGATCTCGTCGATCGCCACCGGCCAGACCCAGCCGCCGAGGACGACCGCCAGCACCAGGAAGCCCAGCACCCCGACGCTGACGACCGCGAGGCGGTGGCGGCGGAAGCGCCGCCAGGTGTCCCGCCCCGAGACCGCCGGCGGCGCCGGGGCGGCCGCCTCAGCGGTAGGAGATGCGAGGGTCGAGCCAGCCATAGAGGAGGTCCGCGACGAGGTTGAACAGGACGACGAGGCAGGCGAACACGAAGGTGACGGCCATCACCACCGGCGTGTCGTTGGCGAGCATCGCGTTGATGAGGAGGGAGCCGATTCCGGGGATCCGGAAGATCTGCTCGGTGACGATGGCGCCGCCGAACACCGCCGGGATCTGGAGCGCCACGAGCGTCACGACCGGGATCAGCGCGTTGCGGGCGATGTGCCGGACCGTGACGGTGCCGTCCGACAGGCCCTTGGCCCGGGCGGTGGTGACGTAGTCGAGGCGGGCCACGTCGAGCACCGAGGCGCGGACGTAGCGGGTGTAGGAGGCTGCCTGGAAGAAGCCCAGCACGCAGACCGGCATGATCGCCTGCCGGACGTGCTCCCAGGCCCAGCGCCAGCCGGTGGCCGAGATGTCGGCCTGGTAGACGAAGGGCAGCCAGTCCAGCGTCAGGCTGAAGAGCAGGATGAACAGCAGACCGGTGAAGAAGGTCGGCAGCGAGAAGCCGATGAAGGCGAGCGTGTTCGCCACCTGGTCGAAGACCGAGTAGGGCCGGATCGCCGCCAGGATGCCGACCGGCACGGCGATCAGCAGCGCCAGCACCTGCGACGAGCCGACCACGAACAGGGTCGTGGGCAGGCGTTGCAGGATCAGGTCGTCGACGTCGACCCGGCTGGCGAAGGAGAAGCCCCAGTCGCCCTGGAGCATCGCCGTCAGCCAGTGCAGGTAGCGCACCAGGATCGGGTCATCGAGGCCGAATTTCAGCCGCAGGGCCTCGCGCACCTCCGGCGGCACGTTGGGGTTGGTGGCCAGCTCCCCGAACGGGTCGCCGGGCGCGAGCGCCAGGACGGTGAACAGGATGAGGCTGATCCCGAGCAGGCTCGGGATCGCGATCAGCAGGCGGCGGAGGAGATAGGCTCCCATCGGGGGTTCGTTACGCCTGCTTGTACCACTCGGCCAGGAAGGCCAGCGAGTTGTCCCACCCGCTCGCCGGCGCCTCGAGCTTGCCGTTGATCGCCGAGACCTGGGCGCGGTGGAGAAGCGGCAGGACGTAGTCGGCCACCACCAGGTCGTTCATCTTGACGAACAGGGCGGCCCGCTTGACGAGGTCGAGTTCGCTTTGCGCGGCCTTGTAGGCGGCGTCGACGTCCGGGTTCTGCATCCGGCAGATGTTGCGGCCCTGCCACTTGTTGGCCTTGGTGGCGGCCTCCCAGGAAACGTACTGGAGCGCGAACACCGCCGGATCGGCCTGCGTCATGTTCCAGGTATACATCTCCATGTCGGCATAGAAATGCGGATAGGTGTCCGGGTTTGCGACATCCGAGGAAAAGAACACCGACCCTGGAACCGACTTCAGCTCCATGTCGATGCCGGCCTTCTGGGCGGCCTGCTTGATGATCGCCTGGGTCTTTTGGCGCGGCGCGTTGATCGAGGTCTGGAAGACGAATTTGAGCTTCTTGCCGTCCTTGGCGCGGATGCCGTCGCCGCCCTTCTTCCAGCCGGCGTCCTCGAGGATCTGCGCCGCCTTGTCGGGCTCGAAGGCGAAGGAGGTGCCCTTCGACACGAAGGGCGCCGGGCCGTTGAACACGTTGGCGGTGGCCCGGCCGGTGCGGCCGTAGATGAATTGCTGGATCGCCGCCCGGTTGACGAGCAGGTTCATCGCCTTGCGCACCGCCGGATCCGAGAAGGCCGGGTGCTTGGTCTTGAGCGAGGCGCGCTCGCCGTCGACCTCGGTGTTCGGATCGGTGGCGTTGAGCAGCAGGAATTCGAGGTTGCCGCCGTAATCCATCTTGACCCGGCCCTTGCCCTCGGCCTCGAGCCGCTTGAGGATCTCGTCCTCGACCTGCATGTTCCAGGCATAGTCGTACTCGCCGGTCTGGAGCACGGCGCGGGCGGCCGAGACCGCGTCGCCGCCGCCCTTCATCTCGATCGAGTCGAAGAACGGCCGGTTCGGGACGTGGTAGTCCGGGTTGCGCACGCCGCGCAGGATGTCGCCGGGGCGGAACTCGCCGAACTTGTAGGGGCCGGTGCCGACCGGCGCGAGGTTGGCGGGCGCATCGCGGGACTTGTCGCCGTTGTAATCCGCGAAGACGTGCTTGGGGATGATCATCCCGGCGCTCGATACGAACGCATCGGCCCAGAACGGGGTCGGCTCCTTGAAGGTGAGCTTCACCGTCAGGTCATCGACCTTCGTGACCTTGACGTTCATGTAGCTGCCGCCGGTCACCGCGGCGGTGGCCGGGTTGGCGGCGTACTCGGCGGTGAACACCACGTCGTCGGCGGTGAAGGGCTTGCCGTCGTGCCACTTCACGTTCGGCTTCAGTTTCCAGGTGACCGAGTAGCCGTCGGCCGCCACGCCGCCATTCTCCTTCGAGGGGATCTCGGCGGCCAGGATCGGGAAGAGGTTGCCGTCGGCGTCCCAGGCCGCCAGCGGCTCGTAGAAGATGCGCGAGCCCTCCTGGTCCTTGGTGCCGACCGCGAAATGCGGGTTGATCAGGGTGGCGGCCTGCCAGAACAGCAGCTTCAGCGGCCCGCCGCCGCCGGCCTTCGTCGGCTTGTAGGCGTCGCGCAAGGGGCTCGCCGCGAAGGCGACGCCGTTCTGAGCGAGCATCATCCCGGCCATCGGGGCGGTGAGGCCGAGGGCCAGCATCCGGCCGACGAAGCTGCGCCGCGACAGGCTGCCGTCCTTTACCTCGCCGATCAGCGCGCGCAGGTCCTGCTCGATCATGGACGATCACCCTTCTGGCTGGCCTAGAAACTGACAGGCAGCATCGCGCCCGCCGCCCCCGTCCGCAAGCCACTGAAAACCTTTGCCCCAGGGCATTCGACGGTTGGTCCGTTAGACCCACCGGGGCTCCGAAGCGGCAGCCATTCGCAATTCGCGCGCCACGTCCGCTCCCACCGGGCTTGAGCCGGCGCACCGCCTGCATGAGGCTCGCCCGCAAGGCGGCCCGCCGCAGGGCCCGCGAGGGAGTGAACCCCATGGACAACCGCAACGCCGTCTGGCGCCAGGTCGACACCCACAAGGCCCGGCTGATCGCCCTCTCGGACGAGGTCTGGGGCACGCCGGAGGTCTGCTACACGGAGGAGCGCTCGGCCGCCGCGCACGCCGCCGAGCTGCGCCACCAGGGCTTTCGCGTGACGCAAGCCGCCGCCGGCATCCCGACGGCGGTCGTCGGCGAGGCCGGGGAGGGCGGCCCCGTCATCGCGTTCCTCGGCGAGTACGATGCGCTGCCGGGGCTCAGCCAGGAGGCGGGCGTCGCCGCCCATACCCCCGTCGAGCAGGGCGGCCACGGCCACGGATGCGGGCACAACCTGCTCGGTTCCGCGGCACTGCTTGCCGCCACCGCCCTCAAGGACTGGCTCGCCGAGCAGGGGCTCCCCGGCCGCGTGCGCTATTACGGCTGCCCGGCGGAGGAGGGCGGCGCCGCCAAGGCGTTCATGGTCCGCGAGGGGCTGTTTTCAGATGCGGACGCCGCCGTCACCTGGCACCCGTCGAGCTTCTGGGAGGTCACGCCGCCGCTCTCGCTCGCCAACACCCGGACCGATTTCGTGTTCACCGGCCGCGCCTCGCACGCGGCGGCGGCCCCCCATCTCGGGCGTTCGGCCCTCGATGCGGTCGAGCTGATGAATGTCGGCGTGAACTACATGCGCGAGCACATGCCGAGCGACGCGCGGGTGCACTACGCCTATCTCGAGACCGGCGGCATCGCCCCCAACGTCGTCCAGGCCCATGCCCGGGTGCGCTACTCGATCCGCGCCCGCGACCTGCCCGGCATGCGCGACCTCGTCGCCCGGGTGCGCAAGATCGCCGAGGGCGCGGCCCTGATGACCGAGACGCGCGTCGAGATGCGCATCGTCAGCGCGGTCTCGAACCTCGTCGGCAACACGCCGCTGGAGGAGGCCCTGCACGGGGTGATGGAGGATCTGGGCGCCCCCCATTTCGACGAGGCCGACCGCGCCTTCGCCCGCGAGATCCGGGGCACGCTGACGCCGCAGGACATCGCGGCCGTCTACCGCACGATTGGGCTCCCCGCGACCGACGCGCCGCTGGCCGACTTCCTGGTGCCGCTCGACGCGAACCGCAACCCGGCGATCGGCTCGACCGATGTCGGCGACGTGAGTTGGGTGGTGCCCACCGTGCAGGCCCACGCCCCGACGGTCGCGGTCGGCACCCCGTTCCACACCTGGCAGGTGGTGGCGCAGGGCAAGACGCCCGCCGCCCACAAGGCGATGGTGCAGGTGGCCAAGGCCATGGCGGCCCTCGGCGCCCGGCTCGCCACCGATGCGTCCCTGCGCGAGGCCGCGAAGGCGGACCTGAAGGCCCGGACCGGGCCGGAAGGCTACGTCTCGCCGCTGCCGGCCGAGGTGCAGCCGCCGCTGACGATGTCGGTGGGGTAAAGCGGCTCGCCGTGTCGCGTCCGCTGGGTTAGGGAACCGAACCTTTTCTACAGTCCGGGCATCCCATGGACCAGACCCAGCCGCCGGACCCGATCGCCATCGACGACTTCCTGAAGCTCGACGTGCGGGTCGGCACCATCGTCGAGGCGGCGCCGATCCCGCAGGCGCGCCGCCCGGCCTACCGGCTCGTGATCGATCTCGGCCCGGCGCTCGGCCTGAAGAAATCTTCCGCCCAGGTGACGGTGCGCTACACCCCCGAGACGCTCGTCGGCCGGCAGGTGCTCTGCGTCGTCAACCTGCCGCCGCGCCAGGTCGGCCCGGTCCGCTCCGAGGTCCTGACCCTCGGCGTGCCGGACGGGGACGGCGCCGTGGTGCTGATCACGCCGGAGCGGGCGGTGCCGAACGGCGGGCGGCTGTATTGAGGCCGAGCTCTGATTTCGACTTGAGGCTATGGCAATCATTGCCATAGTTTCGGACCCGCGCAATGCGCGGCGTGTGAGCCTCGCGACGCTGCCGGCCCGGCACGGACCGTTCCCCACGAGGGTCGAGTGCAGGTTTTCGCCTTGCCGAGATTCTCGAAGGACGCAGCCAAGGCGGGTGTCGACGACGCAGTCCTGGCGAGCGCCGTCGCGCGTGCGGAAAGCGGATTGATCGACGCCCATCTCGGGCTTTGCCTGATCAAGCAACGCGTTCCACGACCCGGTCAAGGTCGATCGGGCGGCTTCAGGACCATCCTCTTCCACAAGAGGAACGAGCGAGCGGTGTTTCTCTACATGTTTCCGAAGAACGTGAGGGCGACCGTCACGACCGGCGAACTGGATGCGCTGCGCGATTTCGCGGCAATCCTTGCCGGCCTGACAGACGAGGCATTCGACCGCCTCGCGCGGCAGCAGGGCTGGAAGGTGGTACCGGATGAGCATGCCGATAAAGACCTATCGCAGTGACCTCCTCGGCGCGCTCCACGAGGGCGCCACCGATCTTCTGGCGGTCGGTGCCATCGACAAGGCGACCATGCGCCGGTTCGACCTGGCCTGCCTGACACCCGTCGAGCCGCTGCCTCCCGACGCGATCCGGGCGATTCGCGAGCGCGCCCAGATGAGCCAGGCGATCTTTGCTCGCGCGCTCAACGTCACGACCTCGCTCGTCAGCAAGTGGGAGCGCGGCGACGCGAAGCCCGGCGGCGCCTCGCTCAAGCTGCTGTCGCTCGCCGCCCACAAGGGAATCGACGCGATCCTGTGACGGCACCTTCCGCACCAGCACCTTGACCTTGGCAGGCTTCCTGCGATCAGCCGGCATCGGCCCCGCCGGCCGCCCCCTCTCGAAGAGCGACAGCGTCATGACGTCCAGCCACGCCCCCCAATCCAGCCGGGGCTCCAGCCACGGGCCTCTCCGGGTCGGCATCGGCGGCCCGGTCGGGTCGGGCAAAACCGCCCTGATGGAGGGCCTGTGCAAGGCCCTGCGCGAGCGCTACGACCTCTGCGCCATCACCAACGACATCTACACCAAGGAGGATGCCCGCCTCCTCACCGTGGCCGGCGCCCTGCCGGAGGAGCGGATCATGGGCGTCGAGACCGGCGGCTGCCCGCACACCGCGATCCGCGAGGACGCCTCGATCAACCTCGCGGCGGTGGCGGAGATGCGTCGGCGCTTTCCCGCCCTCGATCTCGTGCTGCTCGAATCCGGCGGCGACAACCTCGCCGCCACCTTCTCACCGGAACTCGCCGACCTGACGATCTACGTCATCGACGTGGCCGGGGGCGAAAAAATCCCGCGCAAGGGCGGGCCCGGCATCACGCGGTCGGACCTCCTCGTGATCAACAAGACCGACCTCGCGCCGCTCGTGGGCGCCGATCTCGGGGTGATGGAGGAGGACACCAAGCGGATGCGGGGCCAGCGGCCCTACGTCTTCGCCTCGCTGCGCCACGGCGACGGCGTCGAGGCGGTGGCCCGCTTCGTGGTGGAGGCCGGGGGGCTTTAGTGCTCCTCGACCTCCTGCACTGGCTCGTCCAGCCGGCGACGCTCGCGGCGCGGCGCCTCGGCCATGCCGGCGACAGCGTGCGGCTCGCCTCGCGCTCCCGGCGCTGCCGCGCCGCCTGGGCGCCCCACCTCGCGGCGGCGAAGGATGCGGTGCGGGCCGCGATGGCGGATCTGCCGCGGCGCGAGACCGCCGTGGTGCTTGGCGCGGGCCTCCTCGACGACGTGCCGATCGATGCGCTCGCCGCCGCGTTCCGGCAGGTGGTGCTGGTCGACGCGGTGCATCCCTGGCGCGGCCGGTGGCGGGCGCGGCGCCACGCCAACGTCGTGCGGCTGATCTTCGACCTCAGCGGCACCGCCGACCTGCGGCTCGGGCGCGGCGAGACCTTCGGGCCGGTCCTGCCGCCGGTCTGCCGGGAGGCCGACCTCGTGATCTCGGCCAATCTCCTGTCGCAGCTGCCGATCCTGCCGGTCGCGCGGCTCGAGGCGGCGGGCCGGCTCGGGGCCTTTACCGATCCCGACGCCTTCGGGCAGCGCATCGTGGCGGCGCATCTCGCGGCGCTGGCCGATCTCTCCGCCCGCATCTGCCTCGTCACCGACCGCGACGAGACCGAGGAGGACCGGGACGGCCGGCCGATCGCGCGCCTGGACCTGCTCTACGGGATCGATCCGGGCCCCGCGCCGCGGAGCTGGGACTGGATCCTGGCACCGTTCGGCGAGGAGGCGCGCGACCGGCGGCTGGTGCACCGCGTCTCGGCCTGGCCGGACTGGCGGCCACCGGCATGACATCCCGTCATGCCGGGGCGCGTCCGAGGCGGGTTCGCGCGGAAGGAGGAGGGGGCTAGGGTCGTCCTCTCAGCCAAGATCGCGGCGCGCGAGCCCATCGGCCGCACGGGGGAGGACAGAAGCGATGACCCGCGACGGCGGCGCGGCACCCGGGGACGAGGCGCCGGAGGACGCCCATTGGCGGCGCAACCTCGCGGTCTGCGTGTTCGGCTCGTTCACCACCCTCGTGGCGATGACGCTGCTGCTGCCCTTCCTGCCGCTCTACGTCGAGGAACTCGGGGTCAAGGACCAGGCGGCCATCGTGCAGTGGTCCGGCATCGCCTTCGGGGCGACGTTCTTCAGCGCCGCCCTGGTGGCGCCGCTCTGGGGGCGGCTGGCCGACCTCTACGGCCGCAAGCTGATGCTGATCCGCGCGAGCCTCGGCATGGCGGTGGCGATGTCGCTGATCGGGCTTGCCGGCGACGTCTGGCAGCTCGTCGGCCTGCGGCTGCTCGCGGGGCTGCTCGGCGGCTACGCCTCGGGCTCGACGGTGCTGGTGGCGACGCAGACCCCGAAGGACCGCTCGGCCTGGGCGCTCGGCATGCTCGGCTCCGGCATCATGGCGGGCAACCTCGTCGGGCCGCTGGTCGGCGGGGTGCTGCCGCCGCTGATCGGCATCCGGGCGACGTTCTTCGCCGCCGGCGGAGTGATCTTCCTCGCCTTCCTGGCGACGCTTCTCCTGATCCGCGAGGCGCCGCGCCCGCCGCGGGCCGCGCGGGCATCGGCGGGCTTTGCCGCCATCCCCGACAAGCGCCCGGCACTCGCCATGCTGGCGACCGGGATGCTCCTGATGCTGGCGGTGATGTCGATCGAGCCGATCATCACCGTCTACGTCGCCGAGCTGACGCCGGACCCGGCCCGGGTCACCCTGGTCGCCGGGCTCGCCATGTCGGCGACCGCCCTCGGGAGCATCCTGTCGGCGCCGCGGCTCGGGCGCCTCGCCGACCGGATCGGCCCCTGGACCGTCATCACCGGCAGCCTCACGGTCTGCGCCCTGCTGCTCGTGCCCCAGGCCCTGGTGACGCACGACTGGCAGCTCGTCGCCCTGCGCTTCCTGATGGGGCTGGCGCTCGGCGGGCTCCTGCCCTGCATCGCCAGCGTGATCCGGCACTCGGTGCCCGACCGGGTCGCCGGAACGGTCCTGGGCTACTCGACCTCGTCGCAATATGTCGGGCAGGTGGTGGGACCGCTGCTCGGCGGCTTCATCGGCGGGCATGTCGGCATGCGGGCGGTCTTCCTCGGCACCGCCGTGCTGATGGCCCTGGGCGCAGCCGGCACCGCGCTCGCCCGGCCGAAGGGAGTGAAGCAGTGACCGACGACGGCCTGGTGCGGCGCAGCCTCGCGATCGGCGACCCCTCCGGCGGGCATCTCGCCGCCCTCGCGTTCGGGCCGGAGGATCGCCCACCGGACGCGATCCTGCTCCACGCCAACGGCTTCAACGCCCGCACCTATCGCAGCCTCGTCGCGCCGCTCGCCGACCGGTCCATCCTGGCCTACGACCAGCGCGGCCACGGCCGCTCGACCCTGCCGGCCGAGCCCGCCGGGCGGACCGACTGGTGGGACGTCACGCACGACCTGATCGCCGTGCTGGACCGGCTGGAGACCGGCCCGCTCGTGCTCATCGGCCATTCGATGGGCGGCACCGCCTCCCTGCTCGCCGCCGCCGAGCGGCCCGACCGGGTGCGCCGCCTCGTCCTGCTCGATCCGGTGATCCAGGCGCCCGAGCGCCGCGGCGAGGGCCACCACGGCCTCGCCGAGGGCGCACTCCGGCGGCGCGGCGACTTCCCGTCCCGCGAGGCGGCGCTCGCGGCCTATCGCGGCCGGGGGGCGTTCCGCACCTGGCCGGAGGCGCCGCTCGCCGATTACGTCGCGGACGGCTTTCGCGAGGTCCCGGGCGGGGTGACGCTCGCCTGCACCGGTGCCTGGGAGGCCTCGAGCTACCTGGCGCAGGGCCACGACCCCTGGGCCGCCCTCGCCCGCCTGTCCTGCCCGGCGGAGATCCTGCGCGCCGAGACCGGCAGCACCTGCGCCCTGGCGGACAGCCCCCGTCCGGGAATCACGGTCGAGACGGTGCCGGGCACGACCCACTTCCTGCCCTTCGAGGTGCCGGAACGGGTGCGGGCGGCGATCCGGCGGGCGCTGGGCTGAGGGCTCGTCGCCCGTCGGACGACGGCGACGCGCGACCCGAAGCGCCCCTCGACCGGGCTCTGGAAACGACGACGGCGCCGGCCCCTCCCGGGGACCGGCGCCGTCGCGTCATCGCCCGCGGCGGATCAGAGCGGCCGCTTCAGCATCCGGGCGACGAGGCCGAGGATGCCCTCGCGGAACACCAGCACGCAGACCACGAACACCACGCCCTGGATGATCGTCACCCAGGCGCCGAACTGCGCCAGGTAGTTCTCCATCGCGATGATGACGAAGGAGCCGAGGATCGGGCCGAACACCGTACCCATCCCGCCGACGAGCGTCATCAGCACCACCTCGCCCGACATCGACCAGTGCACGTCGGTGAGCGAGGCGAGCTGGAACACGATCGCCTTGGTGGAGCCGGCGAGCCCCGCAAGCGTCGTCGAGAGCACGAAGACGGCCAGCTTGTACTGGTTGGCGCGGTAGCCGAGCGAGATGGCGCGGGGCTCGTTGTCGCGGATCGCCTTCAGCACCTGGCCGAACGGCGAGTGGATGATGCGGTAGATCAGCAGGAGGCCGAGGAAGAAGATCGCGGCGACGAGGCCGTACAGCACCCGGTCGTCGGCGAGGCTGATGACGCCGAACAGGTGGCCGCGCGGCACCGCCTGGATGCCGTCCTCGCCGCCGGTGAACTTCGCCTGGAGCGAGAAGAAGAACACCATCTGGGCGAGCGCCAGGGTGATCATCGAGAAGTAGATGCCCTGACGCCGGATGGCGAGCGCGCCGAAGACGAGGCCGAGCAAGGCGGCCACGACGGTGCCGCCGAGGATCGCGAGCTCCGGGGTCAGGCCCCAGTACTTGGCGGTGTAGGCGGTGACGTAGCTCGCCATGCCGAAATAGGCGGCGTGGCCGAAGGACAGGAGGCCGCCGTAGCCGAGCAGCAGGTTGAAGGCCAGCGCGAACAGCGCGAAGCACAACACCTTCATCAGGAAGACGGGATACAGGATGAAGGGCAGCACCGCGAGCAAGACCGCGATGATGACGAAGACGAGGCGGTGGAACGCCTTGGCATCCCGGCCCTCGGGCAGGGTGGCGGCGATCGGGGTGGCGTCGGTGGACGCCGCGGCGGAGGACATCGTGCGCGTTCCTTCAGGCGTGGCGGATCAGGCGGTGCGGCCGAACAGGCCGGCGGGCTTCACCAGCAGCACCAGCACCATGATGACGAAGATCACCGTCGAGGAGGCTTCCGGGTAGAACACCTTGGTCAGGCCCTCGACCAGCCCGAGGCTGAAACCGGTGATGATCGAGCCGAGGATCGACCCCATGCCGCCGATCACCACGACCGCGAACACCACGATGATGATGTCGGCGCCCATGTTGGGGTTCACCGAGTAGACGGGCGCGGCGAGCACGCCCGCGAAGGCGGCGAGCGCGACGCCGAAGCCGTAGGTCAGCGTCAGCAGCAGGGGCACGTTGACGCCGAAGGCCTGGACCAGAGTCGGGTTCTCGGTGGCCGCGCGCAGGTAGGCGCCGAGCTTGGTCTTCTCGATGACGAGCCAGGTGGCGATGCAGACCACGAGCGATGCGACGACGACCCAGCCGCGGTAGTTCGGCAGGAACATGAAGGGCAGGCGCTGGCCGCCCGACAATTCGGACGGGATCGCGTAGGGCAGGCCCGACACGCCGTACTCGTTGCGGAACAGGCCCTGGATGATCAGCGCGAGGCCGAAGGTCAGGAGCAGGCCGTAGAGGTGATCGAGCTTGTAGAGGCGCGAGATCAGCAGCCGCTCCAGGATCACCCCGAACAGGCCGACGATGATCGGCGCGAGCAGCAGCGCCCACCAGTAGCCGAGGCCGGCGTAGTTCAGCAGCATCCAGGCGACGAAGGCGCCCATCATGTACTGCGCGCCGTGGGTGAAGTTGATGATGTTCAACAGCCCGAAGATGATCGCCAGCCCGAGCGACAGGATGGCGTAGAACGAGCCGTTGATGAGGCCGAGCAGGAGCTGGCCGAAGAGCGCCTGCATGGGGACGCCGAGGATCGTGGGCATGGGGTCTGGCGACTCGCGTGGGGACCGGGCCGGAAGGCGGGAAGGGGCCGGCGGCGGGGCGCGCCGCCGGCCCCGGGCATCAGCTCTTGTTCACCAGCGGGCAGTTGCCCTGGTTGAGCGGGCGGAACGCCTCGTTGCCGGGAATCGTCGCCAGGGTCTTGTAGAGGTCCCACGGGCCCTTCGACTCGGCCGGCTTCTTCACCTCGAACAGGTACATGTCGTGGATCGTGCGGCCGTCTGGGCGGATGTTGCCCTTGCCGAAGAGCGGATCGTCGGTCGGGATCTCCTTCATCTTGGCGACGACCTTGGATCCGTCGGCGGCCGACTTCACCGCCTCCACCGCCTTCAGGTAGTGCAGCACGCTGGCGTAGACGCCGGCCTGCACGGCGGTCGGCTTCTTGCCGCCGGCGAGCTTGGCGAAGCGGTCCGAGAAGGCGCGGGTGCCGTCGTTGAGGTCCCAGTAGAACGGCTCGGTCAGCACCAGCCCCTGCGCCACCTTCGGGGTCAGCGCGTGGATGTCGGAGGAGAAGATCAGCAGGCCGGCGATGGCCTGGCCGCCCTCGGTGATGCCGAACTCGGCCGCCTGCTTGATGGCGTTGATGGTGTCGCCGCCGGCGTTCGCCAGCCCGATCACCTTGGCGCCCGACCCCTGCGCCTGGAGCAGGAAGGACGAGAAGTCGGCGGTCGGGAACGGGGTCTTGACCGCGCCGATCACCTTGCCGCCGTTCTTGTTCACCACCTCGGTGGTGTCGCGCTGCAGCGCCTGGCCGAAGGCGTAGTCGGCGGTGAGGAAGAACCAGGTTGTGCCGCCGCGCTTGACCATCGCGCCGCCGGTGCCGTTCGCCAGCGCCACGGTGTCGTAGGTCCAGTGCACGGTGTTGGGCGAGCATTGCGGCCCGGTCAGGTCGGCGGTGCCGGCGCCCGAATTGATGAAGGCCTTGTTCTTCTCGCGGGTGACCTGGTTGATGGCGAGCGCCACCGAGGAGGTCGGCACGTCGAAGATCGCGTCGACGCCGTCCCGGTCGTACCATTGCCGGGCGATCGAGGCGCCGACATCGGGCTTGTTCTGGTGATCGGCGGCGACGATCTCGACCTTCAGGCCCTTCTCGGCGGCCTTGAAGTCCTCGACCGCCATCCGGGCCGCGGCGACCGAGCCCTCGCCCGAGATGTCGGCATAGACGCCCGAGCGGTCGTTCAGCACGCCGATCTTGACCGGCGTCTGCGCGAGCGCCGGGGTCATGGCGGCGGTGCAGAGGGCGCTGGCGAGCAACAACCGTTTCAGCATCGTTCTACCTCCCTGTGGGGTGCCGCCCGGACGCGGCGGCGCTCGTCTGGATGTCGGTCGGCGGGCTTTGCAGCGCCGGTCGCGGCGCCGTGCCCGCTTCTTCGATCGGGGCCGAGGCCCCTCCGCCCGCGCGGCGGCGGGAGCCTGCGGGCCCGCACCCCGGCCGGGGGACCGCCGGAGCGGGCCGCCGGCCGGGGGACTCGTCGTCGGCACGCGCGCCGGGCCGGAATCTCCGCAAGCACTGCCACGATCGGGCGAGAGGCCGGGGACGCCCCCGCCGGACGGGTCCGCGGAGGCCTCGGGCCCGCATCAGACCCCGAGATAGGTGTGGAGCTTGTCGATGTTGGCGTCGAGCTCGGCGTTCGGGATCATGTCGATGACCCGCCCCTGCTCGACCACGAAGTGCCGGTCGGCCACGGTCTGGGCGAAGCGGAAGTTCTGCTCGACCAGGATGATCGTGTAGCCCTCGGACTTCAGCCGGGCGATGGTCCGGCCGATCTGCTGCACGATGACCGGGGCGAGGCCCTCGGTCGGCTCGTCGAGCAGGATCAGCTTGGCGCCGGTGCGCAGGATGCGGCCGATGGCGAGCATCTGCTGCTCGCCGCCCGAGAGCTTGGTGCCCTGGCTGCCCGAACGCTCCTTGAGGTTCGGGAACAGGGTGTAGATCTGCTCGACCGTCATGCCCCCGGGCTTCACCCGCGGCGGGAGCATCAGGTTCTCGTAGACCGACAGGCTCGAGAAGATGCCGCGCTCCTCCGGCACGTAGCCGAGGCCGAGCTTGGCGATGTTGCGCGAGGCCATGGCGATGGTCTCGGTGCCGTCGTAGCGGATCGAGCCCTTGCGCTTGCCGAGGATGCCGATGATGGCCCGCAGCGTCGTGGTCTTGCCGGCGCCGTTGCGGCCGAGCAGCGTCACCACCTCGCCGGGCTTCACGTCGAAGGTGATGCCGTGGAGGACGTGGCTCTCGCCGTACCAGCCCTCGAGGCCCTGCACGGAGAGGAGCGGGGCGGTGCCCGCGGCGGCCGCCGGGACCGGCTTCGTCATCACCGCCTCAGCCATGACCGGCTCCGATATAGGCCTCGACCACGCGGGGATCCTTCGACACGGTGGCGTAGTCGCCCTCCGCCAGCACCTGGCCGCGCGCCAGCACGGTGATGCGGTCGGACAGCGAGGCGACGACCGACAGGTTGTGCTCGACCATCAGGATGGTGCGGTTCTTCGAGACCCGGCGGATCAGCGCCGCCGTCCGGTCGACGTCCTCGTGGCCCATGCCGGCCATCGGCTCGTCGAGGAGCAGCATCTCGGGCTCCAGCGCCAGCGTGGTGGCGATCTCGAGCGCGCGCTTGCGGCCGTAGGAAAGCTCCACCGCCGGGATGTCGGCGAAATCCGACAGGCCGACCGCCTCGACCAGCTGCAGAGCCTCCTGGTTGAGGGCGCGCAGAACCGTCTCGGAGCGCCAGAAGTCGAACGAGTCGCCGCGCTTGCGCCGCTGGAGCGCGATGCGGACGTTCTCCTTGACGGTGAGGTGGGGAAAGACCGCCGAGATCTGGAACGAGCGCACCAGGCCGAGCCGGGCCACGTCCGCCGGCTTCATGCCGGTGATGTCGCGGCCGTTGTAGCGGATCGAGCCGGCCGACGGCGTCAGGAACTTCGTCAACAGGTTGAAGCAGGTCGTCTTGCCGGCGCCGTTCGGGCCGATCAGCGCGTGGATCGTCCCGCGCTTGACGTCGAGCGTCACGCCGTTGACGGCGCGAAACCCCTTGAACTCCTTGGTCAGGCCCTCGGTCGACAGGACGATGTCCTGACCCCTGGCGCCCGCCTCAGCGTGGGTTAACGGTTGGGCCATGTCGGCGCGTCACCCCTGCGTTTCCTCGCTCGCGCTTATGCGCGTATCGCATAGCGAAACAGCATGCCGCCGAATGAGTGTCAACGGGGCGGGACGGGCCTGCCGCAGGGGGATTCTGGCCCGTCAGATTTTATTCACCGCTCGCTTCGGCTCCAGCAGCGCCCGGGCGGCGCGGGTCAGGGGCCGCTCGATCATGCGATGCAGCACGATCGCCGCGAGGCCGGCGAGGACCAGCATGGCGACCGCCACCGGGCCCGGCCCGAGGCGGGCGGCGAGCCCGGTCGCCTCGACGACGACCCGCACCCCGCGCACCACGAACGGGTGCGCGAGGTAGAGCGCGTAGGAGGCATCCCCGAGGAGGATCGCGGGGCGCAGGAGGTGCGCCCGACGCGGGTCGCCCGGGCCGGCGGGCCCGAGGGCGGTGGCCGCGACGAGGAGGACGGCCGGCCCGCCCCAGGCGAGGCAGCGGGGGAGGGAGGGACCCTCTCCGGCGAGCGACAGCAGCGCGAGGCCGGCGACCGCCAGCGCGAGGCGCAGGAGAGCCGGCAGGCGCAGGCCCTCCTGGCGTGCGAGGGCCAGCCCGGCGCCGCAGGCGAATTCGAGCACGATCGGGTCGCTCCAGAACGCCAGCGGCACCGGCAGCGCCGCGCCGCCCCGCGCCGCCAGGGTCCCGAGGAGCGCGAGGCCGGTGAAGATCGCCGCCACGCCCGCGACGGCGGGGCGTCGTCCCCACGGCAGCACGAGAGCGAAGACTACGTAGAACGCCATCTCGTAGTTCAGCGTCCAGCCGAGGGAGTAGAGCGGCTGCACCGTCCCGTCGGCCCGCGCGGTCGGCCAGAACAGGTAGGAGGCCGCGAGGTAGACCGTCCCCTCGCCGCCGGACCCGAGGAGGCCGGGTCGCAGCCAGGCGAGGGCGAGGTAGAGCGTGGTGGCGAGCCAGTAGAGCGGCACCACCCGGGCGATCCGGTGGGCGAGGAAGACCCGTCCGGCCCCCGGCCGGCCGTGCAGCGGGGCGGCCGCGTGCACGATGATGAACCCCGAGATGACGAAGAACACGTCGACGCCCGCCGGCCAGGGCAGCCAGGCGGCCGGGGCGAAGGGAAGGCCCGCCCGGGCGGCGAGGCCCGCGACCTCGAACTGCGCGTGGCCGGCGGCGACCATCACGGCGGCCAGCGCCCGCAGGACCTGGATCAGCGGCAGGGACGTGGGACGGGCCTGGGACATCGCTCACCGGATGGGCGCTGGGCGCCCGGGCGGGCCGGCGCGTCGAGGCCGCCGTCTTAGCCGAGCCGAGGCGCGTTCGGCCAGGGCAGGGGATGGGCCCGGAGCTCGGGACGAGATTTGCGGGAGGGAACAATGCCGCCCCAACGTCGTTGTCCAGCCCGAAAGCGTCCTGTCAAGCCAACCATCGGCCGCGACCGAGCACATGCTTCGATGTCCGGCGGCTTCGGCACGATACGCTCAAGAACAGACTACCAGGAGTTGACCGATGAAGAAGCTCGTTGCCCTGACCGGCCTTGCCGTTGCTCTCGCCACCCCCGCCTTCGCGCAGCAGGTCGGCAACTTCAACGAGTTCCGCTCGATGGCGCTGATGTCGAATGCCTTCGAGGTGAAGTCGAGCCAGATCGCCCTCGACAAGTCGCGCAACCCGCGGATCCGCGAGTACGCCCGTGAGATGATCCGCGACCACCGCGCCGCCAACGTCGCGCTGCTCGGCGGCCGCGAGAACGTCGCCGGCGGCGTCGGCTCCGGCATCGGCGGTCTGATCGAGGCGCCCTTCGCGATAGCCGGCGGCGCTGTCGGCGCGGCCACGGGTGCGGCGGCCGGCGTCGTCGGCGGCACGCTCCAGGGCGGCCCGGTCGGCGGTCTCGAGGGCCTCGGCAGCGGCGCGGCCCGCGGCGCCCGGATGGGTGCGAACGCGGTCGACTTCGACGGCGACGTGACCACAACGGCCGCCACCCGCGCCGTCCCGCTGAGCCCGCAGCAGCAGGCGATGCTCGCCGAGCTCGCCGACACCCCGGCCGGCCCGGCTTTCGACCGGACCTACGCCCGCATGCAGGTCCAGGCGCACGGGATGACCGTGTCCAGCTACCAGGCCTACGCCCAGTCGGGTCCGAACCCGGCGCTGCGCAACTACGTCCAGCAGGCCCTGCCGGTGATGCAGCAGCACCTGGCGATGGCCCAGCGCCTCCCGGGCGCCCGCTAAGCGCTCGACGCAGGTCTGAGGTAACGGAGCGGCGGGCCGAGAGGCCCGCCGCTTCCGCGTGCGTGGATCGTTGGGGACAGGGCGGCTCTCACCACAGGAGCGGGTGGCGGTACACCTCCACCACGTCGCCCTCAGCGACCCCGGTCACCGTCTCGGGCAGTTCGGCGAGCCCGTCGCTGCCGGTGAGCGAGGAGAGAAGCCCGGCACCGTCGCGGGGAAACTTCACCGCCTCGACGGTCCCGTCCGGGCCGCGGCGCAGGGAGACGCGGACGTATTCCCGGCGCCCGGCCTTCTTGGCGTACCGGAAGGCGGCGCGGGCGGGCTCGCTCGGCGGGGCGTCGAGGGTTGCGCCGCCGAGGCGGGCGAGCAGCGGCCTGACGACGAAGAGC
Organism: Methylobacterium ajmalii; assembly: GCF_036448855.1. Taxonomy (NCBI): domain Bacteria; kingdom Pseudomonadati; phylum Pseudomonadota; class Alphaproteobacteria; order Hyphomicrobiales; family Methylobacteriaceae; genus Methylobacterium; species Methylobacterium ajmalii. The sequence continues at coordinate 116,816 of NZ_JAZFXT010000046.1, forward strand.
AGCGTGACGTAGACCGCGACCGGATTGCCCGGCAGGCCGACGAAGGCGGTATCGCCGATGAGCCCCATCGCGACCGGTCGGCCGGGCTTGATCGCGAGGCGCCAGAACACCAGCCGGCCGACCGCCTCGACCGCCGCCTTGACGTGGTCCTCCTCGCCGGTCGAGACGCCGCCCGAGGTGACGATCAGGTCGTGGCCGGTCGCGGCCGCCGTCAGCCGCCCGGGCAGGGCGGCGGGGTCGTCGCGCAGGATGCCGAGATCGACGACCTCGGCGCCGAGGCGGCGCAGGAGAGCCACCAGGAGGATCCGGTTCGAATCGTGGATCGCGCTCGGCGGCAGCGGCGCCCCGGGCTCGGCGAGCTCGTCGCCGGTCGAGAACACCGCGACCCGCAGGCGCCGGCGCACCGCGAGGCTCGCGTGGCCGGTGGCGGCGGCGAGTGCGAGGTCGGGCGGGGTCAGCCGGCGGCCGGCCGGGATCACCACGCTGCCGCGGGCGACGTCCTCGCCGGAGAGCCGCCGGTTGGCGCCGGCCTTCAGGCCCGCCGGCAGCGCCACCGCCTCGCCGTCGCGCCGCACGTCCTCCTGCATGAAGACGGTGTCGGCGCCCGGCGGCATCGGGGCGCCGGTGAAGATCCGCACCGCCGCCCCCGTCGGCAGGGCCGCCTCCGGCGCCGCCCCGGCGGGCAGGCGCCCGCGCACCGGCAGCACCGTCTCGGCGTCGCGCGCCAGGTCGGCGAAGCGCACCGCGTAGCCGTCGACCGCGGAATTGTCGAAGGGCGGCAGGTCGCGGCCCGCGACCACGTCCGCGGCGGCGATGCGCCCGTCGGCTTCGGCGAGGGGAACCGTCTCGGTCCCGGCCAGGACCGGCACCCGCTCGGCGATCAGGGACGCGGCCGCCTCGACGGAGAGGAGCGGCCCCCCGAAGGCGAAGCAGTCGTCGGTCAGCTGCGCCATGATCCCCGCTCTCCCGCTTCTCCGCCCTCCGGGGATTCCAGCCGCGCCAGCACCGCCGCGAGGGGCTCGGCCCGCGCCATGACGATATCGGCGACCGCCTCCACCGCGTCGAGGGGCACGATCGGCGGGGTTGCGCCCGGAAAGGGATGGTCGCTCGCCACCGCGACGATGCGCGGATCCTCGGGATGGAGCGGCGGCCGGCCGTTGGCGTGGCGGTAGACCTCGAGCTTGGGATGGGCCTCGCGCTTGAAGCCCTCGATCACGACGAGGTCGCAGGGGCCGAGCCGGTGCAGCAGGTCGGGCAGGCGCGCCTCCTCCTCGACCTCGCGGATCTGGACGTTGCGGCGGCTCGACGAAACGATCACCTCGCAGGCCCCGGCCTCGCGATGGCGGAAGGAATCCTTGCCGGGCTGGTCGACGTCGAAGGCGTGGTGGGCGTGCTTGACCGTCGCGACCCGCAGGCCGCGGGCCCGCAGGACCGGGATCAGCCGGACCAGCAGCGTGGTCTTGCCGGCGCCGCTCCAGCCGGCGAGGCCGATGACCCTCATCGTCACGCCCCCGGCCGGGTGAAGCCGAGGCCGGCGAGGTCGGCCGCCAGCGCCGGATCGTCGAGGAGGGCGAGGAACGCCGCGAGCGCCGGCTCGTCCCGCCGGGCCGCCCGGTAGGCGAAGTCGTAATGCTCCTCGGTCAGCGGCAGGAAGCCGAGGCCGTAATCGCGCGCCACCGGCGCGATGGCGACGCCCCAATCGGCCCGGCCCTGCGCCACCGCGGCGGCGACGGCGTTGTGCGAGCGCGGCTGGTTCCAGTAGCCGGCGGGCCGGGCGCCGTTCAGCAGGCCCTCGACCAGCGCGCGCGTGCCGGCGCCCGTGTTGCGGTTGACCATCACGGCGGCGTCGTCGGCGAGGAGCCGCGTCACCGCCGCCTCGGCCGGAGCTTCGGCGAAACGCGGATCGCCGGCGCGGAAGACCACCCCTTGCAGGCGGCGCCAGCCCGGGGCGAGGGCGAGGCCCTCGGTGAGGTAGGGAGCGTTGTAGCGGCCCGTCTCGGGATCGAGGAGGTGCATGGCGGCGAGGTCGCACTCGCCCCGGCGCAGGGCGCCGAGCCCGCCGGCCGAGCCGACCCACAGGGTGCGGGCCGAGACGCCGCGGCCTGCGAGATGCCCGACCAGCCGGTCGAGGCCGAGGCAGTGGCTGCCGACGATCGTCAGGTCCGGCGAGCGGGCCGCCCGACCGATCCGGGACACCGCGACGGTCTCGCCGGCCTCGAGCCCGGGCCGGCTCGCCGGCACCGCGAAGAACCCGTCGGCCTGCGAGAACGCCGTCACGGCGCCCGAGCCCTTGGCGAGCGGCAGGGCGACGGGTCCGTCGGCGCCGCGGGAGAGGGCCGCCATCACGTATTCGGTGCGGCCGAGCTCCGAGGGAAGGCGCTGCGGCAGGTGCGCCGCCACGGTCTCCTCCTCGCGGGCGGGCAGCCCGGCGAGCGCGCGGATCAGCGGCACCACGAACTCGTGGAAGGTGAACATCGCCGAGGTCGGGAAGCCCGGCAGCACCACCACCGGCACGGTGCCGGCGAGCGCCAGGCAGAGCGGCTTGCCGGGCTTGAGCGCCACGCCGTGGACCAGGATGCCGGGCTCGCCCAATCGCGACAGGATGCGATGCGAGACGTCGCCCGCGCCCTTCGAGGTGCCGCCGGACAGGACCACGAGGTCGGCGGAGGCCAGGGCCTGCGCGAGCGCAGCCTCGAGCGCCGCCTCGTCGTCCGGCACGATGCCGCCCGGCAGCGCGACGCCGCCATTCTCGGTCACGCTCGCCGCCACGATGGCGCCGTTCGAATCGTAGAGCTGCGCCGGGCCGAGGGGCGAGCCCGGTCCCACCAGCTCGTCGCCGGTGGAGAGCACCGCCACGCGGGGCCGGCGCACCACCGGGACCGCGGCGAGGCCGCAGGCGGCCAGCATCCCGATCTCTCGCGCCGTGACCAGTACGCCGCGGCGCAAAACCGTCTCGCCCCGCGCCATGTCGGCGCCGGCATAGCCCACGAAGCGGCCCGGCCCGGCGGCCTGCGCCAGCGCGATCGCCGGGGCGGGGCCGTCCTCGAACTCCGTCGCCTCGACCATCACCACCGCGTCGGCGCCCCGGGGCAGCACGCCGCCGGTGGCGATCGGGGTGGCGGTGCCGGGGCCGACGGTCAGGGCCGGGGCGACGCCGCAGGCCAGGATCTCGCGGTTGAGGAGGAGGCGGCAGGGCTCGGCCTCGCTCGCCCCCTCGGTGTCGGCGGCGCGCACCGCGAAGCCGTCGACGAGGGCGCGGTCGAAGGGCGGCACGTCGATCGGCGAGGCGATGTCGGCGGCGAGCACCCGGCCGAGCGCCTCGGCGAGCGGCACGGTCTCGGCCGGCAGGGGGGCGTGCGGCACGGCCCCGCGCCAGCGCGCCATCGCCTCGTCCCGGCTCACCACCGCCAGGAACTGCTCCTGGCGCGAGGCCGCGGCGAGGCGGACGGAGAAGTCGTCGGCGGGGGAAGCGGTCACAGCGGCAGAACCTCGACGGGGGTCCCTGCGGGATACCCCTCATGGGCCGGCGGCACCAGCAGGGCGGCGTCGGCCCGCGCCAGGCGGTGGAGCGGGGTCTCCGCCCCGCCGACCGGCTCCGCGCCGGAGGCGAGGCGGCGCAGGAACACCACTTCGGTGAGGCCGATGACGGAGGAGACCTTGCGGGTCAGGGGCAGGATCAGGGGCGGGAGGGCGGCGGGTTCGGGCGCGGCGCCGGCCAGCGCCGCGACGAGCGGCCGGCCGAGGGCGAGCCAGGCGGCGAGCGCCGCATCCGGCCGGCCCGGCAGCAGCAGCACCGGCCGCCCGGCCGCCTCGCCGAAGCCGGCGCTCTCGCCGGGCCGCAGGGCGATGCCGTGGGCGTCGAGCCGCCCGGCCTGCGCCAGGGCGGCGGCGCTCGCGTCGCACCGGCCCGGCCCGGTGCCGCCGACGACCAGCACGCCGTCGGCCCCGGGGGCGAGGAGCGCGGCGGCGAGATCCTGCCTGTCCACCGGCCTGTGCTCGATGACGGCGGTGCCGCCCGCAGCGGCGATCCAGGCGCGGAGCAGGGGCGACAGGGCGTCGGGCGCACCCTCCGGCGCGGCGGCGAGGATCCTCAGGGATGGACGGCGCACGTCGAGCCCGGTGCACCCGGCCGCCGCGAGTGCGAGGCCCTGCAGCGGCGTCACCCGTTCGCCCGCGGCGACGAGACGAGCGCCCGCGGGCAATTCGGCATCCGGGGCACGCGTGCCCTCGCCGGCCGCGACCTCGGCCTCGATCCAGCGCGGATCGTCGCCGATCGCGTCCGGCGCCAGCAGGGCGTCGGTGCCGGCGGGCAGCGGGGTGCCGGCCTCGACCCAGGCAGGGGCGCGGGCCACCATGACGGGGGCGTACGGCGAGGCGCCGACGACCTCCGCGGCCTTCACCGCCCAGCCGTCGCGCAGGGCCGTGCGCCGCACCGGCAGGCCGGCCCCGATCGCGACGTCCCGGGCCGCCACGGCGCCGACCGCCGCGGCGAGCTCCACGCCGACGGGGGCGACCGGGCGTGCGAGGCGTGCGAGCAGCGCCACCGCCTCGGCGACGGGCATCAGCGCGGTCGTGGGCGCCCGCGGCCTCACCGGCGGGCGCCCGGATGATGGGGGGCGGCCATGCGCCTGTCCTCGAATCCGGTGCGGAGGGGAGCCGATGCGGCAAGCGCCCGCCGGGATCAAGGTTTCGCCACCGGGGCGGGCGATCGGCGGAGAAAATGTCGCGGCGGGGATCCGCGGTGGCCGGATGGTGGGCCGCTGCGAGTCCTGCGCCGCTCGCGCGATGACGGTCCGCGGCGATGAAAGGGATAAGTGTCTCTCACAAAACTCCCGATCACCGCCTCGGCTTGCTGTGGCAGCGACATTGCGGCGGGAGTTTTGTGAGGTGCACTGAACCGCCTCTTCTCCCGCCCGCGGGGGAGAGGAGAGACCCTGCGCTCCTCTCGTCCCGACCGTC
>NZ_JAZFXT010000047.1:0-83960 GCF_036448855.1 Methylobacterium ajmalii
GGGCTGTTCGCGGGCCCCCTTTTCCGCCGTGGGCGGCGTGCTGGGCTTTGACGTAGGTCGAGTCGAGGGCGGCCGCTTCGCCGGACCATCCGGCTTTGGCCAGGGCCTACAGCATGCCGGTCCAGAAACGGCGGCGCGCCCATCTGTTGAAGCGGTTGTTGAGGGCCGTACTCGCTCGGGCAATCCTTCCAGCGGCAGCCGGACTTGATGACGTGCAGGATGCCCGACAGGATGGTGCGGTCGTCCTTGCGACGAGCGCCGAACTGGTCGATGGGCATGAACGGCGCCATCGCCTGCCATTGTTCGTCCGACAGCCAGAACAGCTCTGCCATAGCCTCCTCCGTCTGGGAGGCGATCCGATTCACATTTCCCTCATCCTTGCAACGCCTTGAACGGGTATAGACCCTAGATCCCGAAGGAGAAGGGATCGACCTTGGGGTTGTAGGCTGAAAAAATGCACGAAAAGAGTGTGGCCATCGGAGCCGCTGCGACAAAACAGTAGATGCAGAATTTATTTCAGGCGTCGCGTCGTGTCGCGCCGACCGCCGCGTCATGCCCCGATGGAGCGAGTCCCCGATCCGCGAGGTACGTACCGGCTTCCGGCGGGCAACGTACGACCCGGGATGAGGCCGGACAGGACTCGTCCACCGGCCTCGGTGACGAAAGGCGATCGATGCCGTCCGCCTTGTCCCGCCGCCGTCGCGCCGGTTCGTCCCCGTAGCCAGCGCGGGCGTCGGAGACCCCGTACCGCTCCAAGGCGGATGGCCGGCGAGGGCACAGCCCTCGCCCCGGCTCCCCGTCGTCACGCCGCGGCGCGGTAGCCTTCGCCCGCCAGGCCGGCGGACGGATCGTGGCGGCCGGTCGCCCGCACCATGCCGTCGGCGCCGTCCAGCGTACCGGGCACGAGGTCGAGGGCGAGGAAGCGCTCCGGCGCGTAGGGGCCGGGCAGGCGCAAGCCGCCGACCCGCTCGCGGGTGAAGCCGAAGCGGGCGTAGTAGGGCGCGTCGCCGACCAGGATCACGGCCCGGTGACCGAGGGCGGCGGCGCGGGCGAGCGCCGCGCGCATCAGCCCGTGGCCGATGCCGAGGCCGTGGAGGCCGGGCTCGACGGCGATCGGTCCGAGCATCAGGGCGGGCGTGCCCCCGGCATCGACGTCCCACAGCCGCACGGTGGCGACCAGTCGGCCGTCGAGCTCGACCACGAGGGCGAGGCCCTCCGCGGGAAGGCGGCCCTCTCGCAGGCGCTCGCAGGTCTTGGTGAAGCGGGCCTCGCCGAAGCACGCGTCGAGCAGGTGCTCGCGGGCGGCGACATCGGCGGCGCGCTCGTCGCGGATCTGGATCATGGCCGTACCCTCCCGAGACTGACAGAAGACGGGCAAAGGACAGCCCTCGCACCCGCCGCATCGGCGGGCCGTCCGGGACTTGAGGATGGGTGACGAGGAGAGGCGTCGATGCGCCGGGCTCCCTAGAACGGGGAACCCGGCGCATCGTTCCGTTGGGTCAGCGCCGTGTCGGCCCCGGACCTCGATGGGAGACCCGGATCAGATCACGTAGGACTGGAGCGGCGGGAAGCCGTTGAACGCCACCGCCGCGTAGGTGGTGGTGTAGGCGCCCGCGCCCTCGATCAGCACCTTGTCGCCGATCGCGAGCGAGATCGGCAGCGGGTACGGGGTCTTCTCGTAGAGCACGTCGGCCGAATCGCAGGTCGGGCCGGCGAGCACGCAGGGGACCGTGCGGTCCTCGTCGTGCTCGGTGAGGATGCGGTAGCGGATCGACTCGTCCATCGTCTCGGCGAGGCCGCCGAACTTGCCGATGTCGAGGTAGACCCACCGCACCTCGTCGGTGGCGTCCGACTTCTGCGAGACCAGGACGACCTCGGCCTCGATCATGCCGGCATTGCCGACCATGCCACGGCCCGGCTCGATGATCGTCTCGGGGAGCTGGTTGCCGAAATGCTTGGTCAGCGCCCGGAAGATCGCGTCGCCGTAGGATTCCACGCCCGGCACCGCCTTGAGGTACTTGGTCGGGAAGCCGCCGCCGAGGTTCACCATCGAGAGATGGATGCCGCGATCGGCGCACTCGCGGAAGATCATCGCGGCCGAGGCGAGCGCCCCGTCCCAGGCTTCCGTGTTGCCCTGCTGCGAGCCGACGTGGAACGACACGCCGTAGGCGTGCAGGCCCGCCCGGGTGCCGTGCTCGAGCACGTCCACCGCCATCTCGGGCACGCAGCCGAACTTGCGCGAGAGCGGCCACTCGGCCCCGGCGCCGTCGCACAGGATGCGGCAGAACACCTGCACGTCCCCGCGGGCGACCTTGACCGCGTCGGCGGCGCGGGCGATCTTGTCGACCTCGGCCTGGCAGTCGACTGCGAAGAGCCGCACGCCGAGCTGCAGCGCGCGGGCGATGCAGCGCTCCTTCTTGATGGTGTTGCCGAACGACACCCGGTCGGCGGTGGCGCCGGCGGCGAGCGCCATCTGGACCTCGACCACCGAGGCGGTGTCGAAGCAGGAGCCCATCTCGGCGAGCGCGCGCAGCACCTCGGGGGCCGGGTTCGCCTTGACGGCGTAGAACACCCGGGTGTCCGGCAGGGCACGGGCGAAGGCGGTGTAGTTGTCGCGCACGACGTCGAGGTCGAGGACCATCACGGGACCCTCGTCCCGGCCGAGCTCGCGGCGCACGCGCAGGAAATCGCGGATGCGATCGGTCATGATCAGCCCCACCAAAGGTTCGAGAGGGCTCCCGCGGGAACCCGATGTCGAGATCAAGACGGCGCGCGTCGGCCGTCCGGCGTCAGGGGGCGATGCGGCGCGGCGCGGACGTGCTGTGGAGACACGCCGCGCGTCGCGGGCACAGAGCACCCGGAAGCTGCCTTTGCTTGGAACGGGGAAACCCGATCCGCACTCGGGGCAAGGAGAAACAAGCCTCTTCGGTGTCGGCCTTTGGAGGGCCGACGAGACCAAAAAAGCCCGTTCGTCGTTGCTTTAAGCTGCGTCCCCCGTGGAGAGCGGGGTTCGCCGGTTTTGCCTCCGGCTGCCGGTTGTTGTCGGGGTCCGGTGTTTCCACCTGGATGCCGGCCGGAGGGATCCACCCTTCCCGGCCATCGATCCTTTAAGACCCCTGGCGGCTGTCCGGCCTCTTGTCCGGATGCCCACCAACCGGCACGCGGCCACAGGCACGTGCGAAATTGGGCAAGGCAGTAGATACGGACCACGGCCCCCCGCCGCAAGCCCCATCGCGGGGTTTTTCGCCGGATTTCCCCGGCGTGGCCCCCGCGCCACGCCCCCTGGAGAGGCCGTCGCGTCGCGGGGCCTTCTCAAGCGGCGCCGGACGCGCCATTCAACCCGGCGACAGACAGCAAAGAGGCGCGCGTTCAGGACCCGCGCCCTATCCTCCGGGACACCATGACGATCTCGCCCTCGCGCCGCGCGCTCCTCGCCGGCCTGCTCTCCTCCGCCGCCCTCAGCCGGGCGGCCTCCGCCCAGGTCGGGCCGACCCAGCCCGGCCCGAGCGCCCTGCCGCCGCCCGCGCCCGCCCCGGCGCCCTCCGGCCCGCCGCGCTTCCGCTTCGACGAGGTGGTGCGGCGCGCGAAGGCCCTGGCCGGCGCCCCGTTCGAGGCGAGCGTCGCGCCGCTGCCGGCGCCGCTCGCCTCCCTCGACTACGATGCCTGGCGCGACATCCGCTTCCGGCCCGACAAGGCCCTCCTGGGAGACCAGGACGGGCCGTTCCGGCTCCAGCTCTTCCACCTCGGCTTCCTCTATACCCGCCCGGTCGTCGTGAACGTGGTGCGGGACGGGGTGCCGACGCCGGTGCCCTACCAGCCGGCCCTGTTCGATTACGGTCGCACCACCATCGACAAGCCGCTGCCGGTCAATCTCGGCTTTGCCGGTTTCCGGCTGCACTATCCGCTCAACAAGCCGGGCGTGCTCGACGAGCTGATCTCGTTCCTCGGCGCCAGCTACTACCGCTTCCTCGGCCGCGACCAGCTCTACGGGCTCTCGGCCCGGGGGCTCGCCGTCAACGTCGAGGGCGTCGGCGGGCCGGAGGAATTCCCGGTCTTCCGCGAGTTCTGGATCGAGATGCCGCCGAAGGGCGCCGACCGGGCGGTGATCTACGCGCTGCTCGACGGGCCGTCCTGCACCGGCGCGTTCCAGTTCCTGGTCTATCCGGGCGACGAGACCGTGGTCGACGTGCGCTGCACGCTCATTCCGCGCCGCGAGATGGCGAGGGTCGGCCTCGCGCCGCTGACCTCGATGTTCTTCATCGGCGAGAACGACCGCCACCATTCGGACGATTACCGCCCCGAGCTGCACGATTCCGACGGGCTCCTGATGCAGTCGGGCGGCGGCGAGTGGATCTGGCGGCCCCTGCGCAACCCCAAGGAGCGCTGGGTCTCGGCCTTCGAGGACCGCAACCCGAAGGGGTTCGGGCTGATGCAGCGCGACCGGGTGTTCGAGGACTACCAGGACCTCGAGGCGTTCTACCACCGCCGCCCGGGCTACTGGGTCGAGCCGCAGGGCGAGTGGGGCGAGGGCACGGTGCGCCTCGTCGAGCTGCCGACCGAGAACGAGACCCACGACAACATCGTGGCCTCCTGGCAGCCGAAGCAGCCCTACAAGCCCGGCGAGGCGGTGGAGCTGTCCTACAAGATCCGCTCGCTCGCCGAGACCGACGACCTGCATCCCGGCGGGCGGGTGGTGAACACCTACGTCGCCCGCACAACGGCGAGCGGCGGCACGGCGGATGCGAGCGAGCCGCGCACCCGGCGCTTCCTCGTCGACTTCTCCGGCGGCGACCTCGCCTACTGGCTCACCGACCCGAAGGCGGTCGAGATCGTGCCCTCGACCACCGCCGGCAAGATCACCGCGATCTCCCTGGTGCCCAACCTCCACGTGAAGGGCTTCCGCGCGGCGATCGACGTGCGGCTCGACGGGGCCGGGCAGTCGACGGAGCTGCGCGCTTTCCTGCGCGCGCGCGGCCAGACCCTGACAGAGACCTGGACCTATCCGTGGAAGGCCGCGTGAGCGCGCGCCCCGCCCAGGCGCCGGCCGTCACCATCCGGCCGGCGCGTCCCGAGGACCTCGACGCCCTGGTGGCGCTCGAGGCCGCGGCCTTCGCCACCGACCGGGCGGAGCGCCGGGCGATCCGCCACGCCATCGGCTCGCCGTCGATCTCGCTGCTCGTCGCCCTCGACGATGCGGTCCTGGTCGGCGCCGCCACGATCGAGCGCCGCCGCGGCAGCCGGCGCGCCCGTCTGTCCTCGATCGCGGTGGCGCCGAGCCGGGCCGGCACGGGTTTGGGCCGGGTGCTGCTCGCGGCCGCCGAGGCCGAGGCCCTGGCGCGGGAGTGCGACCGGCTGCGGCTCGAGGTCCGCGAGGACAACGGCGCCGGCATCCGCCTCTACGAGCGCAGCGGCTACCGCCGCTTCGAGACCGTGCCGGACTACTACGAGGACGGCACCACCGCCTGGCGCTACGAGAAGCCGCTGGCCGGGGAGGGGGCGGGAGGCGCCGTCCCTGATCCGTCCTGATACAACCATGGAACGAGCGGGCCGGCGGCGGTACCACTGTTCGCCCTTGACGCAGCGAAATGTGCCGATCCGATATGGTTTCCGATCGGTTACCGTTGGCACGCCGCACGCACAGATCCCGGAGACCGAGGCACAGGATGCCTCACATCGGGATGAGGTACCACCATGGCCACGACGAACGCCGAACTCCGCCGGACGATCTTCGCGCAGCATAGCGGGATGATCGGGGCGGCAGCGCCCGCCATCGTGCCCGATCGGTTCTCTCAGCGTTTCGAGCCGGACTCTCGACGTCCGGCGCGCGGGCAGGATGGTTTCGCCGACCGTCCCGACGCGCGCGAGGTGCGCACCATCGAGATCGTCCTCGTGCCGGATCGACGGACCGGGGGCGGCTGGCTCCGGGGGCTCGGGACCGTCGCGAAGATCCTGGCGGTACCGGCCGTCATCGCCGGCGCGCTCCTCGCCGAGCCGGTCTACGATTGCCGCAAGCAGAAGAGCTACGGGATGCTGTATTACGGCACCACCGTGCAGATGTGCGTGAGCGAGCGCCTGTCCGGCCGCTTCGGCGGCGTGCAGGCGGCCGTGGACCGGACGATGCGGGCGATGTGAGGATCACGGTCCCCGCCCCGCGGAGCAGGGCTGTCCGGGGAAAGGAGGAGACGCGTGTTTCCCATCTCCCCGCTGGCGGCTAGAGCATTTTCCGATGAAGTGGAAACCGGTTCGTCGCAGAAAATGCGACAAGACAATGACTTGGAGAGCTTCGCGATTGCAGCGCGATCGTGAAGTGCTCTAGCGTATTCACACAACTCGGTTCGAGCGGTTTGCCCATTGAAGGTCGCGCGCCTCTCCTACCCCTTGTGGGGAGGAGTTGGAGGTGGGGTGGTGCCGCGTAGAACTCGACGCCCCATTCTGCACCACCCCCACGCGGGATCTTCGATCCCCATAATCCCTCCCCACAAGGGGGAGGGGGCAGGCGCACGGCAGCGAGAGGCTTGGGAGAAAGACCTCGGGGGTCGATCACTCGTCCGCGGCGAAGCGACCGTGGCAGTGCTTGTACTTCTTGCCCGAGCCGCAGGGGCAGGGCTCGTTGCGGCCGACGCGGCCCCATGTGGTGGAATCGTCGGGGTTGCGCTCCAGCACCGGCGCGTCGGCGGCGAGCGCCTGGCCGGCGAACTCGTAGGCGCCGCCCCCGCCGCCCGCCGCGCCCTCCGCGAAGGCGAACTCGTTCTCGCCGGTCACGGGATCGAGGTGCTGGGCGAACATCGGCGGCAGGCTCGGCTGCTCCGGCTCCTGGTACATGATCTCGACCCGCATCAGCTGGCCGGTCACCTGCTCGCGCAGGGAGCCGACGAGGCTGTTGAACAGGTCGAACGCCTCCGACTTGTACTCGTTGAGGGGATCGCGCTGGGCGATGCCGCGCCAGCCGATCACCTGGCGCAGGTGGTCGAGGGTGACGAGGTGCTCGCGCCAGAGATGGTCGAGGCTCTGGAGCAGCACCTGCTTCTCCACGTAGGCCATCACCTCCGGGGTGTTGCGGGCGGTGCGCTCGGCATAGGCCTCGTCGGCCGCCTTGCGCAGGCGCTCGCGGATCTCCTCGTCGGCGATGCCCTCTTCCTTGGCCCAGTCCTCGACCGGGACGTCGAGGTTGAGGTCGCGGGTCACGCTCTCGCGCAAGGACGCGATGTCCCACTGCTCCGGATAGGCGTCCTCCGGGATGTGGCGCGCCACCACGTCGTCGATCACGCCCTGGCGCATCTCGTCGACGGTCTCGCGCACGCTCTCCTGCGCCATGAACTCGCGGCGCTGCTCGAACACGACCTTGCGCTGGTCGTTCATGACGTTGTCGTACTTCAGCACGTTCTTGCGCATGTCGAAGTTGCGCGCTTCGACCTTCTGCTGCGCCTTGGCGATCGCCTTGTTGATCCAGGGATGGATGATCGCCTCGCCCTCCTCGAGCCCGAGGCGCTGGAGCATGCTGTCCATGCGGTCGGAGCCGAAGATCCGCATCAGGTCGTCCTGAAGCGAGAGGTAGAACTTCGAGCGGCCGGGATCGCCCTGGCGGCCGGAGCGGCCGCGCAGCTGGTTGTCGATGCGCCGGCTCTCGTTGCGCTCGGTGCCGACGATGTAGAGGCCGCCGGGCAGCGCGGTCTTGCGTCCCGCCTCCGGGTCGGCGGGCTCGCCCGAGGCCAGGACCTTGGCGCGGTTCTGGTCGATCTCGGCCTTCAGGGTCGCGATGCGGGCGTCGCGCTCCGGCCCCTCGGGGACGTTGGCGAGCTCCTGCTCGATCCGCATGTCGAGGTTGCCGCCGAGCTTGATGTCGGTGCCGCGGCCGGCCATGTTGGTGGCGATGGTGATCGCGCCGGGCACGCCCGCCTCGGCCACGATGTAGGCTTCCTGCTCGTGGAAGCGGGCGTTCAGCACCGCGAAGCGCTTGGTCACCCGGCCCTCGCGGGCCGCCGCGTAGACGTCCTCCAGCGCCGACGGGTCGCTGTAGTCGAGCGGCGTGTAGCCGTGCTTCACCAGGAGGCCGGCGATGTGCTCCGAGCGCTCGATCGAGCCGGTGCCGACCAGCACCGGCTGCAGCCGGGCATGCGCCTTGTCGATCTCCTTGATGATCGCGGCGTACTTCTCGTCGACGGTGCGGTAGACCTCGTCGTCCTCGTCGACGCGCTCGACCTCCTTGTTGGTCGGGATCTCGACCACTTCGAGGTTGTAGATCTCGTGGAACTCGTCCGCCTCGGTCGAGGCGGTGCCGGTCATGCCGGCGAGGTGCTTGTAGAGCCGGAAGTAGTTCTGGAAGGTGATCGAGGCGAGCGTCTGGTTCTCGGGCTGGATCTCGACCCGCTCCTTGGCCTCGAGCGCCTGGTGCAGCCCCTCCGAGTAGCGCCGGCCGGGCATCATGCGGCCGGTGAACTCGTCGATGATCACCACCTCGTCGTTGCGGACGATGTAGTCCTTGTCGCGGGTGAACAGGGTGTGGGCGCGCAGAGCCTGGTTGACGTGGTGGACCAGCGTCACGTTGTGGGCATCGTAGAGGTCGCCCTCCTTGAGGATGCCGGCCTCGCGCAGCAATTCCTCGATGTGCTCGTTGCCGGCCTCGGTCAGCGAGACGGTGCGCTGCTTCTCGTCGAGGTCGTAATCCTCGCGCACCAGGCGCGGCATCACCGCGTCGATCATGGTGTAGAGGTCGGAGCGGTCGTCGATCGGACCGGAGATGATCAGCGGGGTGCGCGCCTCGTCGATCAGGATCGAATCGACCTCGTCGACGATCGCGAAGTTGTGGCCGCGCTGGACCATCTGGCCCAGCTCGTACTTCATGTTGTCGCGAAGGTAATCGAAGCCGTACTCGTTGTTGGTGCCGTAGGTGATGTCGCAGGCATAGGCCGCCTTGCGCTCGGCGTCGTCGAGCCCGTGCACGATGATGCCGGTGGTGAGGCCCAGGAAGCGGTAGACCCGGCCCATCCATTCCGCGTCGCGGCGGGCGAGGTAGTCGTTGACCGTGACGACGTGCACGCCCTTGCCCGACAGGGCGTTGAGGTAGGTGGCGAGCGTCGCCACCAGGGTCTTGCCCTCGCCGGTCTTCATCTCGGCGATGCCGCTCTCGTGCAGCACCATGCCGCCGATCATCTGCACGTCGAAGTGGCGCTGGCCGAGCACGCGCTTGGCCGCCTCGCGCACGGTGGCGAAGGCCGGGACCAGGATGTCGTCGAGGGTCTTGCCGGCGGCGAGCTCGGCCTTGAGCGCGTCGGTGCGGGCGCGCAGGGCCTCGTCGGACAGGGCGGCCAGTTCGGGCTCGAGGGCGTTGATGGCCTGGACGCGGGGTCGGTATCCCTTCACCCGGCGGTCGTTGGACGACCCGAAGATCTTCTTGGCAAGGGAACCCAGCATCGTGAACCTGCGATCGATCGTAGCGGTAGTGGCGCGCGCCGCGGGCGCCTTATAGGCCCATATAGGGAGCCGTGCACCCAAAAGGCAGCCGTCGCCCGGCACGAGCGTGGCCGTGCTGCGAAAGACGGGGGGAGGGGGCGGACGACGCCGCTTGATTCCCGCCCCGGCACCGCCCTAGCTCCCGTGCTGCGATCAGCAAGGACGACGGCCGGCGGGGAAACAACCGCGGCCCGGGGAGGAACATCATGACACGCTTGAGCCGGGCGCTCGCCCGCACCACCGCCCTCGCCGCCGGGCTGGCTTTCGCCGTCGCCGCCCAGGCCCAGAATGCCGCACCGAAGGGCGCCTCCGACGGCGTGGTGAAGATCGGCATCCTCAACGACCAGTCGGGCGTCTACGCCGATTTCGGCGGCCGCGGCTCGGTCGAGGCGGCCAGGATGGCGGTCGAGGATTTCGGGGGCAAGGTCCTCGACGTGCCGGTGCAGATCGTCGACGCCGACCACCAGAACAAGCCCGACATCGCCTCGAACGTCGCCCGCCAGTGGTACGACACCGACAAGGTGGACGCGATCATGGAGCTGACCACCTCCTCGGTGGCGCTCGCCGTGCAGGGCCTGTCGAAGGAGAAGCGCAAGATCACCATCGTGGACGGCGCCGCCACGTCCGATCTCACCGGCAAGCAGTGCACGCCCTACGGCTTCCACTGGGCCTACGACACCCACGCGCTCGCGGTCGGCACCGGCGGCTCGCTGGTCGAGACCGGCGGCGACACCTGGTTCTTCCTCACCGCCGACTACGCCTTCGGCACCGCGCTGCAGGCCGACGTGACGCAATACGTCACCCAGAAGGGCGGCAAGGTGGTGGGCGCGGTGCGCCATCCGCTCAGTGCCCAGGACTTCTCGTCGTTCCTGCTCCAGGCGCAGGGGTCGGGCGCCAAGATCATCGGGCTCGCCAATGCCGGGCTCGATACCTCGAACGCGATCAAGCAGGCGGCGGAATTCGGCATCGTCCAGGGCGGGCAGCGGCTCGCCGCCCTGCTGTTCACGCTCTCGGAGGTCCACGGCCTCGGCCTCAAGGCGGCCCAGGGCATCGTGCTGACGGAAGGCTACTACTGGGACCTCGACGACCAGGCCCGGGCCTTCGCCAAGCGGTTCATGGCCAAGACCGGCAAGATGCCGAACATGATCCAGGCCGGCACCTATTCCTCGGTGCTGCATTACCTGAAGGCCGTGAAGGCCGCCGGCACCGACGACACCGACGCGGTGGCGGCCAAGATGCGCGAACTGAAGGTCGACGACTTCTTCGGCCGCGGCGGCACGGTGCAGGCCAACGGCCGCATGGTCCACGACATGTACCTGTTCCAGGTCAAGTCGCCGGCCGAGTCGAAGGCGCCCTGGGACTACTACAAGCTGCTCGCGACCATTCCGGGCGACAAGGCCTTCCTGTCGGCCAAGGCGAGCGGGTGCCCGCTGACGCAGTAACCACGGAAGCGGGGGCGCCGGACCGGCGCCCCCGCTCTTGCATCAGGCGAAGTACTGGCCGCCGTTGATCGTCAGCGTCGAGCCGGTGATGAAGCCCGCCTGCTCGCCGGCCAGGAACTCAACCGCGCGGGCGATCTCCTCGGCCTCGCCGAGGCGGCCGACCGGGATGTGCGGCAGGATCTTGGCCTTTAGCACCTCCTCGGGGATCGCCTTGACCATCTCGGTGCCGATGTAGCCGGGCGCGATCACGTTGACGGTGATGCCCTTGTTGGCGTTCTCCTGCGCCAGCGCCTTGGCGAAGCCGATCACGCCGGCCTTGGCGGCGGAGTAGTTGGTCTGGCCCATCTGGCCCTTCTGGCCGTTGATCGACGAGATCAGGATGATGCGGCCGAAGCCGCGCGAGCGCATGCCGTCGATCAGCGGACGGGTGCAGGTGAACATCGAGTCGAGGTTGGTGCGGATCACCGCCTGCCACTGCTCGAAGGTCATCTTGTGGAACATGCCGTCGCGGGTGATGCCGGCATTGTTGACCAGGATCTCGATCGGGCCGAGCTCGGCTTCCGCTGCGCGGATGCCGGCCTCGCAGGCGGCCGGATCGCCGACGTCGAACTTGAAGACCGGGATCCCGGTCTCGGCCTTGAAGGCCTGCGCGGCCTCGTCGTTGCCGCCGTAATTCGCCGCGACCTTGTAGCCGGCCTCCTTCAGCCCCTTCGAGATCGCGGCGCCGATGCCGCGGGTGCCGCCGGTGACCAGTGCGACGCGTTCTGCCATGTGCCCTCTCCTCTTGGACGTGCGAGCGGTTTCATCCCTCGGCGCATCTCCGTGGTACTTTACGGAAGGCCGACGTTCCACAACGAAGGCGGGTGCTGTCCCGCTTCTTTAAGTACTAACTGTAAGGGGCGGCCGGACTTCCGGCCGCCCCTCGTCGCGCGGCTAATATTTCAGCGCGACTTGATCGATCGAGCCTGTGCCGACGCGTGCGGCGTTCAGCGCTCGAGGCACATGGCGACGCCCATGCCGCCGCCGATGCAGAGCGTGGCGAGGCCCTTCTTGGCGTCGCGGCGCTGCATCTCGTGCAGCAGCGTGACGAGGACGCGGGCGCCCGACGCGCCGATCGGGTGGCCGATGGCGATGGCGCCGCCGTTCACGTTGACCTTCGCATCGTCAAAGCCCAGGTCCTTGTTGACCGCGAGCGCCTGGGCGGCGAAGGCCTCGTTCGCCTCGATCAGGTCGAGGTCGGAGGCCTTCCAGCCGGCCTTCTCCAGGGCCTTGCGCGAGGCCGGGATCGGGCCGGTGCCCATGATCTTCGGGTCGACGCCGGCGGTGGCCCAGGAGGCGATGCGGGCGAGCGGCTTGAGGCCGCGCTTCTCGGCCTCCGCCGCCGACATCAGCACCAGGGCGGCGGCGCCGTCGTTGATGCCCGACGCGTTGCCGGCGGTGACCGTGCCGTCCTTCGAGAAGGCGGGCTTCAGCTTGGCCATCCCCTCGGGGGTCGCGCCGTCGCGGATGTACTCGTCGGTGTCGACCACCACGTCGCCCTTGCGGCCGGGCACGGTGACGGGGGCGATCTCGTCCTTGAAGCGGCCGTCCTTCTTGGCGGCCTCGGCCTTGTTCTGCGAGCGGGCCGCGAAGGCGTCCTGCTCCTCGCGGGTCAGCTGCCACTGCTGGGCGATGTTCTCGGCGGTGTTGCCCATGTGGTAGCCGTTGAAGGCGTCCATCAGGCCGTCCTTCAGCATCGTGTCGACGAGCTTGAGGTCGCCCATCTTCTGGCCGCCGCGCAGGTACTGGGCGTGGGGGGCCATCGACATCGATTCCTGGCCGCCGGCCACGATGATGTCGGCGTCGCCGTTGGCGATCTGCTGCATGCCGACCGCGACGGTGCGCAGCCCCGAGCCGCAGAGCTGGTTGAGGCCCCAGGCGGTCTTCTCCTGCGGGATGCCGGCGGCCATGGCGGCCTGGCGGGCCGGGTTCTGGCCCTCGCCCGCGGCGAGCACCTGGCCGAAGATCACCTCGTCGACCTCCTCGGGGGAGACCTTGGCGCGCTCGAGCGCCGCCTTGATGGCGACCGCGCCGAGCTTGTGGGCCGGGACGGTGGCGAAGGCCCCGTTGAACGAGCCGACCGGGGTGCGGGCCGCACCCACGATGACGATATCTGCCTTCTCAGCCATGCGCCTCTCCTGACCCTCTCCCAGCGTCGTGGGCCGCCGCCGGCGCGATCTCCCGGCGGCCGCGCCCCACGCGCTTTGGGGTGGATGAAAGCTTTGCCCTCCGGGAAGTCAAGGCGTGCTCCGCCCGTTATCGCTCTGGCAGCGCGGCCAGTTTGCGTGGACGGCGCGCAGATTGCTGTTTTCGCCGGCACACGAAGGCTTTAAGGTCGGTTCATGAGACACGGTGAAAATTCGGCTCGCCCGGTACCGTCCAGTTCCCGCCGGGTTCGCCAAGAGGGAGACAACGCACCGATGGCGGACAGCGGCAAGTCGACACCCACCGTCATCAAGAAGTACGCCAACCGGCGTCTCTACCACACGGGCACCTCGACCTACGTCACCCTCGAGGACCTCGCCGCGATGGTGCAGGCCGGCGAGGACTTCGTGGTCTACGACGCCAAGTCGGGCGAGGACATCACCCGCTCGGTGCTGACCCAGATCATCTTCGAGCAGGAGAACAAGGCCGGGGCCGAGAACCTCCTGCCGGTGGCGTTCCTGCGCCAGCTGATCCGCTTCTACGGCGACAGCATGCGGGCGATGGTGCCGAGCTTCCTCGAGCATTCCATGCACCACCTCGCCCGCGAGCAGGACGGCCTGCGCGAGAAGATGTCCCAGACCTTCGGCCCCACCGCCTTCCAGCACGCCATGGAGGAGCAGGTGCGGGCCAACATGAGCTTCTTCAACGAGGCCATGCGGATGTTCACGCCGTTCGGCCCGGGCGGCCAGCCGGGGAGCCCCGACGCTCCGGCCGAGGCGCCGGTCCCGGCAGCCCCGGCCCCGAAGGCCGAGCTCGACGACATCAAGCGCCAGATGGCCGAGATGCAGAGCCGGCTCGAGGCGCTGGCCAAGAAGTAGCGCGGGACCGCGGGGGAGGGCGGAACACGGCAGGGCCCTTGCGACGTTGACGGCGCATCGATCCGCGGAGTCCGTGCCATGTCCCAGCCCGACACGCCCGTCCCGCACCCGGACCCGCCCGGGCGGGCCCTCGTCCCGATCCAGGCGCCGACGCCCGTCCCCGCGGTGCCGGCCCGCCCGCTCGCCACCTTCCTGGTCCAGCTCATCGACGGGCCGGACGGGGGCTTGCGGCCCTCGCGGCTCCATCGCTCGCAGGTCGCCTCGGCGCGCTACGCGGCGGGCGGCGATCTCTGAGCCGGCGTTCGGCTCCCGGGGGATTTCACGACCACGGGGCGTCGGGCGTGACCCGTCGAACGGCCGCGCGAGAACGTCGACGGGCTACGACCGCCTCGCGCGCGCCTCCGGCTCCAGCAACGTCATCAGCGAGCGCAGCGGCGGGCTGGCCTCCCCCGACCAGACGAGGTGGGTGCGGCTGAGCCGCAGGTGGTCCGGCAACGGGTGGCGCGCGACCGCGGTGGCGAGCACGGCATGGTCGAGCACCGCGGCCGGCACGATGGCGGCTCCGGTCCCGGCGGCCACGCAGGCCACGATGGCGTGGTACGAGCTCATCTCGAGAATCCGCTCCGGCGACCGGCCCGCCTCGGCGAGCCAGGCGAACAGGCGCTGGCGGTAGGAGCAGCCGTGCGGGAACGCCACCACGGTCCGGGCCCGCTCCGGCCCCGCCTCCGCCGTGCCCTCCGCGGCGATCAGCACCAGCTCCTCGTCGAAGGCCGGCATCGACGACAGCGGGCCGTGCTCGAACGGCTCGGACACGAAGGCCGCCTCGACCTCGTGGCGTTCGAGCTGGCGCAGCATCGCCCGGGTGGTGCCGGTCTGCAGCTCGATCGTCACGTCGGGATGGTGCGCGTGGAAGGCCGAGAGGACCGGCGGCAGCCGGGCACCGGCGGCGCTCTCGATCGAGCCGAGCCGCAGCACGCCCCGCACGCCGCCGCCGCGCAGCTCGCGCTCGGCGAGGTCCGCCAGCTGCAGCAGCTTCTCGGCATGGCCGAGCAGGGTGCGGCCGGCCTCGGTGAGGACGAGCGACCGGCCCTCGCGGCGAAACAGGAGGACGCCCAGCCGCTCCTCGAACTGCTTGATCCGGGTGGTCACGTTGGACGGCACCCGATCTAGCAGGCTCGCCGCCCGCGTCACCCCGCCCTCCCGCACCACGCAGCGGAAGATGTGCAGGTCGTCGAGATTCATCGTTCTCATAGAGAGAACGATATATCAGAAGAATTCATTTTCCAAGAATGAGTGCCGGGTGTCTGATCCCGGCATGCACACGCCCCTTGCGTCCCCCGCCCGCTCCGCCACGCGACCCGCGACCTGGCCCGTCGTCGCGAGCGGCGTCCTCGCCCTCGCGGTCGCGATGGGCATCGGCCGTTTCGCCTTCACGCCGCTGTTGCCGTTGATGCTGCGCGACGGCACCCTGACCGCGGAGGCCGGCGCCGAGTGGGCGGCGGCGAACTATCTCGGCTACCTCGCCGGTGCGCTGACCGCGGGGCGGTTCTCCGGCAATCCGGGTCGTGGTCTGGCCGCGAGCCTCGCCGGCGTGGCGCTGACGACCCTCGCGATGGCGCTCGCCGGTGCGCCCGCGCCGGCCCTCCTTGGCACGGCGTTACGCGCCGCGGCCGGCCTGTTCAGCGCCTGGGCGCTCGTCTGCGCCAGCAGCTGGTGCCTGGCCGCGCTCGCGCGGGGCGGGGCGGCGCGCCTGGGCGCCTGGATCTATACCGGGGTGGGCCTCGGCATCGCGCTTGCCGGAGCGCTCGCCTGGCTCGGCGGGCGCCAGCCGGCAGCCCGGCTGTGGCTCGAGCTCGGCGGTCTCGCCGTCGCCGGCGTGCTGCTCGCCGGATTCCTCGCCCGGGGCGCCGACGCGATCCCGGCCGGAACCCCGGAGCGCGAGGCCGCGGCGGTCGCGCGGGGTGCGGCCGACGGGCAGGGCGCGCTGATCCTGTGCTACGGCCTGTTCGGGTTCGGCTACATCGTGCCGGCGACGTTCCTGCCGGCGATGGCGCGCGACCTCGCGCCCGATCCGCTGGTCTTCGGCCTAGCCTGGCCGCTCTTCGGCCTCGCGGCGATCCTGTCGGTGGCGGGCGCGGCCCGCTACCTCGCGGCCGTTCCGCGCCGGCGGCTCTGGGCGGCGGCGCAGGGCCTGATGGCGCTCGGCACCGCCCTGCCGGTCGCGATCCACGCCCTCTGGGCGGTCGCCGCCTCGGCGCTCCTCGTCGGCGGCACCTTCATGATCGCCACCATGGCGGGGTTGCAGCTGGCGCGCGAGGCGCGGCCCGACGACCCGACCCCGCTGCTCGCCCGGATGACCGCCGCGTTCGCGGCCGGGCAGATCGGCGGCCCGCTCGCGGTGCGCGCCTTAGGAGCCGGCGGCGGGGACGGGCTCGGCCCGACGGGGGCGGTCGCGGCCTCCCTCCTCGGACTCTCGGCCCTGTGGCTGTGGCGGGCGGGGCGCCGCCCGGTCTGAGACGGCCCACAAACGAGAACGGCGCCCGCGAGGGGCGCCGTCATCCCGTGCCGGTCAGCGGCGGCGCGGAGGCGCCGCCGAACCGCATCACGCGTCGGACTTGACCTTCAGGACCTGGCGACCGCGGTACATGCCGGTCTTCAGGTCGATGTGGTGGGGGCGGCGCAGCTCGCCGGAATCCTTGTCCTCGACGTAGGTCGGGGCCTTGAGGGCGTCGGCGGAACGGCGCATGCCGCGCCGCGACGGGGAGGTCTTTCGCTTCGGAACGGCCATTGGAACTGTATCCCGTGCAACAAAATAGGCGCGAAGCTGCTCCCGGGCGGAGCCGCCGCGCGCGTCGCGATCCTGATCGGAGCGGGGTCTATAGAGGAGACGCGCGCTCCTGGCTAGGGGACCGATCCCAGAAATCCGCCCGGCCCGTCATACACCCATTCATGCACCCATTAAGGTGCCGTTCAACGGCGAAGGTCGCATGATGGGTCCAGCCGCTCCGGACTGCCCAGGCCCGGGCACCCGAGGGCGGCACGATCGGAGCTCTTCCCGATGACGCGCTTTCCCCGCCTGACCCGCGCCCTGGCGCTGACCGCCCTTCTCGCTGCGGGCCCCGCTCTCGCTCAGACCCCGGCGCCGTCGACCCCAACGGCGCGGCCCGCTCCCACCACGACGGCCCCGGCGGCGCCGGTCGCCCCCAAGGCGCCCGAGGCCCCGAAGGCCGCCCCCGCCGCGCAACCGGCGCAAGCCGGCAAGCCCGCCCTCATCGACCTCAACAGTGCCAGCAAGCAGGAGCTCGAGACCCTGAAGGGCATCGGCGCGGCGCGCTCCGAGGCGATCGTCAAGGGCCGGCCCTATCGCGGCAAGGACGAGCTGTTGTCGAAGAAGATCGTCCCGTCGAACGTCTACGAGGACATCAAGGACAAGGTCATCGCCCGTCAGAAGTCCTGACCGCCCGGATTCCCGGCGCAGCCTTGGGCGCATCCTTGCCGGCCCGGGGGAGGGGTGCTAGGCGCCGGGGCAACCCCTCTCGACGTTGCCCCGGACGCGCCTCCCATGCCCCATCGCCTGCACCGCGGCGACCTGCCCGACGATTACGTGCCGGGCCCGGCCATCGCGGTCGACACCGAGACCCTCGGCCTCCAGCCCCACCGCGACCGGCTCTGCGTGGTGCAGATCTCCCGCGGTGACGGCGAGGCCGACCTGGTGCAGATCCCCAAGGCCGGCCCCGAGCCGGTGGTGCTCAAGCGGGTCATGGCCGATCCGGCGGTCACCAAGATCTTCCACTACGCCCGCTTCGACCTCGCGGTGCTCTACCATCGCCTCGGCGTGATGCCGGGGCCGGTCTACTGCACCAAGATCGGCTCGCGGCTCGCCCGCACCTACACCGACCGGCACGGCCTGAAGGACCTGGTGCGCGAGCTCCTCGGCGTCGACCTGTCGAAGCAGCAGCAATCCTCCGACTGGGGCGCCGACACCCTGACCCAGGCGCAGATCGACTACGCGGCCTCGGACGTGCTGCACCTCCACGCCCTGCGCGCCCGCCTCGACGCGATGCTCGCCCGCGAGGACCGCGCCGCCCTGGCGCAAGCCTGCTTCGACTTCCTGCCGACCCGCGCCCGCCTCGACCTGCTCGAATGGGACGAGACCGACATCTTCGCGCATAGCTGAGTGCATTTCACGACGCTCCCGATCGCCGTCGGCATCCGGTGGGGCGGTGGCCCGACGGGAGTGTCGTGAGACACTGGGCCGAGACAGAAGCCTGGCCGTTCTGTTAACCTTCCGGCCATAACTTCGACACCGGACCGGGGCAGGGGTGGGGCGTGTCCCGCGCACCCCGCCCGGGTCTCGGCATGACGCAGGTGGCCACAACCTTGCTCGACGCGGTCCCGTCCCCGGCCGGCCCGGCCCTCGATTCCCGGCGCCTGCGCGCCCATACCCGCGCCCGCCGGCACAGCGCCCAGGTGCGCTGGCTGCGCCGCGCGATCCCCCTCGGCGCGGGCGCGGCCGGGCTGGCCATCGTGGTCGGCACCTGGCTCAACCCGTTCGCCGATCTCGGCGTCTCGGTCAGCCTCGGCTCGATCGGCGTCTCGGGCTCGAAGGTGACGATGGAGAGCCCGCGCCTCTCGGGCTACCGCTCGAAGGACAACCGCCCGTACGTGGTCACCGCGAAGGCCGCGCTCCAGGACGTGCGCAAGCCCTTCGTCATCGAATTGCAGAACATGCTCGGGCGCCTCACCACCGACGAGTCGGGGGGGCTCGCCCATATCGAGGCGACGGCCGGCATCTTCGACACCCAGAAGGAGGCGCTGGAGCTGAGCCAGCATATCCGCCTCTGGACCGACAAGGGCCAGGAGGCGCGCCTCACCTCGGCCCATGTCGACTTCAAGGCCGGCGCGATGTCCTCGCGCGAGGCCGTCACCGTCACGATGCCGACCGGCTCGATCCGGTCCGACGGCCTCGAGGTGACCGAGAGCGGCAAGACCATCTCGTTCGTCGGCAACGTCAAGGCGGTCTTCTCCAACCACGCCCCTTCCGAGACCTCGGAGCAGGATCCGCCGCTGCGGACCACCGAGGCCCAGATCAAGGACGATTGAGCCCGTGCCCCGTCTCCCGGCCCTCGCGGCGCTCGGCTGCCTCACCCTCGCGACGCTCGCCCTGCCCTCCGTCCCGCGGGCCGAGACCCCGGCCGCACCCGCCACCAAGAAGAAGGAGGCGGGCTCCGGCTTCGGCGCCTTCGGCAGCGGCGGCGGCAAGGAGCCGATCAAGATCGACGCCGACCGCCTCGACGTGTTCGACCGCGAGAACAAGGCGATCTTCGCCGGCAACGTCGTGGCGGTGCAGGGCGAGAGCACCATCCGCTGCTCCAGCATGACCGTGCACTACCAGCGCAAGGAGAAGGAGCCGAAGGGCAAGGCGGAGGCGAAGGCGCCCGAGGCCAAGCCCGACGCCAAGGCCTCCCTCACCCAGCCCCCGGATGCCAAGCCCGTCGAGAAGGCCGTGAAGGTCGAGGCGAAGCCCGAGCCCAAGGTCGAGAAACCCGAAAAATCGTCCGATCCCACCGACGGCAGCGCGATCCGCCAGGTGGTCTGCGCCGGCCCGGTCACGGTGGTGTCGAAGGACCAGGTGGCGAGCGGCGACAACGCGGTGTTCGACCGGGTGGCGAACCGCGTCGTGCTCACCGGCAACGTGGTGCTGAGCCAGTGCCAGAACGTCACCCGCGGCTCGCGCCTCGTCTACGACATGAATACCGGCCGGGCGAACATGGACCCGGTCGCGGGCGGTCGTGTTTCGGCGATGTTCGTGCCGGGCGGCAAGGACGACAGCGCCAAGGGCAAGCAGGCCGGCTGTGCCCAGCCGCCGGGACAGGCGGGCAAGGCGGCGCCGAAGCCCAGGGGATAAGCCGGGCACCGAGGGGATCGATTGGCGGTGAAACCGCATGTCCTGCGGAGGTGGGCCCGAAGGAGGCGGTACGAGGGCCGAGCGGCCCGTCACCTGTCGGCAAGCGCCTGTTGTCCGACAGAGGTTTCGATCGCAGGTGAGTCACCGGACCCGGCCTCCAATCGAGGAGGGAATGGCGCATGCCTGCCATGCCGTTGCCGTCGGCGGTCATTCGACTTCGGTGGAGAGGGGTCGGATGAGAGCCATCGCGTAGGCCTCACCGCCGCGCCGCATCGCTCTCACACTCAATGAGACCACCTAACAGAACGGCTCGATCGGGTCGGTTGGGCGTTGTCTGGTAGGGATCGCCCGCTTCTTCCCGACGATCTCTGGACTGCGATCGCCCCGCTTCTGCCACCGCACCCACCTCGCCCGGAGGGTGGGCGTCCTCGGCTGGACGATCGCGCCGCCCTGACCTGCATCCTGTTCGTGCGGCGCTCGGCATCCCCTGGGAGATGCTGCCGGCCGCGATGATGTCGTGGACCAGGCGGCCGGAATCCTGCGGTGCTTCGAGAATACCATCGATCGGCGACCCGGTGCGCCCGAGGGGCGTGCGCCTCGGGGATGCTCGGTCGAGCGATCCTGGGCGACGCGGTCGACGTCGGGGCGCCGTTCGAGCCGGCCCTGCGCGGGCGGAAAATGGGGAGGCCCGCGCTCGTCGGGTCTCCACGCGAATCAGGATGGCGTACGGCAGGAGCTACGAGGGCCGAGCCGGCGTGCCGCCCATCAATGCTCCCCGACCTCGCCCAGATGCGCCAGCAGCGCCTCGGCGACCTTCTCGGGCGCCTCGCGGGTCGGGAAGTGGCCGACGCCCTCCAACTCGACCTGGCGGTAGGTGCCGGTGAAGAACTGCTTCTGGCCCTCGAACGAGGCCGGCAGCAGGCAGGTATCGGCGGCCCCGTGGATTACCAGGGTCGGCACGTCGATGCTGCGGGCCTCCTCGGCCGCCTGCCGCAATTCCGCGAAGCGCGGGTCGGGCGCGTCGGCGCCCCAGCGCGAGCGGTAGAAGTTGAGGGTGATTGCGGCCCAGTCCGGGTTCTGGAGCGAGGGCGCGGTCTTCGAGAAGGTCTCGTCGGTGAACCACGGGCCGGGCGGGCTCCAGGCCACCCATTGCTCGCGGGCGAAGGCGAGCGGGTTCTCGCGCACGAAGGCGGCGCCCGGCTCGGTGTTCATGAACCATTGGTACCAGAAGGCCCGCACCTGCGGCAGCGGCGGCACGCCGAGGCGGCCGGGCGCCCAGGGCACCGAGAGGGCGGTTATCGAGGTGACGCGCTGCGGCCGGGCGGCGGCGATGAGGTAGGCGACCCGCGCGCCCCAATCGTGCCCGATCACCGGCAGGCGCGAGAAGCCGAGGGCGTCCATGAAGGCCAGGATGTCGGTGGCGAGCGCCGCCGGCTCGCCGGTCCTGGGCGTCGCGGCATCGAGGAACTTGGTCGGCCCGCAGCCGCGCCAGTAGGGCACGATGGTGCGCCAGCCGGCGGCGTTGAGGAGCGGCACCACGCGATCGAAGGTGCGCGGATCGTCCGGCCAGCCGTGCAGCAGCAGGACCGGCTGGCCCATGTCGGGGCCCGAGGCCTCGTAGGTGATCTCGACCTCGCCGGCGGCGACGCTGTTGACGTCCATGGGCGGTACTCCCCGTGCAAAAACGCGAAGGGCGAGGCCCGAAGGCCCCGCCCCTTGCAAACCCTCACCCGTCGAGATGGGTCAGGCGATGATCTTGTCGATGGTGATCGGCAGCTCGCGGATCCGCTTGCCGGTGGCGTGGAACACCGCGTTCGCCACTGCCGCCGCGGCGCCCACGATGCCGATCTCGCCCAGCCCCTTGACGCCGAGCGGGCTGACCTTGTCGTCGTGCTCGTCGACGAAGATCACGTCGATGTCGTGGATGTCGGCGTTCACCGGCACGTGGTACTCGCCGAGATTGTGGTTCATGATCCGGCCGAGGGTGTGGTCGAGCATCGACTCCTCCTCGAGCGCCGCGCCGATCCCCATCACCACCCCGCCGAGGATCTGGCTGCGGGCGGTCTTGAGGTTGAGGATCTTGCCGGCCGCGATGGCGCTGACCACCCGGGTCACCCGCACCACGCCGAGATCCTCGTCGATCTTCACCTCGGCGAAGACCGCCGAGTGGGTGTAGGCCGAGAAGCGCATGTTGGTGAGCATGCTGGGCTTCACCTTCTCGGTCGCCTCGACCCGCTCGACGCCGCCGGCCCGCATCGCCGCGGCGATTCCGACCTTTCGCGCGGGATCGCCCTGAAGCCGGATCTCGCCGCCCGCGAAGGTGACGTGGGCGAAGTCGGCGTTGGCGAGCGGCGAATCGGCCATGCCGCGGGCGTAGCCGAAGAGCTTTTCCGCCACCGTGCGGCAGGCCGCCTGCACGGCCGCGCCCGAGGAGGCCGCGGTCCAGGAGCCGCCGGCGAGCGGCGCCTCGGGGAGCGCGGTGTCGCCGAGCCGGGTGGTGACGTGGTCGAGGTCAAGGCCGAGGGCGTCGGCGCCGATCTGGGCGAGGATCGTGTAGGTGCCGGTGCCGAGATCGGCGGTGGAGCAGGCGAGTTCGAGCTTGCCGTCGGGCGTGAGCGTGGCGCTGGCGCTCGACTGCATCATCATGGCCTCCCACACGCCGGTGGCCATGCCCCAGCCGACGAGCTCGCGCCCGTCGCGCATCGAGCGCGGCTCCGCCTTGCGCTTCGACCAGCCGAAGCGTTGCGCGCCCTGCTCGTAGGCGGCGCGCAGCGCCTTGGAGGTGAAGTCCTTGCCCTCGCCCTCGTCGCTCTCGGCGTAGTTGCGCAGCCGCAATTCCAGCGGATCGACGCCGGTGGCGTAGGCCAGCTCATCCATCGCCGATTCGAGGGCGAAGATGCCGGTGACCGCGCCCGGCGCCCGCATGTCGGACGGGGTGTAGGTGTCGATCTTGGCGAGCTTGTAGTCGAGGGTGACGTTCGGGCAGTGGTAGAGCAGGCCCGACCAGTTGACGACCGCCTCCTGGTAGTCCTCGAAGGTCGAGGTCCCGGCCACCGCGTCGTGGGTGAGCGCCTGGAGCCGGCCGTCCTTGTCGGCGCCGAGCGCCACCGTCTGGTAGGTCTCGGGCCGGTAGCCGAAGGTGAACATCTGGTCGCGGGTCAGCACCACCCGGACCGAGCGCTCGAGGTCGAGGGCGGCCGAGACCGCGAGGTAGAGCTGGTATTGCGGCCGCAGGCCCGAGCCGAAGCCACCGCCGACGTAGGGCGTGATCACCCGCACGTCGTCGGGCTTCAGGTCGAACACGCTGCAGACGTAACCCTGGGTGTTGTTCACGCCCTGGATCTTGTCGTGGATGGTGAGCTTGCCCTTGCCCTCGTACACCACCGTCGAGGCGTGCGGCTCCATCGGGTTGTGGTGCTCGATCGCCTGCTTGTACTCGTGGCGCAGCTGGATCGGGGCCGCGTCGTAGGCGCCGGCCGCATCGCCGCGCGGGTCCGGCGGCGGCTTGATGCCGGAGCGTTTCTTGGGCGGCACGTAGGCCGCGTCGCGGTTCTTCGCCAGATCGGTGTTCGGTACCTCCTCGGCGTAGGTCACCTTGACGAGGCTGGCGCCGTGGCGGGCGAGCTCGAAGCTCTCCGCCACCACCAGCGCCACCGGCTGGCCGCCATAGACGATCTCGGGCCCGTTCAGCGCCCGGAACGGCGAGCCGGGGGGCGCGACCTGATCGCGGTAATTGTAGTCGAGCCAGGCGGTGCGCGGCCGGTTCTCGTGGGTGAACACCTTGATCACCCCGGGCACCGCCTCGGCGGCCGTGGTGTCGATCGCCGTGATGCGGCCCTTGGCGATGGCGCTCGACACGACGACGCCGTGGGCGAGGTCGGGGGCGGTGAACTCGGCGGCGTACTTGGCGGCGCCCGTCACCTTGGCGGGGCCGTCGAGCCGGCTCCGGGCGGTGCCGACGTAGTGGGATGGGGTGGCCATGGGTTACCTCAGGCGATGCGCTTGTCGGTCTGGGATTGCGGCGTGCCGGCGGCGGCCTGAGACAGTCCCCGCACGATGGCGCGCCGCGCCAGCTCGACCTTGAAGGCGTTGTGGGCGTAGGGCCGGGCCTCGGCCAGGATCACGTCGGCGGCCTCGCGGAAGGTCTGTTCGGTCGCCGGCTTGCCCTGGAGGCGGCTCTCGGCTTCCGCGTTGCGCCAGGGCCTGTGGGCGACGCCGCCGAGCGCCAGGCGCGCCGTGCGGATCGTGTCGCCGTCCATCTCGAGGGCGGCGGCCACCGAGACCAGGGCGAAGGCGTAGGACAGCCGGTCGCGCAGCTTCAGGTAGGTGTAGTGCTTCGAGAAATCCTCGTCCGGCAGGTCGACCGAGAGCACGATCTCGCCGTGGCGCAGGGTGGTGTCGCGCTGCGGCTCGTCGCCGGGCAGGCGGTGGAACTCGCCGAAGGGAATCGCTCTCCGGCCGTTCGGACCCTCGACCTGCACGGTGGCATCGAGGGCGGCCAGCGCCACGCACATGTCGGAGGGGTGGGTTGCGATGCAGGTGTCGGAGGCGCCCAGGATCGCGTGGATGCGGTTGACCCCGGTCATCGCCGGGCAGCCGCTGCCGGGCTCCCGTTTGTTGCAGGGCGTGCCCTCGTCGTAGAAATAGTAGCAGCGGGTGCGCTGGAGCAGGTTGCCGCCGGTGGTGGCGGCGTTGCGCAGCTGCGGCGAGGCGCCGGCGAGCAGCGCGCTGGCGAGCAGGGGATAGCGCTCGTTGACCAGCGGGTCGTAGGCGACCGTGGCGTTGGGCACCAGCGCGCCGAGGCGCAGGCCGCCGTCGTGCTGGACGATCTCGTCGAGGGGCAGGCGGGTGATGTCGACGATGCGGCCGGGCCGCTCGACGTTGTACTTCATCAGGTCGACGAGGTTGGTGCCCCCGGCGATGAAGCGCGCCGCGGGATCGGCGGCCAGCGCCTGCACGGCCTCCTGGACGGTGCCGGCGCGGGTATACTCGAACCGGTTCATTCCGCGGCCTCCTTGAACGACGAGGTCTTGCTCTTCAGGACATCCTCGACCGCGTCGACGATGTTGGAATAGGCGCCGCAGCGGCAGATGTTGCCGCTCATGTGCTCGCGGATCTCCTCGCGGGTGCGGGCCCGGCCCTCCTCGATCAGGGCCACCGCCGACATGATCTGGCCCGGCGTGCAGTAGCCGCACTGGAAGGCGTCGTGCTCGACGAAGGCGGCCTGGACCGGGTGGAGGGCGCCCGACGACAGGCCCTCCACGGTGGTGACCTCGGCCCCGTCCTTCTGCACCGCCAGGGCGAGGCAGGAATTGATCCGCTTGCCGTCGACGATCACCGTGCAGGCGCCGCACTGGCCGTGGTCGCAGCCCTTCTTGGTGCCGGTGAGGTCGAGTTCCTCGCGCAGGAGGTCGAGGAGCGTGGTCCAGGGCGCGACCTGGAGCTGGCGCTCCTGCCCGTTGACCGTGAGGGTGATCGGGATCGTGCCCGTTCGGGCGGAGGTGCCGCTGTCGCTCAGCATGGGCGTGACCGTTTCTCGAAACACGGGGAGCCCGGGGCCGGCGCGCGCCGGGTGAGGCGCGCAACTCCGCCCGGGCTGGCGTACCCGATAACCGTTCCAGGGTGCGGGCGTTCCCCAAGGTCGAACGCCGGGGGTTAGGTGGGGCGGACTGGCGTCGCACGAGCCTCGGTGGGACGGCGCATGGGCGTATCCCGGGCCATGCGCCGGAAGCCGCGTCCCACGGCTTCTGGCCGCTCTCCGGCTGGGCTAGTGATGACGCCGTGACGATCGGGCCCGCGGGGCCCTGACGCAGACCGGAGACACCGCATGGCCGCGCTTGACCGGATCCTCGACGACATCGACCGCGACCTCGACAATTCCCTGGAGCGGCTGTTCGCCTTCCTGCGCATCCCGTCGATCTCGACCGATCCGGCCTACGCGGCGGAGTGCCGGAAGGCGGCGGAGTGGTTGAAGGGCGATCTCGCTGCCATGGGCTTCGAGGTCTCGTTGCGCGAGACCGGCGGTCACCCGGTGGTGCTCGCGCATTACCGCAAGCCCGGTGCCCCCCACGTCCTGTTCTACGGCCATTACGACGTGCAGCCGGTCGATCCCCTGGACGAGTGGGAGACGCCGCCCTTCGAGCCGCGCATGGCGACGCTCGCGGACGGCCGCAAGGTGATCAGCGCGCGCGGCGCCTGCGATGACAAGGGCCAGGTGATGACCTTCGTCGAGGCCTGCCGGGCCTTCAAGGCGATCGACGGCGAGCTGCCGGTCGGCGTCACCCTGCTGATCGAGGGCGCGGAGGAGGACGGCTCGAAGTTCCTGCCCGAATGGGTCGCGCAGAACCGCGACGAGCTGAAGGCCGACGTGGCGCTCGTCTGCGACACCGGGATGTGGGACCGCGACACCCCGGCCATCACCTCGTCGCTGCGGGGGCTGGCCTATTTCGAGGTCACGGTCGCGTGCGCCGACCGCGACCTGCATTCGGGCCTGTTCGGGGGCGCGGCCGCCAACCCGATCCGGGTGCTCTCGCGCATCATCGCCGACCTGCACGACGACCGGGGCCGGGTGACCGTGCCGGGCTTCTACGACGGCGTGCACGACACGCCGGACGACGTGCTGGAGCAGTGGCGCGGCCTCGACCTGACCCCCGAGAACTTCCTCGGCACCGTCGGCCTGAATACGCCCGCCGGCGAGCGCGACCGGATGCTGATCGAGCAGATCCAGTCCCGCCCGACCTGCGATGCCAACGGCATCATCGGCGGCTATACCGGCGAGGGCACCAAGACGGTGATCGCCGCGAAGGCCAGCGCCAAGATCTCGTTCCGCCTCGTCGGCGACCAGGACCCGGAGGCGCTCGACCGCAACTTCCGCGCCTTCGTCGCGGCCCGCATCCCGGCCGATTGCTCGGTTGAGGTGATCACCCACAAGGGCTCGCGGGCGCTGGCGCTCCCCCACGGCATGCCGGCCCTGGAGGCCGCCAAGGGCGCGCTCGCCGAGGAATGGGGCCGGCCCCCGGTGACCATCGGCTCGGGCGGCTCGATCCCGATCGTCGGCGACTTCAAGCGCACGCTGGGCCTCGACACGCTCCTCGTCGGCTTCGGTCTCGACGACGACCGCGTGCACTCGCCGAACGAGAAGTACGACCTCCAGAGCTTCCACAAGGGCACGCGCTCCTGGGCGCGGATCCTGACGGCTTTGGCGAAGTAGGACGGCGTGGGTTCCGCCGCCGGGACGACCGGCGGTGGACGGCCCGAGGCGCATCGTCGACCGGGAGCGGGCCCCGAGGTGCAGCAGAAGGTCATCGGTCTGATCGGCGGGATGAGCTGGGAGAGCTCGGCCGAGTACTATCGCATCGTCAACGAGACGGTGCGGGCCCGCCTCGGGTCCTTGCGCTCGGCGCGCTGCCTGATGTGGTCGTTCGACTTCGGCGAGATCGAAGCCCTGCAGCATGCCGGGCGCTGGGACGAGGCGACCGCCGCCCTGATCGATGCCGCCCGGCGGCTGGAGCGGGGCGGGGCCGATGTCGTGCTGATCTGCACCAACACCATGCACCGCATGGCCGACGAGGTGCAGGCCGCGATCGGCCTGCCCTTGCTGCACATCGCCGACCCGACGGCGGAGCGCATCCGCGCCGCCGGCCTGTCCCGGGTGGGCCTGCTCGGCACCGCCTTCACCATGGAGCAGGACTTCTACAAGGGCCGCCTCGCGACGCGCCACGGCTTCGACGTGCTGGTGCCCGAGGCCGGGGACCGGGCGGAGGTGCACCGGGTGATCTACGAGGAACTGGTCCAGGGACGGGTGTTGCCGGCCTCGCGCGAGGCCTACCGGGCGGTCATCGCCCGGCTGGTCGCGCGGGGCGCGCAAGCCGTCATCCTCGGCTGCACGGAAATCATGCTGCTGGTGCGGCCGGAGGACAGCCCGGTGCCGCTGTTCGACACGACGGCGCTCCACGCCGAGGCGGCAGTGGATTGGGCGCTCGACCCGGGCGCCTAATCGCCGTTCACCAATCGCCGGCTGAGACCATTGTGCCGCTCCGCCAGCCGCTCCGTCTCCAGCGTCAGCAACCGCCCGTCCCGCACCACGATCCGCCCGTTGATCACGCTCAGCGCCACCGCGGGCGGTGCGCAGAACACCAGCGCCCCGACCGGATCGTGCAGGGCGCCGGCGGAGGACAGCCCCCGCAGCTCGAAGGCGACGCAATCGGCGGCCATGCCGGGGGCGAGCGCCCCGATATCGTCGCGCCTGAGCACCTTGGCGCCGCCGAGCGTCGCGATCTCCAGGGCCTCCCGGGCGGTCATCGCGGCCGGGCCGTAGCCGACTCGGGCGAGCAGCATCGCCTGGCGCGCCTCGCCGAGCAGGTGGCCGGCATCGTTCGAGGCCGAGCCGTCGACGCCAAGGCCGACGGAAACCCCTTCGCAGCGCATCCGCGGCACCGGGGCGATGCCGGAGGCGAGCCGCATGTTCGAGCACGGGCAATGCGCCACCCCGGTGCCGGTGCGGGCAAACAGCCGGATCCCGTCCTCGTCGAGCTTGACGCAGTGGGCGTGCCAGACGTCCGGCCCGACCCAGCCGAGATCGGCGGCGTACTCGGCCGGCGTCTTCCCGAATCGTTCGCGGCTATACGCGACGTCGTCCTGGTTCTCGGCGAGATGGGTGTGGAGGCAGACCCCGTAGGACCGGGCGAGGGCGGCGGCATCCCGCATCAGGCCCTCGCCGACCGAGAAGGGCGAGCACGGCGCCACCACGATCCGGCGCATCGCGTAGCGCGCGGGGTCGTGCCAGGTCTCGATCAGGCGGCTTGTATCGGCGAGGATCGCGGCCTCGTCCTCGACCAGGGCGTCGGGCGGCAGGCCGCCGGCACTCTCGCCGAGGCTCATCGCCCCGCGGGCGGCGTGAAAGCGCAGGCCGATCTCATCCGCCGCTTCGATGCTGTCGTCGAGGCGGCAGCCGTTGGGATAGAGGTAGAGGTGGTCGCTCGACGTGGTGCAGCCCGACAGCATCAGTTCGGCCATCGCGACCTGCGTCGACACCCGCACCATCTCGGGCGTGAGCCGGGCCCAGATCGGGTAGAGCGCCTTCAGCCAGCCGAACAGGTCGGCGTCCTGCGCCGCCGGCACGGCGCGGGTGAGCGACTGGAACATGTGGTGGTGGGTGTTGACGAGGCCGGGCATCAGGACGTGGCCGGGCAGGTCTATCACCGCGTCGGCGCCCTCGGGCAGCGCCTCCGGGCCGCCGACCGCGACGATCCGGTTGTCCTCGATCAGCACGAACCCGTCGGCGATCTCGCGCCGGTCGGCATCCATGGTGACGACGCGCGCGGCGTTGCGCAGGAGAAGCGTGGCCATGCGGGGCTCCGGCGGGGAGGGCGGCCATGCTCGGGCCCGGCCGCGGCCCGGTCAAGCCGTGCTTGACCGCCGGGCAGGCCTCGGGCACCCCGAACGAGCCCGAGACGGAGGCCCAGACATGTCGCCCGAGACGCCGCGCCTGACCACCCACGTGCTCGACACCGCCCATGGCCGCCCGGCCGCGGGCGTCGCGGTCGGGCTCTGGCGCCTCGCCGAGGGCAGCCGGGAGGAGGTCGCCCGCACCGTCACCAACGTCGACGGGCGCTGCGATGCGCCGCTTCTGGCCGGCCCGGCCCTGCAGCCGGGCATCTACGAGCTGGTCTTCGCGGTCGGTGCGTATTTCGCGGGTGTCGGCGATGCCGGGGCCAGCGACTTCCTGGACGACGTGCCCGTGCGCTTCGTGGTCCGGCCGGGCCTCGACCACTACCACGTCCCCCTGCTGATCGCGCCCTATTCCTACAGCACCTACCGGGGCAGCTGAGGCCCCGGGCGCGGCTCTCCGGCGGTCAGAGCATGCCCGCCTTCTGCCAGCCGCGGCGGCGCTCCATCAGGCCGTGCTCGCGGTAATGCAGCAGCGGGTTCACGCCGGCCCGCGCCACGTCCGGGTTGGCCGAGAGGTAGCCGCTGGTGCTGAACTCGGCGGAGGGGTCCCGCCCCTCGCGCCAGCCGAAATACAGGTAATGCTCGAACGGGTCGCAGCCCTCGGCCGCCACGTCCGGGTTCTTGCGGAGGTAATAGGCCGGGTCGAACCCCCCGATGAGAGCGGGCGGGCTGGCCTTGCGGCTCCAGTTGACGATGCGCCACAACATCGGACGTTTCGGGCTCCCACGGGAGGGCCGAGCGACGCCGGTATTCGATGACCTAGCGTTCAGCCGGATTCCCGAACCACAGCAAACCTGAATCGCAGGCTCCGTGCAAGTGGCCGGATCACCGACTTACGATCGCAGCGGCCCCCCTTTTCGGACGAGGATTATTTTTGCGTTTGCGAGATCGGAACGGGTCCGCCGGCCGGCCGGTCGCGCGGCGGCCCGGCCCCGGCTCGGCATTGCACCACCGGACGGGGGGGTGGTGCCGGCGGAGCGGACCGGGCAGGAAGAGGACGGATGCAGACGACAGGATCAGCCATGCCGCGATACTTCTTCAATACGCAGATCGGCGAAGACGTCATCACCGATCTGAACGGCGAGGAGCTGCGCGATCCCGATCATGCCTGGGAGGCGTCGCGCGCGATCATCCACGCGATGGTGCAGGATCCGAAGATGGCGCAATCCGGCAACCAGGACCGGCTGCTTGCCGCCATCCTGGTGGTGACCGACGAGGCCGGCGAGGTGGTGCTGGAATTCCCTTTCGCGGAGGCGCTGGCCGCCGACGCACCCTTGGCCGACGCGCCGAGCCTCCATTAGCCCGCGGCCTGCGGCCCCGCCCGGCCTGGTCGGGGACACCCGCCCGGGCAAGATCGGCTGTCAGTCCTCGCCGGGGCGAATCGGCGCGCCGGCGTGACAAATCGCGGCCGCGCCCCATATGTCCAAGTGGCGCCCGGGGGCGAGCCGCACCCGGCGGCCCGTTCGGCCCGGCCGCCCCCCGGGGTCGCGGCTCGCCCGCGCCCCGTACGAGGGATGACGTCATGGCGACCCAAGACAGCACTGCGCGCGGACAGGCCGAGACCCGCGCGGCTCGGGCCCAGATGCAGGCCGAAATGGCAGCGCAGGCCTGGGCCGACCTCGCCAGCGCCGAACGCAACCGCGACGACAACACCGCCCGCCTGAAGGCCTTGCGCCTCGCCCGCGAGGCCGAGGCCGAGGCCGTCGTCGCCGCCAAGCCCGCCCCGAAGCCGCGGGCGAAGAAGGCCACCGTCCGGGCCCGCGCGGCGACCTGATTTTCTGAGCCTTCGCCCGGCGGCGCGAACGGCCCCGGTCGCAGCAAAGCCCGGGATCGTCCCTTCCTGCGGGGAGGGGACGATCCCGGGCTTTTCCGTGTCTGCGAGACGGGAGGAGGGGGCGGTCCGGCCGGGCGGGAGCGAGGCCGGAACGCGCCGTGCGTTCGGCGGGCACGGGGGCCCGCCGCCCTCACCGCTACTCGAGGCTGAGCGCCACGAACCGCACCTCGCCGTCCTTGTTGGCGACGAGGAGCAGCGCCGACTTGCGGCCGTCCTTCTTGATCTGGTCGATGCGCCGGGTGACGTCGGTGGGCGAGGTCACCGCCTCCTGGCCGACCTCGACGATCACGTCGCCGGGCTGGATGCGCTTGTCGGCGGCGTTGGAGTTCGGGTCGACCCGGGTGACCAGCACGCCCTTGACGCTGTCCTTGACGCCGAAGCGCTTGCGTCCCTCGTCGGACAGGCCCGAGAGGTTCAGGCCGAGCGCCTGACGGGTGACGTCGGCGTTGGGCTGCGGCTTGCTGAGGGCGGCCTGCTGCTGCGGCTTGTCGCCATCCTCCAGGCGGCCGAGCGTGACCTGCTTGGTCTGCTCCTGGCCCTTGCGGATCGTGGTCACGTCCACGACCTTGCCGACCGGGGTCGAGGCGACGATGCGGGGCAGGTCGCTCGAGCTCTTGACGTCGACGCCGTTGAACTTGGTGATCACGTCGCCGACCTCGAGGCCGGCGGTGCGGGCCGGGCCCTTGTCGTCGACGCCGGCGATCAGCGCGCCGCGGCCGCCGCCCTTGAGGCCGAGCGCCTCCGCGGTGGTGTCGTCGACGTTCTGGATCCGCACGCCGAGCCAGCCGCGGCGCACCTCGCCGAACTGCCGCAGCTGGTCGATCACCGGGCCGGCGGTGGCGGTGGGGACGGCAAAGCCGATGCCGACCGAGCCGCCGGTCGGCGACAGGATCGCGGTGTTGATGCCGATCACCTCGCCGTTCATGTTGAACAGCGGACCGCCCGAGTTGCCCTTGTTGATGGCCGCGTCGGTCTGGATGTAGTTGTCGTAGGGGCCCGACTCGATGTTGCGGCCGCGCGCCGAGACGATGCCGGCCGAGACCGAGCCGCCCAACCCGAACGGGTTGCCGATCGCGATCACCCAGTCGCCCGGGCGCATCTTCTCGGAATCGCCGAGCGGGACGGACTTCAGCGGCCGGTCGGGATCGGGCTTCACCCGCAGCACCGCGAGGTCGATCTTCGAATCCTTGCCGATGATCTCGGCCTTCAGCTTGCGGCCGTCGTGCAGGATCACCTGGATGTCGTTGGCGTCGCCGATGACGTGGTTGTTGGTGACGACGATGCCGGACGAGTCGATGATGAAGCCCGAGCCGAGCGAGTTCGAGCGGCGCGGCGCACGCGGCTGGCTCTCGGCCCCGCCGCCGCCGCCCTGGCCGCGGCGGTTGAAGAACTCCTCGAACAGGTCCTCGAACGGGGTGCCCTGGGGCAGCTGCGGCAGGGTACGGCCGCGCGCCTCCACGGTGGTCGAGGCCGAGATGTTGACCACCGCATCCGTCACCTGGTCGGCGAGGTCGGCCAGCGATTCCGGCCCCTTGGCCAGGGCGACGCCGGGCAGCGACGCGGTGCCGACGGAGAGCGCCAGGAGCGCTCCGGCGAGGGCGGGCAGGCGCCGTCTCGCGAAGGCGGAGTTACGGCGCGAGGAAGCGGCCATCTTGGGAACCTCGTTGGGCAATAGGCGTCAAGGGTGTCACGGCACGGGCCGGCGCGGGGACGCGTCGGTCCCGCCCGCGCGGCCCGGGCAGCCCCGGCGCGGAGCCGGGAGCGTGCCTTAAGATCGTCTCCCGGCGGAACGGTTCAAGTCCCGCGACAACTCAGCCGAAGAGCAGGCGCACCACGCCGACCACGACGACGCCCGCCACCGCCGAGACGAGGCCGACGAGGCGCATCCGCTCCATCGGGGATTGCGAGGCTTCCTGCATCGCCCGGCGCATCGCCCCCGGGAAGGCGGCGCAGAGCAGGCCCTCGATGGCGAGCGCGAGGCCGAGCGCCGCGGCGAGGTCCTTCACGGTTTCCCCAAGGCGCGTCGCGCCCCTTCCGTTTCCCCCTGCGGTCGCATCTTCGTGTCGTCTCCGCCGCCCGGCCGGCCCGTACGGCCGCCGTCACACGCAAATGCGCCCCGCCGAGGCGGGGCGCTGGATGTCGTCACAGGTCGAGCCGGTCCCGCGCAGGGCTCCGGCCGATCACTGGCCGGCTTGTGCCGGGGCCGGGGCCGCGGCGGGCCGGGCCCGGCCCTGCGGGTCGTTGAAGTAGCGGAAGAACTCCGAGCCGGGGCTGATCACCAGCCGCGTGTCGGGCCCGGTCAGGCCCTTCTCGTAGGCCTGCATCGAGCGATAGAAGGCGAAGAAGTCCGGATCCTGGCCGAAGGCCTCGGCGAGGATGCGGTTGCGGTCCGCCTCGCCCTGGCCGCGGAGCTGGTCCGCCTTCTGGTTGGCCTCGGCGAGCAGGACCGTCACGTCGCGGTCGGCCCGCGCCTTGATGGTCGCCGCCACCTGGGCGCCGTTGGCGCGCAGGTCCGCCGCCTCGCGCTCGCGCTCGGTGCGCATCCGCTGGTAGACCGCCTGCGAGTTCGCCGCCGGCAGGTCGACGCGGGTCAGGCGCAGGTCGACGATCTCGATGCCGAGGTTCTTCGCCTGCCGGTTCACCTCTTCCTGGATGCGGTTCATCAGGGCTTCGCGCTGGGTGCGCACGATGGCGTCCCGCGAGGCGCTGGCGAGCACGTTGCGCATCGCCGCGTTGGTGAAGCTGCCCAGGCGCTGGTTGGCGACCTGGATGTTGTTCACCGCCTGGTAGAAGCGCAGCGGATCGATGATCTTGTAGCGGGCGAAGGCGTCGACCTCGAGGTTCTGGCGGTCGGCCGACAGCACGGTCTGCAC
Source organism: Methylobacterium ajmalii (assembly GCF_036448855.1). NCBI lineage: Bacteria > Pseudomonadati > Pseudomonadota > Alphaproteobacteria > Hyphomicrobiales > Methylobacteriaceae > Methylobacterium > Methylobacterium ajmalii. The sequence goes on from NZ_JAZFXT010000047.1 coordinate 34,020, forward strand.
CGGCAGGTCGAGGTCGAGCAGCCGCTTCTCGAACATCGTGACGCTCTCGAGGAACGGCACCTTGAAGTACAGGCCCGGCTTGTCGGTGCCGGCCTGGTTCAGCACGGTGCGCACCCGGCCGAACTGCAGCACCAGGGCCTGCTGGGTCTGCCCGACCGTGAAGGCCGAGGCGTAGATCACCACCAGGACGAGGGCGCCGAGGACGACGAGGCCGGTGCGGAGGGCGTTGCCGTTCATCGGGCGCTCCCCTGGGCCGAGGTGCCGGGACGGGTGGCGAATTCCTGCAGCGGCAGGACCGGCACCACGCCGGCGGCGGCAGCGCCGGCGCCCGCCGTGGCGCCCTGGTCGATGATCACCTTGTTCACGCCGCCCAGAACCTTCTCCATCGTGTCGAGGAACATGCGCTCGCGGGAGACCGCGGGCGCGAGCTTGTAGGATTCGTAGACCTCGCGGAAGCGCTGGGCCTGGCCGGTCGCCTCGGCGGTGGCCTGGGACTTGAACGCCTCGGCCTGCTGCACCGCCTGCGCGGCGCGGCCGCGGGCCTCCGGCACCATCCGGCTGGCATAGGTTTCGGCCTCGTTGCGGGCGCGGGCCGCGTCCTGCTGGGCCGCGTTCACGTCGACGAAGGCCTGGCGCACCTCGACGGGCGGGCTCACGCCCTGGAGCTGGACCACGTTGATCAGCACGCCGGCGCCGTAGGAATCGAGCGCCTTCTGGATGATCTGCTGCACCTCCTGCGCCACGCTCGACTGCTCGGTGGTCAGGATCGCCTGGATCTGGCGACGGCCCACCACCTCGCGCATCGCGCTCTCGGCCACCGACTTGATGGTGCCCTCGGGGTTCTGCAGGTTGAACACGAAGTCCTCGGCCTTGGCCGGGTTGACGCGCCACTGCACGTCGAAATCGATGTCGACGATGTTGTCGTCGCCCGTCAGCATCAGGCTCTCCTCGGGAACGTCCCGGGAGCGCTGGGCGCCGATGCCCGAGCGGTAACCGATCTGGATGCTGCGCGACTCGCCGACATTCGGCTTGACCACGGCGCCGATCGGGTAGGGGAAGTTGTAGCGCAGGCCCTCGCCGGACTGGCCGGTGTAGCGGCCGAACACCGTGTTGATGCCGACCTGGTTGGGCAGCACCGTGTACCAGCCGGTCATCAGCCAGAGCGCCAGCACGACCAGCACCGCCAGGGCCGCGCCCTTGGCGCCGACCGAACCGCCGCCGGGCATCAGGTTGCGCAGGCGGTCCTGGCTCCGACGCAGCAGATCCTCGAGGTCCGGCGGCTGGTTGCCGCCGCCCGATCCCCCGCCGCCGCCCCACGGGCCGCCGCCGCCACCGCCGCCCGAGCCGCCGCCCCAGGGGCCGCCGCCATTGCCGCCGCGGTTGCCCCAGGGACCACCCCCGTTGCCGCCGCCGCCGCTACCGCCGCTCTGATTGCTCCAAGGCATGCTCGCCCACGTCCTTTCCCGGCCGGCACGCCCCGCGCTGTCTCTCGCGTCCCGCACGGCACTCGCATCACTCTCGTACTCGCTCTCTTGCGATATCGGACGAGCCCCACGCGAAAGCAACCTCCGGTCCCGCTCCAATTCTCAAGGTTCGTGCGCCGCCGCGGGAGTACCATCGCCGCACCCGGGGAATTGAGATGGCCGGACCGTCTCAGACGTGCCGTTCCAGCGTCGCGAACCGGAAGGCGTGCTCGTCCTCCGGCCCGGACGGGTGGGCCTCGGACGCGACCTCGCGGAAATCGGCGGGGATCTCGGGGAAGCGCGCGTCGCCGTCCGGCGCCGTATCGACCTCGGTGAGGTGGATGCGGCCGGCCCGTGCCATGGCCAGCGCGTAGATCTCGCCGCCGCCCGCCACCATCACTTCCTCGACCGGCCCGGCGAGCCGCAGGGCGTCGTCGAGACTCGTCGCCCGCTCCACGCCGGGCGCCGTCCAGGCGGGATCGCGGGTCATCACGATCACCCTCCGCCCCGGCAGCGGCCGGCCGATCGAGTCCCAGGTCTTGCGGCCCATCACCACCGGCTTGCCCATGGTGAGGGCGCGGAAGCGGCGGAGGTCGCTGCGCAGGCGCCAGATCAGCGAGTTGTCGCGGCCGATGACACCGTTCCTGGCGACCGCGGCGATCAGGGTGACGAGGGGAGGGGACATCCTAGACGGCCACCGGCGCCTTGATCGCCGGGTGCGGGTCGTAGCCCTCGATGGCGATGTCGTCGTAGCGGTAGTCGAACAGCGAACGCACCGACGGGTCGAGGTGCAGGCGCGGCAGCGGGCGGATCTCGCGGGAGAGCTGCTCGCGGGCCTGCGCGACGTGGTTGGAATAGAGGTGCGCGTCGCCCAGCGTGTGGACGAAGTCGCCGGGGGTGAGGTCGAGCACCTGCGCCATCATGTGGGTGAGGAGCGCGTAGGACGCGATGTTGAACGGCACGCCGAGAAACACGTCGGCGGAGCGCTGGTAGAGCTGGAGCGAGAGCCGGCCGTCGGCGACGTAGAACTGGAACAGGCAGTGGCAGGGCGCGAGCGCCATCCGGTCGAGGTCGGCCGGGTTCCAGGCCGAGACGACGAGGCGGCGCGAATCCGGGTTGCGGCGGATCTCGTCGAGCACCCAGGCGATCTGGTCGACGCTGCCGCCGTCGGGCTTCGCCCACGATCGCCACTGCCGGCCGTAGACCGGGCCGAGGTCGCCGTGCTCGTCGGCCCACTCGTCCCAGATCGTCACCCCGTTCGCCTGCAGGTAGGCGACGTTGGTGTCGCCGGCGAGGAACCACAGGAGCTCGTGGATGATCGACTTCAGGTGCAGCCGCTTCGTCGTCACGAGGGGAAACCCCTCGGCGAGGTCGAACCGCATCTGGTGCCCGAACACCGAGAGGGTGCCGGTGCCGGTCCGATCCTGCTTCTCGACACCGTCGTCGAGGATGCGCTGGAGGAGGGCGTGGTAGGGGCGCATGGCGGGCTTCCGCGTGGAGCGAGGATTCGGGGCGCCGCGCGGCGCTCGAGAAACCCCTCTGTGTCGATGCGTCGGTGGAGGAACGGTTCCCGGCCCGGCCGCGTGATGGAGCAGGATAGCGCGTCGCCGGCCCGGGCGTGAGACGCGCGGCGGCGGATTCAGCCGGTGCTCCACACCCGCGCCAGCACCACGGCGCCGTTGCTGAGCGCGTGGAGCGCGATGCAGGGCCACAGGCTGCCGGTCCACAGCCGCATCGCGCCGAGCGCCACCCCGAGGGGCAGGACCGAGACCGGCTGGAGCAGGCCGCGCTCGGCGTGGCAGAGCCCGAAGACCAGGGCGCCGACCGCGACCGTGGCGGCCGGCGGCAGGAGGGCGCGCAGGCGCGAGAAGAGGTCGCCGCGAAACAGCATCTCTTCGGCGAGCGGCGCCAGCATCACCAGCCACAGCGTCCAGGCCAGGAAGACCTCGCCGGTGAGGAACGGCGACAGGCGCCAGGCCCGGACCGGCACCGCTCCCGACAGGAGCAGGAGCCCCGCCGTCCAGGCGACCTGGAGCGGCGGCCAGAGAATCAGCAGGAGCACCGCGCGCCGGGGCAGCGCCGGCCGGGCAAAGCCGATCCTCTCCGGGGAGAACCGGGCGGCGGCCAGCACGAGGAGCGCCAGGGCGGCCGGGGGCAGCACCGTGAGGGCGAGCGCCGCCCGCTCAGGTCCGGTCAGGTCCGCGAACGGCAGCAGGCCGGGTGGCGGGGACGGCAGGCGCCGGGCGAGGGCGAGCGCGCCGAGAACGAGGCCGAACGCGGCGAGCTGGAGCAGCAGCGCCCGCAGGATCGCCGCCGCGACGGCCCAGGCCCGGCGGGGTCCGCCGCCGGGGTTCGGGGGAGCATTTCCGGGCGCCGGAGACACGCTTTGCGAAACGGATGCAGAATGGTGCGGGGCGGGCTTCAAAAGCGGCACGGAACCCCCTATATTCGCCTTGCCGGTCGCGAGGCCGGCTATGGCGATAAACGTTCTTCGGAATAAACCTATCGGACCCGGGGGCGGTACCCGGCGCCTCCACCCAAGCCCGGAACGGCCCGTTCGGTTCGGGCTTCGGCGGGGGCGAAATAGGATCGACGAGGGCGTAAAGGTTGAGCTTTCGCTCGGCATGGTTCCGCCGTTATCGGGCCAATGCAATAGTTGCCAACGACAACTTTGCTCCGGTGGCGGTGGCCGCGTAAGCGGTCCCCAATACCAAACGAAGTCCTACCGGGTAGCACCGAATAGGCGGGGTTCGGAGGCACCTGGCAACAGAAGCCTCCACTTCGAATTCTCTTCCCGCGAGCGATGCGGCGCCAGGCAACGGTTGATGGCAGACGATCTGATTCGCTACGATCTCCTGGTGCAGGATGCCCTGCGCAACGTCGTGCGCAAGGTTCTGGGCGATGCGGCGCGCGACGGCCTGGCCGGCGAGCACCATTTCTACGTCTCGTTCCGGACCGACTATCCCGGCGTGCGGGTCTCGCAGCGGCTGCGGGAAAAGTACCCGCAGGACATGACGATCGTCCTCCAGCACCAGTTCTGGGACCTCGGCGTCACCGAGCACACCTTCGAGGTCGGCCTGTCCTTCTCCGGCGTGCCGGAGCGGCTGCTGGTGCCGTTCGAGGCGGTGACCGGCTTCTTCGATCCGTCGGTGCAGTTCGGCCTCAAGTTCGAGCTGAACGACGGCACCGCGACCGCCGAGGACGCGGCCCCGACCCCGGCTCCCTCGCCCCTGCGGGCGATCCGCGGCGCCGGCTCGGAGCCGAGCGAGTCGCTGCCCAAGGTCCCGGCGATCGGCAGCAACGTGCCCAAGATCCTGCCGGCCGCGAAGATCGACCTCAAGGCCGACGCCAAGGCCAAGGACGGCGCGGGCAACGACGAGACGGATGGCGGCGAGGCCAAGCCCGACGAGGCCGCCGAACGAACCGACGCCCCTCAGGAGGGTGCGTCCGTCGTCAGCCTGGACGCGTTCCGCAAGAAGAGCTGAGCCGAGCCGCCGGTAGCGTTCCGGCCCGCTCGCTCCCTTCGCATTCACCATCAGAGCCGTTCGGACGCCGTCTTCATCGGCCTCCGAACGGCTCTTTGCGTTTGGCCTGGCTCGGGTGCGCCTCACCCCCGCGCCGTCACCCGCATCCGCAGGCCGTCCTGCGGCCGGAGCGTCACCCGGTGCAGCGGCACCACCGGCCCGGCCTCCGGCGCCCGGTCGAGTCGCACGGCGTGCAGGACGTGGGCGAGCACCAGGGTCGCCTCCATCACCGAGAAGCTCGCGCCGATGCAGACCCGCGGGCCGGCCCCGAACGGCAGGTAGGCGTAGCGGTCGATCCGGGCACGGTTCTCCGGCAGGAAGCGCTCGGGGATGAAGGCGTCGGGCTCGTCCCACAGCCGGCGGTGGCGGTGGAGCACGTAGGGGGCGACCGTCACCAGCGAGCCGCGCGGGATCTTGATCCGGCCGATCCGGTCCTCGGCCAGCGCCTGCCGGCTCATGAACGGCACCGGCGGAAACAGGCGCATCGCCTCCTCCAACGCCGCCTTGGTGCGGGGCAGGGCCTCCAGGCCCGGGGCCGGGTTTTGGGCGAAGGCCGCGTCGATCTCGGCCTCGACCGCCTCGCGCGCCGTTTCGTCCTGCGACAGGCAGTAGAGCGTCCAGGTCAGGGCGTTGGCGGTGGTCTCGTGGCCTGCGCCGATGAAGGTGACGATGTTGGCCCGCACCTCGAGGTCGGAGAGGCCGCGGCCGGTCTCCGGGTCCTGCGCCTGGAGAAGGAGTGTCAGGAGGTCGTGCGGCGCCTCCTCGCCGGAGGCGACGAGGGCGCGGCGGCGCTCGATCAGCTCGTCCACGACCTCGGCGAAGAAGCGTAAGGCCGGCCGCGCCTTGAGCCGGCCGATCCGCGGCAGCCAGTCGGGCATGCCGAACACGTCGAGGGGGTCGATCGGCCCGAGCGCCTCGAAGTAGCGGGTGATCGCGCGCCCGAGCGCGTCGGGCTCGCGGGCGAGGCCATGGGTGAAGATCGTGCGTTCCAGCACGTCGAGGGTGACCCGGGTCATCTCGAGGCCCGCATCGACGCTCTGGCCGTCCCGGCGCTTGAGCCGGCGGGCGAGGCGGGCGGCGGCCCCCGCCATCGGTGCCTCGAAGCGGGCGACGTGGCGGGGCGAGAAGATCGGCGCGAGGGTGCGCCGCTGCAACCGCCACTCGTCGCCCTCCGCGGTCAGCAGCCCGTTGCCGAGGCCCGGCGCCAGCACCCGGCGCTGCAGGTCGTCCTTGCGGTAGTTGGCGGCGTTGTCGACCATCACGTGGCGGATCGCCGAGGGCTCGCTCACCACCGTGACGCGGCCGAGCGCCCCCTCGCCGGTGACGATCGGCTTCTCGAAGTGCTCCTCGTACCAGGTGGTCAGCGGGTTGGCGCGCGCCGCGCGCAGGAAGCTGAACAGCCCCATCGGCTCGGTCCTCGGGCGGGGCACGGCGGGACGGAAGGGGGCGGCCACGGCCGCCGCGGGGGAGGTCATCCGGACTCCTTGAGCGTGGCGTGATTCGGGGCGTGCCGGGGCATCGCGCAATCGCCGCTCATGGCTTAAGTAGGCGCCGTTTCGCACCGCCAAAGAGGCCAAGATGTCGCCGACCGAGACAACCACCCGCACGGAATCCGATACGTTCGGGCCGATCGAAGTCCCGGCGCACCGCTACTGGGGTGCCCAGACCCAGCGCTCGATCCAGAACTTCCGCATCGGCACCGAGCGGATGCCGGCGCCGCTCGTCCACGCGCTGGGCCTCGTCAAGCAGGCCGCGGCGCTGGTGAACCGCGACCTCGGCGTGCTCGATCCGAAGCTGGCCGAGGCCATCGCGGCCTCCGCCGCCGAGGTGGTCGAGGGCCGCTACGACGACGAGTTCCCGCTGGTGGTCTGGCAGACCGGCTCGGGCACGCAGTCGAACATGAACGCCAACGAGGTCATCGGCAGCCTCGCCAACGAGCGTCTCGGCGGCCAGCGCGGCGGCAAGTCGCCGGTGCACCCCAACGACCACGTCAACCGCGGCCAGTCCTCGAACGACGTCTTCCCGACCGCGATGCACATCGCGGTGGCGCGCGAGATCAACGACCGGCTGATGCCGGCGCTCCGGCACCTGCACGGCGCCCTCGACGCCAAGGCGAAGGATTTTGCCGAGATCGTCAAGATCGGCCGCACCCACCTGCAGGACGCGACCCCGGTCACGCTGGGCCAGGAATTCTCCGGCTACGCCGCGCAGGTGGCGCTCGGTGGCGCCCGCGTCGGAGCGACCCTGCCGGGCGTGCTGGCGCTGGCGCAGGGCGGCACCGCGGTCGGCACCGGCCTCAACGCGCATCCAGAATTCGCCGAGAAGTTCGCCGCCAAGGTGGCGGAGCTGACCGGGCTGTCCTTCACCTCGGCCGAGAACAAGTTCGAGGCGCTGGCGACCCACGACGCCCTGGTGTTCACGCAAGGGGCGCTCAACGCGCTGGCGAGCGGCCTGTTCAAGATCGCCAACGACATCCGGCTGATGGGCTCGGGGCCCCGCTCGGGCCTCGGCGAGATCTCGCTGCCCGAGAACGAGCCCGGCTCGTCGATCATGCCCGGCAAGGTCAACCCGACCCAGGCCGAGGCGCTGACGATGGTGTGCTGCCAGGTGATCGGCAACGGCACCACCGTGTCGATGGCCGGCAGCCAGGGCCACCTCGAGCTCAACGTCTACAAGCCGGTGATCGCCAACGCGGTGCTGCAATCGGTGCGGCTCTTGGCCGACGCCGCGGTGAGCTTCGCCGACAACTGCGTCGTCGGCATCAAGCCGAACCACGACCGCATCGCCGACCTGATGAGCCGCTCGCTGATGCTCGTCACCGCGCTCGCGCCCTCGATCGGCTACGACAAGGCCGCCGAGATCGCCAAGACCGCGCACAAGAACGGCACCACCCTGAAGCAGGAGGCCTTGCGCCTCGGCTACGTCACCGAGGAGCAGTTCGACGCGGTGGTGCGGCCGGAGGACATGCTGGCGCCGAGCGCCGAATAGGCCCACTCTGGCGTCGAGCCCCGCGCAGCCGGACGCCGCGCGGGGCGTTTCCACCACGGGGGCGCGGAGGATCGGGCATGGCCGAGATCATCAACCTGAAGCAGGTCCGCAAGGCCCGCGAGCGCGCCGCCAAGGACGCGCAGGCGGCGGAGAACCGCGTCGTCTTCGGCCGCCCCAAGGCAGCGAAGACCCGCGAGGAGGCCCGCAAGAGCCTGGAGTCCGCCCGCCATGAAGGCCACCGGCTGAAGACGCCCGACGGCGAGGCATGAGCCCGAAGGGCGGTCCGAGCGACGAGAGCCCGAAGGGCGGTCCGAGCGACGAGAGCCCGAAGGGCGGCCCGATAGACAAGAGCCCGGAGGGCGGTCCGAGAGGCGCCGGCCCGGAGGACGACCTCGCGGGCATGGACCCGGACAGCCCGCCGCCGGGTCGCCTGCCCGAGGGCGGGCTTCTCAAGCGCTCCCTCGTCATCGCCGGCCACCGCACCAGCGTCTCCCTCGAGGCGGCGTTCTGGGAGGCCCTGCGGCGGCTCGCGGCTGCCCGCGGCCTGTCGATCCAGGCGCTGGTCGGGCGGATCGACGCCGAGCGGGGCGAGCAGAACCTGTCCTCGGCGATCCGGGTCTTCGTCCTGCGGGCGGTGTGGCCCGGCGAGGATTCGGCCGGGCCCGCGGACATCCGGCGTGAGGCCCAGCCGGTCCGCGGGTGATCCCGCGTCTCGGTCCGGCGGCCGTGCCGGCCGTCAGCGCCGGCCGGTCGCGGATCCGCTGAAGCTACCGGTCTTCGTGGTCTCGTCGGTCGCGTCGCGATGGAGGCGGTTGGCGACTTTGCCGGCCGGGGCGACGACGAGGCCGGCGGGCGGGGCGCCGCGCTGGACCTTCTGCGAGACGTGGACGGGCGGGTGGGCCGCGGCCCCCTTGGCAGGCGGCGAGACCGGGGCGCCGGCGTTGAACGGGGCCCGCATCTGCGTCTTGATCTGCGTCTTGCCGTCGGCGCCGACCTTCGGCAGCGCGAAGGACGGGCTGATCGACGGTATCGCGCCGAGGCGCGGGCGGAGCATGGCGCCCAGGACGGCCGGATCGGCGTCGGCGGAGGCGACGTGGATCGAGGCGGGTCGCGCCGGAGGCAGCGGCACCGAGACGAGGGCGGCGGCGAGCGCGGTCGTCGGGGTCGCCGCCGCGATCGCGGTCGGCGCCGGGCCGGCGAATTCGGACGGCCGCCGGGGCGGCAGCGGTGCCGTCGCGAGGCGCGGCTTCTCGGGTTTCTCCGGCGCCTCGGGGGCCTCCGGCTCGGCGGCGCCGGTCGTCGCGTCGGGCGCTGCCGCCGCGGCGGGCGCCTCCTGCGGCGCGACCGGCTCCGGCACGCGCAGGGCGGCCTGGCGGGGGGCCGCCTCCGGCATGAGGGCGCTCGGGGCCGCCGCGTCGGCATAGGCCATGGCGGTACGGCTGGCGGCCTCGTCCGGCTGGGCGCTCGCGAGCGCCACCGGGCGGACCCGGCCGGAGCGCGAGGACAGCACCACCGGTGCGGGCGGCGGGGGGGCGGCGGGCTTGGCGCCGCCGAACAGCATCGCGAAGAACTGGCCGACGACGTTCGGGCTGTCCTCCTCGTCCGCCGCGGCGATGGCTTGGTTCACGCCCATCACGGTGCCGCCGCGGGAGAGGATCTCCGCCTTGGCCATCTCGTAGCCCGGCATCGGCCGGCCGTCGGCCGGCAGGTGGACGGTGCGGCCGTCGGGGAAGAGGCGGGCGAGCTGGTCGTGGCTCATCCGCGGCCAGGAGCGCACCGAGCCGACGTCGAGGTGGACGAACGGGCTGTTGGCCTGCGGATACCAGCCGACGCCGCCGCGCTGCATCTGCATGCCGATCGCCCGGATCCGGTCGATCGAGACGTCGGCGAGGTAGAAGTCCATCGCCTTGCCGAGCATGTGCTGGCTGTGCTCGGCCACCGCGCGGGAGCGGCGGCGCAGGGCGGCGTTGGTCTGGGGCGAGCGGTAGGCCGAGACGACGTGGATGGCGTCCTGCGAGCCGACGGCGCGGTGGGCCTCCCACACCACGTCGAACAGGCGCGGGTCCATCTTGGTCGGCTCGTCGAGGCGCCAGTCGCGCAGGAGCCAGTTCAGCTGCTCCAGGGCGGCCCGGTCGTAGCGCCCGTCACGCTTGAACGTGATCGCGGCGCTCTCCTTGGTGTGCTCGTGGAAGATCGAGATCGTTCGGGTATCGCCGTTGGCGACCGCGTCCTGCGTGCCGCTGGTCGAGCCGAGCACGGCGCCCAGGCAGGCTACCAGCGCCAGCGCGGCGCGGCGGCAGGAGCGGGATCCCCGGGTCGGGTCGGCCGCCCCGCGGCCGGCACGCTTGAGCGCTCGCACGATCCCTCATCCTCACTCGGGCCGACGGGCCCACATGGTGAACGCAGGGTTGCCGAGAACCGTAAACAAAGGGTTAGCGGGTCCCCGCGACAGGACCCGAAGAGGGCTAGGCCGTAACCGTGGCGAAAATCGGCCCCGCTTCACGTTTCCGTGCGGGACGGATGCGCGAGGGCTCGACGCGCGCGCGGCCGCGACCCCGAACGGGATCGCGGCCGGCCGTCGCGGGCCGCGCGAGCGGCCCGGAGCAGGGGAGGGATGGCCTGGACGGGGCCCGCGGCCCCTACCACCAGCCTCGGCGGATCGCCCCGGTCTCGCCGAAATAGTCCGGGGCCGGCTGCACCACGGCGGGCTCCTGCGGTTCGGTCGCGGTGGCGACCGGGCGGCGCGGGGCCGGGCGGGGCGCGGCCTGCTGCTGGGCCAGGTCCCGGTCGCGGCGCGGTGCGGCGGCGGGGGCGCCGGATGGCGTCCCGGCGGGCTTGGCGACCTTCGGCTTGTGGCCGGCCTCGGGCGGCAGCGCCTCGTTCGAGAGGCCGAGCGCCACCTTCACCCGGGCGTTGACGCCGTAGAGGTCCGGCAGGCTGCGCAGGGCCCCGGTCCCGTCGGCCTCCAGGGTGAAGTAGGCCAGATGCACCGGGATCTTCTCGGGCAGCATCACGGTGCGCTCGCCCTTGCCGATCAGGCCTTTCAGCCGCTCGGTCGGCCAGCGCGGCCCGAGCACCATCTGGGCGAAGCGGAAGGGGTCGTCGACGCGCACGCAGCCGTGGCTCAGCGCCCGCTCGGAGCGGGAGAACAGGGTGCGGTTCGGCGTGTCGTGCAGGTAGACCGCGTGGTCGTTGGGGAACATGAACTTGATGAAGCCGAGCGCGTTGCGCTCGCCCGGCGGCTGCCGGATGGCGATGCCGTTGCCGCGCTTGACCACCTGGTAGCCGAGGCGCGCCGCGTAGTTCGGGTCGCGGGCGAGGCCCGGCAGGAACTGGCTCTTGAGGATCGAGGGCGGCACCGTCCAGGACGGGTTGACCACCGCGTAGGTCATCTCGCCCGAGAAGATCGGGGTCGGGGAATCCGGCTTGCCGACGATGACCCGGGCCTCGTCGAGGACGCGGCCGTCGCGGATCACCCGCACCTTGTATTCGGGGATGTTGACGAAGACGTGGGTGCGGCCGAGATCGGCCGGCAGCCAGCGCCAGCGCTCCATGTTGGCGAGGAGGTCGGCCTCCTGCCGGTCCGGGCTCGGGCCGGCGAGGGCCGCCACCGTGGCGGGATCGAGGACCCCGCTCGCCTTCAGGCCACGCTGGCGCTGGAAGCTCGCCACCGCCGTCGCCACGCCCTCGTCGTAGGCGGTGGCGTCCTGGGCGCCGGTCAGGCCGAAGCGGGCGCGGATCAGCGGTACCCGCGCGTCGCGCATGCCGGCCTTGAGCGCCGGGCCCTTGGGCAGGCGCACCATCGGCACCGCGCGGTTCGGCTGCTGGGCGCGCAGGGAGGCGAGCCTGGCCTTGAGGGCGAGGTAGCCGGGCTGGGCCGGGTTGTAGGCCTGGAGCAGGGTGCCGGCATTCGTCGCGGCCGGGGTGAGCCGGGTCAGCACCGCGTCGGCCCCGGGCAGGTCGAGCTTCGGGGTGATGAAGCGCGACAGGCGCGACGGCTCGAGGCGCGCGCCGCGGGCGTCGCGGGCGTAGAGCACCGCCGCCGCCGACAGCTTCAGGTCGGCCTCGGCCCGGTCCGCCGCGGTGGCGTGGGGCGGATCGAGGAGCGGGATCGGGTAGGCGAGGGGGTCGAGCCCGTCCTCGCCCGCCGCCTGCAGCCGGGCGATCACCGCCTTGGCGGCGTCGGACCAGCCGCTCTCGGTCAGCCAGACCGACTTGAAGGCGCCGAGCGCGTAGAAGGCCTGCATCGCCTCGCGCTGCTTCGCGTTGAGGCGGCGGATCAGCGTGAAGGCCGGGTCGGCGAGGCGCGCCGCCACCACCTCGGCCACCGGGTCGCCGGGGGCGGGCGGCGGCAGGGCGGGAGCCGAGGCTTCCGCCGGGGCCGCCGGCACCTCGGGAGCGGGCGGGCTCGCGGCGGCCGGCGGCGTCGCCGGCACGGCCTCGGGCGAGACCGCGGCGGTCGCGGCCTTGCTCAGGTCGGGCTTGCTCGGGTCGACCTTGGGAGCCTCGACTTTGGGAGCCTCGGCCTTCGGGAGCGCGGCCTCGGGCGGGCTCGCGGCGGCGGCCCTGTCCGGGATCGTGGTGACCGCGGGGGGCGGCGCGGCTGCGCTCGCGGCGGCCTCGCCGGCCGTCGCCACCGCGGCGACGCCCTCGGCCCGTGCGCCCGGCTGGCCGGGCTGGGCCGCCAGCAGCACCGCGAGGGTCGCCGCTGCGCCGACATTCCGGCCGGTCCTGCGCTTGGGAGCCATGGTCCTCTCCTCGAAGCCGCGGCCGGGGAGCGGCCACGCTGGATAACTCGATCAGTCAGCACGTCGGTGCAGGCCGCACCATCGCATGGCTGCCACACCCGGGCGGAATGCCGCCCGGCCTCGTGCACGACGTGCGCCACGGCACGCGACAGTGTTCGCCGCGCGACATCGCTCGCGCTCCCCCGGCAGGGGAGCCCAGAGCCCGTCAAATGCGGTTTTCTTCGGACCGGACGGCAGAATCAGGCGGCGTCTTCCGCCTTCTCGTCGTCGAGGCCGAGTTCCTTCAACTTGCGATAGAGGGTCGAGCGGCCGATGCCGAGCCGGCGCGACACCTCGGACATTCGCCCGCGATAGAATTGCAGGGCATAGCGGATGATCTCGCCCTCCAGCCCCTCCATCGTCTTCATCTCGCCGGTCTCCTCGGCGACGAGGGAGAGGGCGTGGGGGTCGCGCACCTCGACCCGGACGATCTCGCGCACCGGGGCCGGCGCGGTGCCGGGCTCGGGCGAAGCGGGCGCCGCGGGGATGCGCACGTCGAAGCCCTGGACCTGGGCGGCGATCTGCGGGAATTCCGCGATCGTCAGCTCGTCGCCGTCGGCGAGCACCACGGCGCGAAACAGCGCGTTCTCGAGCTGGCGCACGTTGCCGGGCCAGTCGTAACGGGTGATCAGCGCCATCGCCTCCGCGGCGATGCCGCGGACCCGCTTGCCCTCCTCGGCCGCGAACCGGGCGCAGAACGAGCGGGCGAGGTCCGGGATGTCCTCGCGCCGGGCCCGCAGGGGCGGCAGGGTCATCGGGAAGACGTTGAGGCGGTAGTACAGGTCCTCGCGGAAGCGGCCCTGCTTCACGAGGTCGAGGAGCGAGCGGTTGGTCGCCGAGATCAGCCGGATGTCGACCCGCACGCTCTTGCGCCCGCCGACCGGATCGACCTCGCCCTCCTGCAATGCCCGCAGGAGCTTCACCTGCGCGTCGAGGGGCAGTTCGCCGATCTCGTCGAGGAAGAGCGTGCCGCCCGAGGCCTCGACGAACTTGCCGAGATGGCGCTCGGTGGCGCCGGTGAACGCCCCCTTCTCGTGGCCGAACAGGGTCGATTCGACGAGGTTGTCGGGGATCGCCCCGCAATTGACCGTGACGAACGGCTTGCCGCGGCGCTCGCCCGAGCCCTGGATCGCGCGGGCCAGCACCTCCTTGCCGACGCCGGACTCGCCCTCGATCAGCACCGGGATGTTCGATTTCGCCGCCCGCTCGGCGAGCCGCATCACCCGGCCCATGTCGGGGCTCTTCGAGGTGAGGTCGCGGAACGACAGGGCGCCCGACGCCCGCCGGCGCATCCGCCGGATCTCGTCCTGGAGCTGGTCGACCTGGAGGGCGTTGCGGATCGAGACCTGGAGCCGCTCGGGCCCGGCGGGCTTGACCACGAAGTCGATCGCGCCGGCCCGCATCGCGTTGACGACCGCGTCGATCGAGCCGTTCGCGGTCTGGACGATGACCGGCGTGTCGATGCCGGCCTTGCGGAGTTCCGCCAGCACGCCGAGCCCGTCGAGGTCGCCCGGCATGGCGAGGTCGAGGAGCACCACGTCGATGCCGGCATCGGGGGCGCGCAGCGCGTCGAGTCCGGCGGTCCCGCTCTCGGCGACCGCCGCGTCGTACCCGAGGCGCCGCACCATGGCCTCCGCCAGGCGGCGCTGCACGGGATCGTCGTCGACGATGAGGACCGTGGTGGTCATCTGCTCTCCTCGGTGGCCGGGGCGGCGGGTCGCGCCGCCCGGGCCTCGTTCCGTGTCCGGCGCCGCGCTCCGGCGAGGGGGCGGCACGAATCGCGGGGCTGTTTCGTTTCGAGCCGCATGCTGCGCCACAACCGTAAAGTCGCCCTTAACGCCAACGGACGGTTCCCGGCCTGCGGGCCGTCCGGCGGCACGGCACGTGCTCTGCCGATCCTTGCGCGGCAATCGCCGCCGCCTCGGTTGATCGCGGGCCGGTGGGAGCCGATATGTCCCGGCGCACGCCCGACACCGCCTTCGCGCCCCGAGAGGAACACCCCCATGCCCCAGAGTGCCGCCGCGCCGTCGGACAGCGCCCTGAGCACCGCCCAGGCCACGGCCCGCGCCGTCGATCTCGGGCCGCTGCCGGAATGGGACCTGTCGGACCTCTATGCCGGTCTCGACGACCCGGCCTTCGCGGCCGACCTCGCGCAGGCCGAGGCCGAGTGCCGGACCTTCGCGGAGAGCTATCGCGGCCGCGTCGCCGACCTCGTCGCGGGCGACGGGGCCGCCGACCGTCTCGGCACCGCGGTCGCCGCCTACGAGGCGATCGAGGACCGGCTGGGCCGGCTGATGTCCTATGCCGGCCTCGTCTACTCGGGCGACACCACCGACCCGGCCCGGGCGAAGTTCTACGGCGACACCCAGGAGCGCCTGACCGCCGCGGCGAGCGACCTGCTGTTCTTCACCCTCGAGCTCAACCGGATCGAGGACCGGCTGGTCGACGCGGCCGCCGCCCACCCGCCGCTGTCGCGCTACCGCCCCTGGCTCGAGGACATCCGCCGCGAGAAGCCGCACCAGCTCAGCGACGAAGCCGAGAAGCTCTTCCTCGAGAAGTCGGTGACCGGCCGCGCCGCCTGGAACCGGCTGTTCGACGAGACCATCGCATCCCTGCGCTTCCCCCTGCGGGGCGAGGAACTGACGCTGGAGCCGACCCTCAACAAGCTCCAGGATCCGGACGAGACCGTGCGCCGGGACGCGGCCGGCGCGCTCAGCAGCGTGTTTCGCACGAACCTGCGGGTGTTCACGCTGATCACCAACACGCTCGCCAAGGACAAGGAGATCTCCGACCGCTGGCGCGGCTTCGCCGACGTGTCGGATGCCCGCCACCTCGCCAACCGGGTCGAGCGCGACACCGTCGAGGCGCTGGTTGCCGCCGTGCAGGCGGCCTATCCGCGCCTGTCGCATCGCTACTACAAGTTGAAGGCGCGCTGGTTCGGCCGCGACAGCCTGGCCTACTGGGACCGCAACGCGCCGCTGCCGAAGGTCGAGCAGCGCACGATCCCCTGGGCCGAGGCGCGCGAGACCGTGCTGTCGGCCTACGGCGCCTTCTCGCCCAAGATGGCCGAGATCGCCCGGCGCTTCTTCGACGGCGGCTGGATCGACGCGCCGGTGCGCCCCGGCAAGGCGCCGGGCGCCTTCGCCCACCCGACCGTGCCCTCCGCCCATCCCTTCGTGCTCGTCAACTACCAGGGCAAGCCGCGGGACGTGATGACGCTCGCCCACGAGCTCGGCCACGGCGTCCACCAGGTGCTGGCGGGCCACAACGGCGCGCTGATGGCCCCGACGCCGCTGACGCTGGCCGAGACCGCCAGCGTGTTCGGCGAGATGCTGACCTTCCGGCGCGTGCTGGAGGCCACCACCGACCCGGTCCAGCGCCGGGCGATGCTGGCCGCCAAGGTCGAGGACATGATCAACACGGTGGTCCGCCAGATCGCGTTCTACGCCTTCGAGCGCAAGGTCCACCTGGCCCGGCGCGAGGGCGAACTGACCGCCGAGAAGATCTGCGAGCTGTGGATGTCGGTCCAGGCCGAGAGCCTCGGGCCGGAGATCCGCCTCGACGAGGGCTACGAGCCCTACTGGGCCTACATCCCCCACTTCATCCACTCGCCGTTCTACGTCTACGCCTACGCCTTCGGCGACTGCCTGGTGAACTCGCTCTACGGCGTCTACCAGGGGGCGAACGGGGCGCCGGCGGCGGAGGAGGCCTTCGTCGAGCGCTACTTCGCGCTGCTCGCCGCCGGCGGCAGCCGGCCCTACGGCGAGCTTCTGGCGCCGTTCGGGCTGGACGCCCGCGACCCGGCCTTCTGGCAGATCGGCCTGTCGATGATCGAGGGCATGATCGCCGAGCTGGAGGCGATGGAGGCGTGAGGGTGCCGGCCGGCGGCCGACGACCCGGCCGTCGCGTTTCAGGGTCGCGGATCGGTGGGTGAGGACTGCCAAGCCTCTCCTTGTCCCACTCGCGGCCTCATCCCGAGGTGTCAGTCGATCGCGGATCGACTGACCTCGAAGGAGGGCTCCAGGAATCTTCGTGCCTGCTGGAGGCCTCCTTCGAGGTCAGCCCGTCTTCGATGGGCTGACGCCTCAGGATGAGGGTGTGGGTTGGACGAAAAATCTCCCGCGATACGGGGATCGTTGGTCGAGGGGGCCTGAGAAGAGGCAGGAGCCGCTGCCGAAAACTCAGGGCACCTCACACCCCCGCCGCCCCGCCATCCGAGCGTGGATCGTGGGTCGCCTCGATCCGGCCGTTGCCCGGGTGGCGCACCAGCAGGCCGGCATGGCCCAGCGAATCGATGTAGGAGCCGCCCAGCTCCTCGACCTCGTGGCCCATCCGCGACAGCGCCGCGATGCAGGCCGAGTCGAACCGGTCCTCGACCTTCACGGTCATTGAGTCCGCGCCCCAGGTGCGGCCGAACAGGAGGCGCGGCGCGTCCACCGCCTCGGCGACGCCCATGCCGTAGGTGGCGTAGCGGGTGAAGACCTGGGCCTGGAACTGCGGCTGCCCGTCGCCGCCCATGCTGCCGTAGGACATGACCCGCCCGTCGGCGAGCACGGCGAGCGCCGGGTTGAGGGTGTGGAACGGCCGCCGCCCCGGCTCCAGCGGATTGACGGCCTTCGGGTCGAGCGAGAACGCGATGCCGCGGTTCTGCCAGGTGAGGCCGGTGCGCGGCAGGACGAGGCCTGAGCCGAACTCCCAGTAGACCGACTGGATGTAGGAGACCGCGACGCCGTTGCCGTCGATCGCTCCCATCCACACCGTGTCGCCGTCGCCGACCGGGCGTACGGGATAGGGCGAGGCCCGGTCCATGCGGATCGCCGCGGCCTCGGCCGCCAGGCGCTCCGGCGCGAGGAAGGTCGCGGGGTCGTGGCGCAGGCGGTCGAAGTCGGTCACCACCGCGTCGCGGACCCGGAAGGCCCGCTTCGTCGCCTCGATCAGGCCGTGGTAATGCGCTGCCGTCTCGGGCCGGATCGCGCCCAGCCGCTCGTAGAGGCCGAGGATCATCAGCGCCGCCAGGCCCTGGCTCGGCGGCGGGCAATTGTAGACCGTCCCGCCCGAGAGCTTCAGCGACAACGGCGCCCGCGACACCGCCCGGTAGCGCGCGATGTCGGCGCGGGTGACCGGGCTGCCGGCCCGCTCCAGGTCCGCGGCGACCTCGCGGCCGACATCGCCGCGGTAGAAGTCGTCGAGCCCGGCATGGCCGAGCTGTTCGAGCGTCGCGGCGAGCGCCGGCAGCGCCCGCACCGTCCCGGCCTTTGGCGGCTCGCCGTCGACCAGGAAGGTCTCCTTGAAGCCCGGCTGGTCGTGGAGCGTGTCGAGCTCCTTCGGCACGTAGCGCGCCTCGGAGGCCGAGACCGCCACACCCTCGCGGGCGTGGCGCACGGCGTCGGACAGGATCAGGTCGAGGGGCAGGCGCCCGCCGA
The DNA here is from genome assembly GCF_036448855.1 of Methylobacterium ajmalii. Lineage (NCBI taxonomy): Bacteria > Pseudomonadati > Pseudomonadota > Alphaproteobacteria > Hyphomicrobiales > Methylobacteriaceae > Methylobacterium > Methylobacterium ajmalii. The sequence continues at coordinate 52,205 of NZ_JAZFXT010000047.1, forward strand.
GGTCGCGGGCGATCCCGTGCGCGATGGCCCAGCCGCCGACCGCACCGGCCACCGTCAGGGCCGCGTCGGGCCCGCGCTCGGGGATCGTCTCGTAGCCCTTGTCGCGGTAGCGCTTGATGGTCGCGAGGCTGCCGGCCGGCCCGCAGGCCTCGATCGCCCGCACGACGCCGTTAGGCCCGCGGATCAACCAGAAGCCGTCGCCGCCGAGACCGTTCATGTGGGGGTAGACCACCGCGATGGTCGCCGCCATGGCGAGCATCGCCTCGACGGCGTTGCCGCCCTCGGCGAGGATCGCCCGGCCGGCCTCGGCGGCGAGATGGTGGGGGGCCGCGCAGGCGGCGCGGGGGAAGACGGGGGTTTCGGGCATCGGCGGTTTGGACGGCTCTCGGCTCGGATGACGGGCGGCTTGCGATGACGTTACGAAGTCGACGGGCAGGGGCCCGCGCGGTTGCGCGCAGCCGCCGGTTCAGGCTAGTCCCCGGAGCCATGAAACGATAGGCGCCTCGCGCGCCCGTCGCCCCGCCACACAGCACAAGGGTCAGGCCGCGTGCCCGCATCAGCTTCCCTCAAGCCCCGCAGCCTCGTCACCATCCTCAGCATCATGGTGCTGGTCGGCGTCGAGGTGTTCGCGGTGGCCATCGCGGCGGGCTGGGCGCTCGCCGGCATCTTCGAGCTCGGCGACACCGTCGGCCACATCCTGATGGTGCTGTTCAGCCTCTGCGCCCTCTACATCATGGTCCAGCTCTGGCGCCGGGCGACCAGCATCGAGCCGATCCGTTAAGGCGCGACCCCCGATGATCGACCGTCGTTCGCTGCTCGCCGGCGCCGCGCTCCTGCTCGCCTCCGGCCCCGAGGTCATGAGCGCCGAGCTGCCCCTCGGCACGCCGGAGCCCTTCGGCTTCGAGGCCCTGAAGGCCCGGGCGCGGGAGATGGCGGCCAAGCCCTACGCGCCGCCCGCGATTCCCGACCGCGACGTGCTGCAGGCGATCGACTACGACGCCCACGGCAAGCTGAAGTTCAAGCCCGACCACGCCCTGTGGGCGGACGGCCCGAGCGCCTTCCCGGTCACGTTCTTCCACCTCGGCCGCTACTTCCAGAAGCCGGTGCGGATGCACGTCGTCGAGGGGGGCCAAGCCCGCGAGATCGTCTACGATCCGGCCGCCTTCGAGATGCCGGCGGATTCCCCGGCGAGGCGCCTGCCGCCGAATCCGGGCTTTGCGGGTTTTCGCTTCCAGGAGCGCCGCGGCGGTCCGCTCGACTGGCGCCGCAACGACTGGGTCGCCTTCCTCGGCGCCTCGTATTTCCGGGCGATCGGCGAACTCTACCAGTACGGCCTCTCGGCCCGGGGGCTCGCCCTCGACACGGTGATGCCGGACCGCCCCGAGGAATTCCCGGACTTCACCCATGTCTGGTTCGAGACCCCGGCGGCGGATTCCGACACCGTCACGGTGATGGCGCTGCTCGACGGCCCCTCGGCCGCCGGCGCTTACCGCTTCAGGATGCGCCGCACCAAGTCGGTGGTGATGGACATCGAGGCGAGCCTGCACCTGCGCAAGGATGTCGGCCGCTTCGGCCTGGCGCCGCTGACCTCGATGTACTGGTTCTCCGAGACCGCCAAGCCCACCGCCGTGGACTGGCGCCCGGAGGTGCACGATTCGGACGGGCTGGCGCTCTGGACCGGCACCGGCGAGCGGATCTGGCGCCCCTTGCGCAACCCGCCCCGCACCATGGTGTCGGCCTTCTCGGACGAGCGTCCGCGCGGCTTCGGGCTGATGCAGCGCGACCGCCTGTTCGACCACTACCAGGACGGCGTCTACTACGACCGCCGGCCCTCGCTCTGGGTCGAGCCCCTCGGTGATTGGGGCAAGGGCAGCGTCCAGCTGGTCGAGAACGCCACCGACGACGAGATCCACGACAACGTGGTGGCGATGTGGGTGCCGGCCGAACCCGCCCGCGCCGGCTCCTCGCACGACCTCGCCTACCGCCTGCACTGGGTCGCGGGCGAACCCTACCCGAGCAACCTCGCCCGCGTCGTCGCGACCCGCGAGGGCAATGGCGGCCAGGCCGGCACCGACCGGCCGAAGGGCGTGCGCAAGTTCGTGGTCGAGTTCCTGGGCGAGCCGCTCGGCCGCCTGCCCGCCGGGGTGAAGCCGGAGGCCGTCCTCACCGCGTCGCGCGGCACCTTCCCGCTCGCCCGCACCGAGGCGGTGCCGGACGACGTGCCGGGCCACTGGCGCGCCGAGTTCGACCTCGCGGTGACGGGCGCGGAGCCGGTCGAGCTGCGGCTGTTCCTGCGGCGCGGCGACGAGACGCTGAGCGAGACCTGGACGTATCAGTATATTCCGGCGGCGTGAGCCTGCCTCGACGGATTTGACACGCGCCATCGTCATCCCGGGGCCGCGAAGCGGAACCCGGGATCCATAACCGCTGACGTTTCAGGATGATGCGGAACGCTGACCGCTTCGTTCGGCAGCGTCAGCGGTTATGGATCCCGGGTTCTCGTCTTCGACGAGCCCCAGGATGACACGGTGGAGCGAAAAGGTCGGTGACAGATATCCAAAGGAGAAGCCCCGCGGCTCGCGCCGCGGGGCTTCTCTTTTCGTCTAGGGTCGGAGGGCGTCAGCCCACCCGCACCCGCCAGATCTCCTCGGCGTATTCCCGCATCGTCCGGTCGGACGAGAACCACGCGGTCCGCGCGGTGTTGAGGATCGCCGACTTCCACCAGGTCTTGGGCCGGCGCCAGGCCGCATCGACCTCGCGCTGGGCGCGCCAGTAATCGTCGAAATCGGCGGTGAGCAGGAAGCGGTCGCCGTGAGTCAGTTCGTCGACGAGCGGGCGGAAGCGGCCCGGCTCGCCCGGCGAGAACCCGCCCGCGGCGATCATGTCGAGGGCGCCGCGCAGGCGGGCCGAGGCCGCGATGGCCCGCGAGGCGTAGCCCGGCTGGGCCTGGACCCGCTGGACGCCGGCCGCATCGAGGCCGAAGATGAAGATGTTGTCGGGACCGACATGGTCCTTGATCTCGATGTTGGCGCCGTCGAGCGTGCCGATGGTGAGCGCGCCGTTGAGGGCGAGCTTCATGTTGCCGGTGCCCGAGGCCTCGAGGCCCGCGGTCGAGATCTGCTCCGACAGGTCGGCGGCCGGGATGATCGATTCGGCGAGGCTCACCGAGTAGTTCGGCACGAAGGCGACCGTCAGGCGGCCGGCCACGTCCGGATCGGCGTTGACGCGCTTGGCGACGTCGCTGGCGAGCCGGATGATCAGCTTGGCTTGGGTATAGCTCGGCGCCGCCTTGCCGGCGAAGAGCTTGACCCGGGGCGTCCAGTCGCGGTGCGGCTCGGCCTTGATCGCCTGGTAGAGCGCGACCGTCTCCAGGATGTTGAGGAGCTGGCGCTTGTACTCGTGGATGCGCTTGATCTGGACGTCGAACAGCGCGTCGGGATCGAGGGCGATGCCGGTGCGCTCCTCGACCACGCGGGCGAGCGCTTCCTTGCGCTCGCGGCGCACCGCCGCGTAGCGCGCCTGGAAGGCGGAATCGTCGGCGAAGGCGGCGAGCCCTTCGAGGTGGCGGGGATCGTCGAGCACCTTCGCGCCGACCGCCTCGACGGCGAGCGCGGTCAGGCCCGGATTGGCGTTGTGGAGCCAGCGCCGGAAGGTGATGCCGTTGGTCTTGTTGACGATCTTGTCGGTGTCGAGGGCGTGGAGCGGCGCGAACACCGTCTGGCGCATCAGCTCGGTGTGGAGCGCCGAGACGCCGTTGACGCGGCGCGCGCCCAGGAAGGCGAGGTGGCCCATGCGGACCCGCTTGCCGTGGCTCTCGTCGATCAGCGAGACCTCGGCGAGGTGCTCGGGCGAGCTGCCGTGCTTCGACACCTCCTCGAGGTGCATCCAGTTGATCAGGTAGATGATCTGCATGTGGCGCGGCAGCAGCCGCTCCATCAGCTCCACCGGCCAGGTCTCCAGCGCCTCCGGCATCAGGGTGTGGTTGGTGTAGCCGAGCGTCTGGGTGGTGACGTGCCAGGCATCCTCCCAGGACAGACCGTGCACGTCGACGAGGAGGCGCATCAGCTCCGGCACGGCGATGGCCGGGTGGGTGTCGTTGAGCTGGATCGCGGCGTGGTCGGGCAGCGAGCGCAGGTCGCCGCGCTCGGCGACGTGGCGGCGCACCAGGTCCTGGAGCGAGGCCGAGGTGAAGAAGAACTCCTGGCGCAGGCGCAGCTCCTGGCCGGCCGGCGTCCCGTCGCTCGGGTAGAGCACCCGCGAGATCGCCTCGGCCCGGGCGCGCTCGGCCACCGCGCCGACATGGTCGCCGGCGTTGAAGCGGGCGAGGTCGATCGCTTCCGGAGCGCGGGCGGCCCAGAGGCGCAGCGCATTGACGTGCTTGGCTCCGCGGCCGATCACCGGGGTGTCGTAGGGGACCGCGCGCACGGTCTCGGCCGGGCGCCAGACGCGGCGCAGCGTGCCGTCGGGCTGGACGCTCATGGCGACGTCGCCGCCGAAACCGACCTCGCAGGCGGCCTCCGCCCGCTCGAACTCCCAGGGGTTGCCCTCGGCGAGCCAGGTCTCCGGCACCTCGCGCTGGACCCCGTCCTCGATCACCTGCCGGAAGAGGCCGTGGTCGTAGCGGATGCCGTAGCCGTAGGCCGGAATCGCGAGGCTCGCCATGCTCTCCATGAAGCAGGCGGCGAGACGGCCGAGGCCGCCATTGCCGAGCGCCGCGTCGGGCTCGGCGCCCGCCACCGCCTCGAGGTCGACGTCGAGGCCGGCGAGCGCCGCCCGCACGGTCTCGGCGACGCCGAGATTGCCCATCGCGTCGGACAGCAGGCGGCCGATCAGGAATTCGAGGGAGAGGTAGTGCACGCGCTTGGGCGGAACGATCCCGGCCGAGATGGCGCTGGCGGCGACCGCCCGGTCGCGCAGCGCCAGCGCGGTCGCCACGAACCAGTCGCGGTCGCGGGCGGTGGCGGGCGTCTTGCCGAGGGCGTAGGCGAGCTTGGCCAGGATCGCGGTGCGCATCACCGTGACGTCGTCGCCCGCGGGCACCGCAGGCGCGGCCTGCGGCATCCAGGAGCGCGGCGCCTCGGCGGCATCCCGCGAGGTCTCGTCGCGGCGGCGACCGGTCAGAACAGCATCGTTGAGCACCTGAGGAACCCCCTTCCTTGCCGTAGGTCTTCAGTTGTTGCAGCGCGATCTCGCGTCGCGTGCTCTGCAGCAAACCTTCGGCCACGGCAGCATCGTGTGGCTGTGGAACGGCGATGTCGAGACGCCGGGATCAAGCTTGACCACACGATTGTTCGCGTGTTGCTGTCCCGACACGTCTCACGGAAACGCGACTTGATTTTGGCGAACCGGCCTGAAGCGAGTGTGAACGCCTCGGAGACCGTGCGCACCTCCGACCTTAGGGTTAGGCGATGCCCCTAGGGAAGAGTTAGCCGGCGGGGCAGGGTTGCGCCCCGGTCTGGCCTCGGCGATGCCGTTTCCGCTCTTTCCGGCGGGTCGGCGTCATGCCCCTGTCTTGGCACGCCGCGATCTTGGCACGCCGTGAATCTTGGCGAGCCGTGATGCAGGATCGCCACGCTCTCGCCCCCGCGCGGGCGACGGGGGAACCGGAGGCGGGGACGCGGCTTCCCGCAAGGAAGCCGGCCGAAAATATTCGATCGCGGGCATCATGATCGCACGCGATGTATAACGGCGCTCGCCCGCCTCCTCAACCCCGGCCCGGTCCCGGCCGCATCCCGGCCCGCCCGCCGTCGCGGCGCCGGCAGGCCCGTTCCGCCCGAACCCGCCCGCGAAACCTGCTCAGGAGACCCGCATGACCGAGGACGCGAAGCCCGCCCGCCTGCTGGCGGGCGAGCTGTGGTGGAAGGCCGGCATCGTCTACCAGGTCTATCCGCGCTCGTTCCAGGACACGAACGGCGACGGCGTCGGCGACCTCAAGGGCGTGACGGCCCGGCTCGACTACCTCGCCTGGCTCGGGGTCGATGCGGTGTGGCTGTCGCCGGTCTGCCGCTCGCCGATGGCCGATTACGGCTACGACGTCTCGGATTACTGCGACATCGACCCGCTGTTCGGCACGCTGGCCGATTTCGACGCCCTGGTGGCCGAGGCGCATCGCCGGCGCCTGCGGGTGATCATGGACTTCGTGCCCAACCACACTTCGCAGGACCACCCCTGGTTCCGCGAGGCCCGCGCCTCGCGCGACAACCCCAAGCGCGACTGGTACATCTGGCGCGACCCCGGCCCCGATGGCGGTCCGCCGAACAACTGGATCAGCAATTTCGGCGGTCCGGCCTGGACCCTCGATCCGGCGACCGGCCAATACTACTACCACGCCTTCCTGCGCGAGCAGCCGGACCTGAACTGGCGCAACCCGCAGGTGCGCACCGCGATGATGGACGTGCTGCGCTTCTGGCTCGATCGCGGCGTCGACGGATTCCGGGTCGACGTGATCTGGCATCTGATGAAGGACGAGGGGCTTCGCGACAATCCGGTCAACCCGGACTACGTCGCCGGCGAGCCGGAGATCAACAGCCTCGTCCAGCTCCATTCCGCCGACCAGCCCGAGGTGATGCAGGTCATCGCCGAGATGAGGGCGGTGCTGGAGGAATACGATGCCCGGGTGCTGATCGGCGAGATCTACCTGCCGCTGGAGCGGCTGGTGGCGTATTACGGCGTCGATTTGTCGGGCGCGCACCTGCCGTTCAACTTCCAGCTGATCCAGACGCCCTGGCACGCGCCCGCCCTGGCGCGGCTGATCGAGGAATACGAGGCGGCCCTGCCCGAGGGCGGCTGGCCGAACTGGGTGCTGGGCAACCACGACCAGCCCCGCATCGCCGCCCGGGTCGGCGACGCGCAGGCCCGGGTGGCGGCGGTGCTGCTGCTCACCCTGCGGGGTACGCCGACGCTCTATTACGGCGACGAGATCGGGCTCGGCCGCGTGCCGATCCCGGCCGAGCGGGTGCGCGACCCCTGGGAGCACAACGAGCCCGGCCGCGGCCGCGACCCGGAGCGCACGCCGATGCAGTGGCAGCCCGGGCCGCAGGCGGGCTTCTCCACCGTCGAGCCGTGGCTGCCCCTCGACCCCCAGGCCCAGACCCGCAACGTCGAGGTGCTGCGCGACGAGCCCGGCTCGATCCTGACCCTGCATCGCCGCCTGATCGCGCTCCGCCGCGAGCATCCGGCGCTGAGCGTCGGCGACTACCGCCCGGTCTCGGTCGACGGCGACGTCCTGGTCTACGAGCGCCGGCACGCCGACGAGACGATCCGGGTCGCCCTCAATTTCGGGCACGGGGATTGCCAGGTCGATGCGGATATCGCCGTCGCGCAGCCCGACGGCGCCCGGGAGGGCTGGGAGGTTCTCCTGTCGAGCGCCGGCGGCCGGCGCGGCGAGCGGCCGCTCGACGGCCATTTCGCACTTGCGGGAGACGAGGCGCTCGTGCTGATCCGGCGCGCGGCGGCGGCCCAGGGCTGACCCGCGGTTTACGCGCCTAAGCTCCGACCTCACGCGGTACAGCTTTCTGCGTGGGGCGCGAAATCGGAATTTTTCTTGTCTTTTACGAGAAAAAAATTGCCGCGCCGAAATCGCATGATATTGTGCAGTGCACAGGAACCAAAGCGGGAGTCGTGCGTTGTCGTGGCAGTACGTCGCGGTTTCGTCCGCTCGCAATCCGTCCGGCTCGCGGCGTGAGGGCTCTTTCATGACATTTCCGGCGTCGGCGCGGTTGGCCTGGCAGTCGCCGGCCGTGTCGTCTGGTGGCTCCCCGCGGGAAGCCGTCGAGGGGCTGCGCGGCTCGCTCAAGCCGCGAATCCTCTACGCCACGCCGGAGATGGCGGATTTCGTGAAGACCGGCGGCCTCGGCGAGGTCGCGGCCTCGCTGCCTCGCGCCCTGCGCCAGCACTACGACGTGCGCATCCTGATCCCGGGCTACCGCCAGGTCGTGGAGCGCCATCCCGAGATCGCGGTGGTCGCCCACCTTCCCGGCGACGCCGAGATGCCGCCCTGCGACCTCGGCCTGATCGAGACCGGCGACGGCCTGCCGGTCTACGTCATCCTCAATTCCGCGCTCTACGAGCGCGACGGCTCGCCCTACGGCGACCAGGGCGCCGACTTCCCCGACAACGACCTGCGCTTCGGCCGCCTCAGCCTCGCGGCCGCCGAGCTCGCGCAGGGGATCGATCCGGACTGGCGCGCCGACCTCCTGCACCTCAACGACTGGCAGACGGCGCTGGCGCCCGCCTACCTGGCCTGGCGCGGCCTGCGCACGCCGAGCGTGCTCACCATCCACAACCTCGCCTACCAGGGCCTTTTTCCGTGGGAGACCCTCGGCCGCCTCGGTGTGCCGGAGAGCGCCTTCCACATCGACGGGGTCGAGTTCTACGGCAAGCTGTCGTTCCTCAAGGCCGGCCTGTATTACGCCTCCCACGTCACCACCGTGAGCGAGACCTACGCCCACGAGATCACCACGCCGGAATTCGGCTGCGGCCTCGACGGTCTCCTGCGCACCCGCGCCCATCAGGGGCGGCTCGCCGGCATCCTCAACGGCATCGACGAATCCTGGGATCCGCGCACCGATCCCCACCTCGCCACCCGGTTCGAGCCCGACGACTGGAAGGGCAAGCGCGCCAATGCCGATGCGGTGCGCACCCGCTTCGGCCTCGGCGTCTCGCGCGGGCCGCTCTTCGCCATCGTGTCGCGCCTCGTCCACCAGAAGGGCGTGGACCTGACGCTGGCGGCGGCCGAGTCGATCGTCGCCGAGGGCGGCCAGCTCGTCGTCACCGGCCAGGGCGAGCCGCGCTTCGAGGCCGCCTTCCTCGACCTCGCCCGGCGCCATCCCGGCTCGGTCGGCGTCCGGGTCGGCTTCGAGGAGACCGACGCGCACCGGATGTTCGCCGGCAGCGACTTCCTGCTGATGCCGTCGCGCTTCGAGCCCTGCGGCCTCGCCCAGATGTATGCCCAGCGCTACGGCTCCCTGCCGATCGTCCACCGCACCGGGGGACTGGCCGATACCGTCGAGGACGGCGTCACCGGCTTCCTGTTCGGCGAATCCTCGCTCAAGGGCCTGAGTAGCGCCATCCGCCGCGCCTTCGACGTCTTCGCCTCGAAGCGCCGCCTCGGCGCGATGCGGCGCAACGCCATGGCGCGCGAATTCGGCTGGGACCAGGCCGCCGACGGCTATTCCTCGCTCTACACCCGCGTCGTCGGCAACGGCGGCGAGCTGATGCGGGCGCGCGCCGTCGCCTGAGGCGCCGCCGCCTCTCCCATCCCGGCCTCCCAACAACAACCCCGCGCTGCCCGACGGCAGCGCGGGGTTGTTCGCGTTTGCAGCCCGCACCGATGCCGAACTCGCCGCTTGACATCTGCCCCAGCGGCATCGACACATGAGCACGTGTTCATGTGTCGATGAGAGGGCGCGTGCAGGTCCTGTCGCCCGAGCAGGTCGGTGACGTGGCGGAGGTCTTTCGGCTCCTCGGCGAGCCGAACCGCCTGCGCATCGTGCTGGCCTGCCTCGAGACGGAGCGCACGGTCGGCGAGATCGGCGAGGCCCTCGGCCTGTCGCAGTCGCTGACCTCGCACCACCTGCGCCTGCTGCGGACGGCCCGCATCCTGCGGGCGATCCGCCACGGCCGGCACGTCGCCTACGCGATCGACGACGATCACGTGCGCGACGTGCTGCGCAACATGGTGGCCCACCTCACCGAGCCGCACGACCACGACCACAGCCACGATCACAGCAACGACCACGATCGGTCCCACCGCGAGGAACCCCGACCCATGACCAGCACCAACGTCGAGACCGTGAAGTGCGCCTGCGAGGACTGCGTCTGCACGGTCCCGGTGGCGAAGGCCGTCTCCCGCGACGGCAAGGCCTTCTGCTGCGAGGAATGCGCCGAGGGCCATCCCCATCACGCCGGTTGCGACCACGCCGGCTGCACCTGCCACGGCTGAGCGTCCCGCCGGGGTCGTGCGTCCGGCCCCGGCATGCTCTAAAGGCCCCGCACATGAGCGCATCCGGGCCCCCCGCCCGGATCGGGGGATGGATGAGCCGATGATCGCGGGCTGGACGGTGGTGCTGGCGGCCCTCGTCTATATCTGCGCCCTGTTCGCGGTCGCCCACTGGGGCGACGTGGCCGGGCGGACCCTGATGCGCGACGCGCGGGTGCGGCCGACGATCTACGCCCTGTCGCTCGCGGTCTACTGCACCTCCTGGACCTTCTTCGGCTCGGTCGGGCTCGCCAGCCATACCGGCCTCGACTTCCTCACCATCTATGTCGGCCCGGTCCTGGTGATCGGGCTGGGCTACCGGCTGGTCGCCCGGGTGGTGCGGATCGCCAAGGCCCAGAACTCGACCTCGATCGCCGACTTCATCGCCGCCCGCTACGGCAAGAGCGAGCGCATCGCCGCCCTGGTCTGCCTGATCGCCGTGGTGGGGGCCGTGCCCTACATCGCCCTGCAGCTGCGGGCGGTGGCGGCCTCGCTCCAGGTCTTCCTGCGCACCACCGACGGGGTGGGGGTGTCGGCCGGCATGCTGGGCGATCTCGGGCTGTTCGTCGCCCTGGTCCTGGCGGGCTTCGCGGTCGCTTTCGGCACCCGCCATGCCGACGCCACCGAGCACCAGGACGGGCTGACCCTGGCGGTCGCGCTCGAATCCCTCGTCAAGCTGGTGGCCTTCATCACCGTCGGCGGCTTCGTGGTCGGCTGGATGCTGCGCGACGTGCCGGCCCCGCCCGTCTCCGACGTCTCCCTCCGCACGCTGGTCGGGCAGACCTCGGGGCCCGCGACGCTGGTCGTCCAGGTCCTGCTCTCGGCCGCCGCCGTGCTGCTGCTGCCGCGCCAGTTCCACATGGCGGTGGTGGAGAACCGGGCGGTCGCGGATGTCGGGCGCGCCGCCTGGACCTTCCCGCTCTACCTCGTGCTCATCAACCTGTTCGTGGTGCCGCTCGCGCTCGCCGGCCTCGCGCTCTTCCCTGAGGGCACGGTCCAGCGCGACATGACCGTGCTGGCGCTCCCCCTGCACGAGCGGGCCGACGGCATCGCGCTCGTCGCCTTCATCGGCGGGCTCTCGGCGGCGACCGCGATGGTGATCGTCGAGTCGGTCGCGGTGGCGATCATGATCTCCAACCACCTCGTCATCCCGGTGACGCTGCGCCGCCGCAACCTCGTGGCCGGCGCCTCGCCGTCGCCGGAGCCCGGCGCCTCGGATCTCGGCGGCTACGTGCTGGTGGTGCGCCGGATCGCGATCGTCGCGGTGGTGCTGGTGGCCTACGCCTATTCGCGGGTCGCCGGCGAGGTCGCCCTCGCCTCGATCGGGCTCCTGTCCTTCGCCGCCGTGGCGCAGATCGGCCCGGCCTTCATCGGCGCGCTCTACTGGGGCCGCGGCACCGGCACCGGTGCGGCGGCGGGCCTGATCGTCGGGTTCGCGGTCTGGCTCTACACCCTGCTGCTGCCGAGCCTCGTCACCGGGGAGGGCTGGGCGGCCTCGCTCATCGCCGACGGCCCGTTCGGCATCGATGCCCTGAGCCCGACCGCCCTGATGGGCATCGAGGACGTGCCGCGCCTCGTCCACGGCACGCTGTGGAGCCTCGGCCTCAACACGCTCGCCTACGTGGCGTTCTCGCTCCTGCGCCCGCCGAGCGCGATCGAGCGGCTGCAGGCCGAGGCCTTCGGTCAGGTTTCGGGGCAAGTCTCGGGCTTCGACGAGGCCGGTCCCGTCGCGCCGAGCTTCCGGCTGTTTCGCAGTGCCGTCACCCTGGGCGAGCTGCGCGCCACGGTCGCCCGCTTCCTCGGCGAGGAGCGGGCGTCGCGCGCCTTCCGGGACTTCGCGCAGGCGCAAGGCCGCAGCCCGATGCCGGACGACGCGGTGGCGGGCCTGCCCGAGCTGCGCCACGCCGAGCACCTCCTCGCCTCGGCGATCGGCGCCTCCTCGGCCCGCCTCGCCCTGTCGCTGGTGCTGCGCCGGCGCAACGTGTCGCCGCGGGCGGCCCTGAAGCTCCTCGACGACGCCTCGGCGGCGTTCCAGTACAGCCGCGACATCCTCCAGCACGGCCTCGATCACGCCAAGCAGGGCATCACGGTCTTCGACCGCGACATGAAGCTGATCGTCTGGAACCGCGCCTTCGCCGACCTCTACGACCTGCCGGCCGGGATGATCCGTACCGGCATCGGGCTCGAGGCGATCGTGCGCTACAATGCCGGCCGCGGCGCTTACGGGGTGCGCGACGCCGACACCCTGGTGGCCGAGCGCATCGCCGCCTTCCGGCTCGAATCCGGGCCACAGCGCCTGCGGCTGCACCCGAGCGGCCGGGTGATCGAGATCCGAGCGAACCTGCTGCCGAACGGCGGCGTGGTGGCGACCTATACCGACGTCACCGATTCGGTCGCCGCCGAGGAGGCCCGCACCCGCCTCAACGAGGAGCTGGAGAGCCGGGTGCGCGAGCGCACCGAGGAGCTGACGCGCCTCAACGCCGCGCTCACCCGGGCCAAGGCCGAGGCCGAGGACGCCAACGCCTCGAAGACCCGCTTCCTGGCGGCGGCCAGCCACGACATCCTCCAGCCCCTCAACGCCGCGCGCCTCTACGCCAGCGCGCTCGTCGAGCGCGATCGCGGCACCGACCCGACGCTCGCCGAGAACGTCGACGCCTCCCTCGACGCCGTCGAGGAGATCCTGACCGCGCTCCTCGAGATCTCGCGCCTCGATACCGGCTCGCTCAAGCCCCAGCTCTCGATCGTGCGGGTCTCCGACCTCTTCCGCCAGGTCCAGCGCGAGTTCGGCCCGATGGCGCAGGAGAAGGGCCTGGACCTCACCGTCCTGCCCTCGTCGCTCGCCGTGCGCTCGGACCGGCAGCTGCTGCGGCGCCTGCTCCACAACCTGGTCTCGAACGCCATCAAGTACACGCCGGAAGGGCGCGTGCTCGTCGGCGCGCGGCGGCGCGGCGACCGGGTGGTGCTGATGGTGTGCGATACCGGGCTCGGCATCCCGGCCGCCCAGCAGCGGCTGGTCTTCCGCGAGTTCCAGCGCCTCGACCAGGGCGCCCGGGTCGCCCGCGGCCTCGGCCTCGGCCTCTCGATCGTCGAGCGGACCGCGCGGCTCCTCGACCATCCGGTCGGGCTCAAGTCGCAGCCCGGCCGCGGCTCGGCCTTCTCGGTCGCGGTGCCGGGCGCGCCGGTGCGGCCGGCCCTCGAGGCGCAGGGCGAGGCGCCGCGCCCCGCCACCGTGCCGCTCGCCGGCCTCACGGTGCTCGCGGTCGACAACGAGCCGGCGATCGTCGACGGGATGCGGGTGCTGGTCGGCAGCTGGGGCTGCGCGCTCCACACCGCCGGCTCGCTCAGCGAGGCCCTCGCCCTGGTGCTCGGCGGAGCGCTGCGCCCGGACGTGATCGTGGCCGACTACCACCTCGACCACGGCACCGGCCTCGACCTGATCGTGTCCCTGCGGGCCGCGCTCGCCGCTGACATCCCGGCGGTGCTGCTCACCGCCGACCGCTCGCCCGACGTGCGCGACGCGGCGGCCGCGCAGCGTGTCCAGGTGCTGAACAAGCCGCTCAAGCCCGCTTCCCTGCGCGCCCTCCTGACCCAGTGGCGCGGCCGTCAGGCGGCGGAATAGCCCGGACGCCCGCGTCCGGTCAGTGCCGCACCCACATCACCCGCGCCATCCAGGCGATCTCGGCGGCCGGGATCACCCGGTCGGGCGCGCCGGGGAGGGGCCCGCTCAGCTCGGCGGCCCGGGCGGTGCGGCGCCGGAGCTCGGCGGCCAGGATGCCGCCCCCGTCCAGGCACGTCACCACCCGGTCGCCCTCGCGCATCGCCGCCGTCGGGGAGAGCACGAGCACGTCGCCCTCGCGGTAGAGCGGCGTCAGGGCGCCGCCCCGGACCTCGATGGCAAAGCAGCCGTCCTCGTCGAGGCCCGGCAGCGCCATCTCCTGCAGGACGCTGCCCCGGCCCGGCAGGCCGTTGGCGCCGAGATGCCCGGCCGCGCTCCCGCAGTCGATCACCGGCACGGTGACGCGGGCCTCGCAGGGCTGGATCGCACCCGGGCGGGACGCCGACGGGGCGGGCGCCGGGCCGCGCGGCTCGATCAGGCGCAGGAACTCGTCGAGGCTCGCCCCGGTGGCGGCCAGGACCTTCGAGACGGATTCCGTCGAGGGCCAGCGCTTGCGCCCGTCGGGGCTGATCCGCTTCGAGCGGTTGAAGCTCGTCGCGTCGAGGCCGGCGCGCCGCGCGAGGCCGGAGGCCGTGAGATTGTTGCGTTGAGCCAGGTGATCGATCGCGGACCAGATTCGCTCGTGGGACAGCATTGGAAACCTGGTCTGACGCCCTCGGTGGTCGCCACCGGACTATCAAATGTAAACTACCGAACCTTCGCGGAAAGGCAACGGCGTTGCCGCGCCGTCCCGCGGCCGCTATCGCTCGCCCGCCCACCCTTCAGGAAGCCCGCGGCGCCCATGTCCCTCATCTACAAGATCTGCCCCGCCGCCCTGTGGCGGGAGGCCGAGGCCGCCGGCCGGTTCGACGGCGCGCCGGTCGATCTGGCGGACGGCTACATCCATTTCTCGACCGCCGCGCAGGCGCGAGAGACCGCCGCCAAGCATTTCTCGGGACAGGACAATCTTCTCCTCGTCGCGGTCGAGGCCGAGGCGCTGGGAGAGGCCCTGCGCTTCGAGCCGTCCCGCGGCGGCGCGCTCTTCCCGCACCTCTACGGCCCGCTGCCCACCTCCGCCGTCGCCTGGGTCGCGCCGCTGCCGGCCGGACCCGACGGCGGCCATGTTTTCCCAGATTCCATCGGAGGTTGACCGTGCTTGACGCCGTCTTCCCGCTCGTCCGTCCGCTCCTGCACGCCCTCGACCCCGAGACCGCCCACACGCTGACCCTGGGGAGCCTCGCGCGCCTTCCCCTACGTGATCCGCCGGCCGACGACCCGCGACTCTGCGTAACGGTTATGTCGCGGGCTTTCCCCAACCCGGTCGGCCTCGCGGCCGGGTTCGACAAGGGCGCCCAGGCGCCCGACGCGCTCCTCGGGCTCGGCTTCGGCTTCGTCGAGGTCGGCGGGGTGGTGCCCCGCCCGCAGCCCGGCAACCCGCGGCCGCGGGTGTTCCGGCTGCCGGAGGACGGGGCGGTGATCAACCGGTTCGGCCTCAACAGCGAGGGGCTGGCGGCGGTGCGCGCCCGCCTCGAGGCCAGGCGCGGCCGGCCGGGCCTCGTCGGAGCGAATATCGGAGCGAACAAGGAGGCGACGGACCGGCTGGCCGACTACGTCGCCTGCACCCGCGCTCTGGCCGGCCTCGTCGACTTCATCACCGTCAACGTCTCCTCGCCCAACACCCCGGGCCTGCGCGACCTCCAGGGCGAGGCCTTCCTCGACGACCTGCTCGCCCGGGTGGTCGCGGCCCGCGACGAGACGGCACCGGGCACCGCCGTGCTGCTCAAGATCGCCCCGGATATCGGCCTCGACGGCCTCGACGCGATGACCGCCACCGCCCGGCGCCGCGGCGTCGACGCCCTCGTGGTCTCGAACACCACCGTGGCGCGGCCCGCGAGCCTGCGGGGGGCCGCGAAGGCGGAGACCGGCGGCCTGTCCGGCCGGCCGCTGTTCTCGCCCGCGACCCGGCTCCTCGCCGAGGCCTACCTGCGGGTCGGCACCGCTCTGCCGCTGATCGGCGTCGGCGGGGTCGATTCGGCGGAGGCCGCCTGGACCAAGATCCGGGCCGGGGCGAGCCTGGTCCAGCTCTATTCCGCGCTCGTCTATGCCGGCCCGGGCCTCGTGCGCGACATCAAGGCCGGGCTGGTCGAGCGGATGGAGCGGGAGGGGCTGCGGAGCCTCGCCGGCGTCGTCGGCCGCGACGCGGCGGAGCTGGCGAAGTCGGCCTGACGGGCCAAAGGGGGTCCGGATGCAACCTTTCCGGAGCCCGCTTCACAGCTCCGGGTTCGTCGGCTCGGTGCGCCGGGCCACGACGGTGTAGCAGAGGCGCTTCTGCCCGAGCAGCGACTGGCGGTGATACGTCACCGCCGATTCGCCGAAGCCGAGGATCGCCAGCAGCTCCTGCATCGTCGTCGGCGCGATGGTCCACCAGGCATCGAAGCGTATCCGCTGGTCGCTGCGCGGCAGCAGGAAGACCGGCAGGCCGAGGCGGCGCGGCAGGAAGCGCAGGAGATGCAGGGATTTCGGCAGCATCTCGGTCACCACCACGGTCTCGCGGGTGAGCCGCAGGACGCTATGCAGCGCCCGGAACGGGTCGCGCAGGCGGGTGAGCGCGTTGCCCAGCACCGCGACGTCGACCGGGCCGACCTCCGCCGGCACCTCGTAGAGCGAGCCGCCGGCCCGCCGCGCCCGGGAGCCGAGGGCGGCGTGGGCGTACCAGTAGGCGTTCTCGAACCGGCGCAGGTGGTTGCGGATCTCCGGCGCGATCACGGCGCGCTCGAAATCCGGGTAGGGCACCATCTCCCAGCAGGCCTCGCCGGAAAAGTCGTAGGCCACCACCTCGGCGCCCCGCGCCTCCATGGCGAAGCCGAGAAAGCCGCTGGTGGCGCCGAAATCGAGCACGCGCTTGCCCGCCACCGCGACGCCGCCGAGATAGGCGTCGAGCCCCGCCCGCAGGTCCCAGGTCCCCGGCACGGTGCCGTGGCCGGGCAGGTCGATGGTGTGGTTGAACGTGCACGCCGCCCGGTCGTCCACCGCCCGGGGCGGCAGGAACGGGGGCTCGGGCTGCGCGGGCGGGGCCGCCGTCGTCATGCGGGGTTCATCTCGCGGGGTTCGTCTCGTGAGGCGGCGGGTTCGGGCGAAAGGGTGGGGGTCAGGCGTCGTCCCGCGCCGCCGGATAGGCCGGGAGCCCCTCCGGCAGGGCGACCCAGGACAGCCGCCGGGAGACCCAGACGTGGTCGCGCGGGGGATACCGCTCCGGGTCGTCGAGGCTCGCCAGGGTCAGGTCGATCTCGTCCGGCAGGGCGTCGGCCCGGTAGGCCAGCGGCGTGCCGCAGGACGGGCAGAAGGCGCGCTCGGCCCGCGGGCTCGAGCGTGACCAGGCGGGAGGGCCGGCGGTGAAGCGGCAGGCATCGCGCCGCACGGTGAGCCAGCCGACCATCGGCGCGCCGGTGGCGGCGCGGCAATCGGTGCAGTGGCAGACGGTCCGGTTCCACGGCTCGCCGTCCGCCGCGTAGCGGACCGCGCCGCAGCGGCAGCCGCCGGCGATCGGCCCCGCGGCGCTCACCGGGCCGCCTCGGCCGCCCGCCCGGCCGGGGCCCGCGGGAAGGCGCCGGCGACGAGCCTCGGATAGAGCAGCGCCTGGCCGAGGCCGCGGGCGGCCAGGAAGGCCAGCATGGCGAGCCACAGCCCGGTATTGCCGGCCCCCCGCGTCAGCGCCAGCACCGCGACGTCGACGGCGAGCGCGGCGAGCATCAGGTTGCGCATCGGCCGGGTCCAGGTCGCCCCGACATAGACCCCGTCGAACGCGAAGGCGGCCGCCGCCGCGACCGGCGTGAGGGCGGCGTAGACGAGGTAGTCGCGGGCGACGGCCCGCACCTCCGGCGCGGTGGTGATCGCGTCGATGAACGACCCGCCGACGACCAGGAACAGGCCCGAGACCGCGAGCGCGAAGCCGAGGCACCAGCCGAGCGACAGCCGCACCGCGGCCCGGAACCGGCCCTCGTCGCGGGCGCCGAGCGCCTGGCCGCACAGGACCTCGGCGGCGGTGGCGAACCCGTCGAGGAAGAAGCTGCCGACGAGGAAGAGGTTCTGCAGCACCGCGTTGGCGGCGAGCGTCGCGTCCCCGGACCGCGCCCCGAGGGCGGAGAAGAGCGCGAGCGCGGTGATCAGCGCCAGGGTGCGCACCATCACGTCGCCGTTGACCGCCAGCATCCGGGTGAGGCCGGCTCGCTCGACGATCTCGGCGACGGGGACCCGCCAGGGCCGGGAGCCGAGGCGGTGGAGCACCGCGAGCCCCAGCGCGGTGCCGGCGATCTCGGCCAGCACCGTGGCGAGCGCCGCTCCGGCGACGCCGTAATCCGCCCGGAGCACGAACAGCAGGGTGAGCACGACGTTGACGGCGTTGATGGCGACCTGGAGCCCGAGCCCGAGATCGGTGCGGCCGCGCCCGAGGGTCGAACCGAGGATCGCGTAGTTCGCGAGCGTGAACGGCGCGCACCAGATCCGCACGGCGAAATAGGCCGAGAGGGCGCCGGTCACCGCCGGGCTGGCGCCGAACAGCCGCACGGCCGCCGCGGCGAGGGGGCCCTGCAGCGCCACCATGACGAGGCCGACCGCCAGCGCCGCGGCGAGCGCCCGGGCGAGCGTCCGGTCGATCTCGGCGGCGTTGCCGGCCCCGGTCGCCTGCGCGGTGAGGCCCGCGGTGGCCATGCGCAGGGCGCCGAAGGTCCAGAACAGGTAGTCGAACGCCACCGCGCCGAGCGCCAGCGCCCCGAGGAGCGCCGCGTCGCCGAGCCGCCCGACCGCCGCCGTCCCGACGAGGCCGAGGAGCGGCGTCGTGACGTTGGCGAGCGTGATCGGCACGGCGAGCGCCAGCATGCGGCGATGCGTGACCTCCGGGCCCGCAATGCCCGGGCCCGCGGCGGCAGGGTTCATCGATCGTGTTCCGATACTCTCTTGCCGATCCTGACCCGCAGGAGCCTTCAGCGGCTGCGGGCGAAGACGCGCGACAGGAGCCAGAGCGGCACCACCACCACCGCGCCGGCGACGAACCAGCGGCCGGCATCGTGGAAGGTGTCGAAGCTCAGTTCGAGCAGCGAGCGCACGGTGTCGTAGGCCTGGGCGAACAGCAGGCCGGGCGTGACCCCGAGCATCGCCATGCCGGCGCCGACGAGGACCGACAGGAAGACCAGCCGCAGCAGGACCGCGCCGGGCGAGCCGCCCAGGAAGCGGTGCAGGCCCGAGGAGCGACGATCGCGGTAGGCCCCGGGACCCGGATCGAAGCCGGCAGGCCCCTGGCCGTAGGGATTCTGGCCGTGGGGATCTTGGCCGAGAGGGCCCTGACCACGGGGACCCTGGCCGCCGAAGGGCCGCTGGAATCTCTGCTCGCTCATGTGTCCTCGCGACCCCTCGCCGTTGTACCTGTCCGGACCTGTAAAGCGGCGATGCGCCCCGACCGTGGCGGGATTGTCACAGATTGGACGAAACCCGGCGCGACCTGGCGCATTGCACCGTTTGGCAATCCACACCTGAGATGGCAACCTTCGCGGATTATCCCAAGATGCCCCTCTCACGAGGCTCATGCCGAGATGCCCAAGCTCAGATGCCCGGTGTGACAGCACGAGCCTGAACGGGACGCATCCGAATACGCCGGGCCGGACGAGGGCCCCCCGCAACCCCGAGACGCCCCGCCCCGGCGCGGCGCCGCGAGATTGATACCCCGAGCATGATCGACCACGCGCTCTTCGACCCGGCGAAAACGGATCCCGACGCCGAGCGGCTGAACCGGGAGATCATCGCCGCGCAGGCCCAGGCGCCCGACCCGTGGTCGATGCCGGTGGCCGAGGTGCGCGAGCGCCGCCGCCGCGGCAGCATCGCCTACCCGGCGATGCCGCGCAGCGCCCGCGCCGAGACGATCACGATTGCCGGCCCCGGCGGACCGCTGACCCTCCGGGTGATCCGGCCGCAGCGCAAGGCCCGGGGCGCCTACCTGCACATCCATTCCGGCGGCTGGGTCTGGGGCGGGGCCGACGAGCAGGATCCCTGGCTCGAGCGCATCGCCGAGCGGTGCGGCTTCGTCTGCGTCTCCGTCGAGTATCGCCTCGCCCCCGAGCACCCCTACCCGGCGCCGATCGACGATTGCGAAGCGGCGGCGCTCTGGCTCTACCGCGAGGGCCGCTCGCTGTTCGGGGTCGAGGCCCTGACCATCGGCGGCGAATCGGTCGGCGCGCACCTGAGCGTGATGACTCTCCTGCGCCTGCGCGACCGTCACCGGCTGCCGAAAGCCTTCCGGGGCGCCAACCTGTTCTCCGGCCTCTACGACCTCGGCGTGACCGCGAGCGCCCGCAACTGGGGCGACGAGCGCCTGGTCCTCAACTCCACCGACGTGCGCCGCTTCGCCGACGGCTTCGTGCCCGAGGGCGTCGCCCGGCGTTCCCCCGACGTCTCGCCGCTCTACGCCGACCTCGCCGGCCTGCCGCCGGCGCTGTTCTCGGTCGGCACCCGCGATCCGCTCCTCGACGACACGCTGTTCATGTCGATGCGCTGGGCCTCGGCCAACAACGGCGGCTATACGTCGGTCTATACCGGCGGCTGCCACGTCTTCATCCGCTACAACCTGGCGATGACCCAGCGGGCCCTGGAGCTGATCGAGCGGTTCCTGATGGCGCTGGCGTGAGGGCGGCGTAGGGACCCCGGCGTGGCGCCGGGCCGCGCGGCGGCGCTCGCCTACGCGCTCCTGACCTTCGCGACGCTGCTCTGGGCCGGCAACGCGGTGGCGAGCAAGGTCGCGGTCGGCCTCGTCTCGCCCCAGGCGCTGGTGGCCCTGCGCTGGTCGATCGCGCTCACCGCCATCGCGGTCCTGGCCGGGCGCGAGACGATCCGCCACCGCACGACCCTGCGGGCGCACTGGCCGATGATCCTCCTGATGGGCGGGTTCGGCTATACCGGCTTCAACGCGCTGACCTACGAGGCGGGGGCCATGACCAGCGCGGTCAACCTGGCGCTGATCGAGGGCACGATCCCGGTCCTGGTGCTCGTCCTCAACTTCCTCGTCCGGGGCGTGCCGGTGCGGGGCGGCCAGCTCCTCGGCGCCGCCATCACGCTCGGCGGGGTGGTGCTGGTGGTGAGCCACGGCGATCTCGCCCGGCTCGCCGCCCTCGACCTCAACCGCGGCGACCTCCTGGCCGCACTCGCCTGCCTGTTCTATGCCGGCTACACCGTCGCCCTGCCGGCGCGCCCGGCGGTGCCGGCGCTCGCCTTCTTCGCCGCCATGGCGGTGGCGGCCTGGGCGACCTCGCTGCCGCTCCTTCTCGGCGAATGGGCGAGCGGCCGCACCCTGTGGCCCGGCGCCGCCGGCTGGGGGCTGATCGCCTTCACGGCGCTCGGGCCGTCGCTGGCGGCGCAGCTCGCCTACATGCGCGGGGTCGCGACGCTGGGCCCCAACCGCGCCGGCCTGTTCAACAACCTCGTCCCGGTCTTCGGGGCGCTCCTGGCGGTGGGGCTGGTGGGCGAATCCTTCGGGCTCGTCGAGGCGGCGGCGCTCGCCCTGGTGCTGGGTGGAATCGCGGTGGCGGAGTTCTTCGGGCGCAAGGCGGCTTGAGCCGCCGCTCGGACGCACGGTCGATCATGACCGCGTGAATGACCGCTGGGGATGGTAAGCGCACCGATCCGCAGCATCCAGGAGCGGCTCGCGACCTGGTACATGTATGCATCTGGACCGACCGCTAACCGAAACCGGCTGGCAAAGCGGAACGTCGCCGCTACAAACGAGATGCAGACGGGTGGGAAGGGCTCGCCGTGCGTGTGAGCTGCCGTGACGCAAATCGACCCCCTTGGCCATTCCATCGCCGATCCGGACCGGCTCGCGGCTCTCGATGCCTTGGCGGTGCTCGGCACCCCGACCGAGCAGAGCTTCGATGACGTTGCGCGCCTCGCTTCTCGCCTCTGTGGGGCACCCGTCGCTCTCGTCAGCCTCGTCGCCGCCGATCGACAGTGGTTCAAGGCCAATGTCGGCTTCCCGCGCTGCGAAACCGGCCTTGAGGGCTCGGTCTGCAAGTTCGCGCTCGCCGAGCCCGACCTGCTCGTCATCCCGGACCTCGCCGCTGATCCGCGCACGGCATCAAACCCCCTCGTCACGGGAGAGCCCCATATCCGCTTCTACGCCGGAGCGCCGCTGCGCCTGACGGACGGCGCAGTCGTCGGCTCGCTATGTGTCATCGATACCGTTTCACGGCCCGAAGGGCTGACCCCGCAACAGGGCGACGACCTGCGCGCCTTGGGCCGCCAAGTGGTCCTCCTGCTCGAGGCGCGACGATCGATGGCCCGCGACAGGGCCGAGGCCGTCGAGAAGAGGGAAGCGCAGGCCTCCGCGCTCGCGCGCGCCGCAGTGAGCGAGGCGCAGAACGTCTCCCTCCGCATCAACGACCAACGCTCGCGCTCCGCCCAAGAGGCCGGTGGCGTCGGCACGTTCGAGCTGATCGTCGCTTCCAGCATGATGCAGGTTTCGGCCGAGTTCTGCCGCCTGTACGGTGTGGCGGTTGCGCCCCTCTACTCGGCCGCGACCTTCGAGGCGCTGGTGCTGCCCGAGGACGCCAACGTGCGCTCCCGCGACGCGAGCCGCGAGGACGGCAGCGCAGCGCTCGATGTCGAGTACCGCATCCACCGGGCGGACGACGGCGAGTTGCGTTGGATCGCACGTCGGGCGAGCTTCGCCCGCGACGAGCATGGGACCGTCGTCGGCATGTTCGGGACCGTCCGGGACGTCACCGAGCGCCGCAAGGTGCAGGACGCCCTCCACGCCAGCGAGGCACTGGCTCGGGAGAACGTCCAGCGCGTCCAGCTGGCGCTGGCGGCCGGGGCGATCATCGGCACCTGGAATTGGGACATTCCCTCGGACCGCTTCACCATCGACGAAGCCTTCGCCCAGGCCTTCGGCCTTGACCCGGCCCTCGGACGTAAAGGCATCCCGCTCGCTCAGATCGTCGCCACCGTGCATCCCGACGACAAGCGCGGGTTATCGACCGCCATCACCACCGCTATTTTGCGTGGCGGTGCCTACGCCCATCAGTACCGGGTGCGCCGCACGGACGGGCGCTACTACTGGATCGAGGCCAACGGTCGGGTCGACAGGGCGGAGGATGGTACACCCCTGAGCTTCCCTGGCGTCCTGCTCGATATCGAGGAGCGACGCACTGCCCAGGCCGCGCTGACCGCGAGCGAGAACCGATTGAGGGCGCTCGTGACTGCGGGCGCACAGTCCGTCTACCGGATGAGCCCCGACTGGCAGGAGATGCGCCAGCTCGACGGACGTGGCTTCCTCGCCGACACGGTCGTGCCAAGCGTGCACTGGCTCGACCTGTACATCGATCCCCCCGACCGCCCGGAGGTAATGGCAGCGATCGATGATGCGATCCGGCGCAAGGGCACGTTCGAGCTTGAGCATCGGATGCGGCGAGCCGACGGAAGCTTCGGCTGGATGCTCTCGCGCGCCGTCCCTCTCTTCGAGGAGCACGGCGAGATCGCGGAGTGGTTCGGGGCGGCGAGCGACGTGACCGCCCGTCGAACCGCCGAGGCGCGGCAGGCAGCATTGGTCGAGATGGGCGACCAGTTGCGCGACCTTGGCACGGTGCCCACCATCGTACACGCAGCGGCCGGTATCGTCGCGCGGGTGCTCGGTGCAACACGTGCCGGTTATGGCTTGGTCGATGTCGCACGCGAGACGGTAGAGATCCCATCCGATTGGTGCGCACCGGGGATTGCCTCAGTCGCGGGTCTGCACGACTTCCGCGACTACGGCTCATACATCGAGGACCTGCGGCGCGGCGCAGCCGTCCTGATCGGGGATGTAGAGCGCGATCCGCGCACTCAGAACAGCGTGGCGATGCTGCTCGCGATCGGTGTGCGGACGCTGATCAACGTGCCCGTGATGGAGCGCGGGCGCCTCGTCGGGATTGGCTTCATCCACTCCGATCGACCTCACGCCCTTTCAGCCGAGGAATTGGCCTTTGTGCGGGCCGTAGCTGATCGGATCCAGGTCGCTGTGGCGCGCGTGCAGGCGGAGGCGCAGCAAGTGCTGCTGAACGGCGAGCTGTCGCACCGGCTCAAGAACACCCTGTCGATGGTGCAGGGTATCGCCAGCCAGACGCTACGCAGCGTACCGGACCAAGCCCCGGTCCAGGCTTTCACGCAGCGGCTGGTAGCCCTGTCGCAGGCGCACGATGTGCTCTTGCAGGACAGCTGGACATCCGCACCGATGCGCGCCGTCGTCGACCGTGTGCTGGCGGTACAAGCGCCCCTGGAGCGCTTCCGGATCGATGGTCCCAACCTGTCGCTGGCCCCTCAGGCGACACTGTCGCTCTCGATGTTGCTGCACGAGTTGACCACGAACGCCGTAAAGTATGGTGCGCTCTCGACAGAAGCGGGGACGATCAGTGTTGCCTGGCGGGTCGAGGATGACGACGATCGAACGGCCGTGCTGACCTGGCGGGAGCGCGGTGGTCCGCCAGCGCAGGCACCAACGCGTCGTGGTTTCGGAACGCGGTTGATACAGCTCGGACTGGTGGGAACCCGTGACACTCGGCTGAGTTATAGCTCGTTGGGCTTCGACGCTGAATTTCGGGCGCCCAGCTCAGAGGTAGTAGCGTCGTGATCCGGGCGGTGACGGGTTCTCTCGAGGGGAGCCCATGACGACGCAGCGCGACGAGCGCCGACCGATCGTACTTCTGATTGAAGACGATCCGATCCTGATGATGACCCTGTCGGACCTGATCGAGGATGCCGGCTGCGATGTTGTCGAGGCGACGACGACCGCCAAGGCGATCCGTATCCTTGACGAACGCACGGACATCCGCGTGGTGATGGCGGACCTGGATGTGCGCGGATCGGTGATGGGGCTGAAGCTGGCTGCCCTGATCCGAGACCGCTGGCCGCCAATCGAACTGATCCTGACGGGTGCGGTGAAGCCGGATCTGTCGAGCATCCCGGCCCGTGGTGTGTTCCACGACAAGCCATTCAACCACGCGGGCATCGTCGAAAGCATTCGCTCGTTCCTATCAGCCGCCGGTTGACCAGGTTCCGCAACGGATCGCCAGCAGACCCTCGATCGCCAAGAGCCTCGGAGTCTCAGCCCTGGCCCCTCTGCCCGCCGAGCCCGAGCCGACGGATCAGCAGGAAGGCGGCGGCTGCCGACATCGCGGCGATCACAATCGCCACCGTCGAGCCGTCGTCCCACTCGGCGAGCGGCAGGCCCTTGGTGTTCATGCCAACAGGCCGGTGACGAGGGTGGGCGGCAGGAACAGGGCGGTCAGGATCGACAGGGTGTGGAGCTGGCGATTCGACTGCCGGGCGAGCAGGCCGGACAGCTCCTCCTGCAGGAGCCGGCTGCGCTCGGCGAGCACCACCATGTCGCGGTCGAGGGCGTCGAGCCGCTGGGCGATGCGGGCGGCGGCCTCCCGGGTCTCCTCCGGCAGATCGTCGCTCTCCTCCTCCAGGCGGTGGAACACCGCCCGCAACCCGTTGAGCTGGCGGTGCAGCCGCACCGCGTCGCGGCGGATCGGCCCGAGCTGGCGCGTCTCCGGGCGAATGCGCTCGTCGAGGATGTGATCCTCGATCCCGTCGAGCCGGTCGGACAGGGCGGCGCCCCGCGCCCCGATCGCCGCCGCGACCCGGCCGATCAAGGTTTCGAGAAGTGCCACCGGCCCGGCGAGCGGCCGCCCGCCGGCGACGACCTCCCGCACCGCGTCGGGCCCGACGATCGGGTGCCGCCGCCCGCTGACGAGGAAGTTGGCGCCCAGCACGAAATGCAGCCGCCCGGCGGCGTCGGGCAGCCGCTCGGGCGCGGTGTCCGGCCCGTCGGCCTCCCGGGCGAGGTCGGCGATGACGCCGCCGACCTGGCCGTCCTCGACGGTCACCCGCTGGTGCGGGTCGCTGGCGAAGGCCGCCGCCGCGAGGTCGGGCGGGCCGAGCCGCCCCTCGGCGATCAGGCCCGGCACCCGGGCGTCGTTGAGGTTGACGTGGAGCCAGACGAAGCCGTCGCCGAAGCGCCCGAGCGCCGGCACCTCCTCGCCGGGCTCGACCAGGCGCCCGCGCCCGCCCGCGTCGAACCGCATCGCCCAGATCAGGCCCGGCAGGGCCGGCTCGTCGCTGAGGAGATGGGCCATCGCAGCGTCCTTCGCGCCTCTCGCCGGGGAGAGCGTGGCCCGCGGGCTAAGCGGATTTCGCCGAAGTGGACACCGGTTCGGCGGCAAAAATCTGCGACAAAACAAGAACCTAAGCGGGCGAAGCGTTGGCCTGCCAATGCAAGTCTGCTTAGGGACGGAGCGCGACGGTTCGATGACGGCGCCCGTCGCCGGCCCGCGTCCCTCAGAACGCGTAGCGTACCCCGCAATAGGGCAGCTCCTCGGCCAGCAGCGCCTTGAACCGGGACAGCCAGCGGCCCTTCCAGCCGGTGCGGTAGCGCAGGTTCTCCATCCCGCCCTCCGAGCGCTTGGTCTCCTGGATGTCGGGCCGCCACAGCAGCGCCTCGGCCTTGGGGTGCCAGCGCAGGTTCACCTCGTGCAGGGCGGCGTTGTGCGTGAGGAAGATGATCTCGGCCTTCAGCTGCGCCTTGGCGGCCGGGCCGATGCCGGCCTCGAGCGCGCGAAACAGCGCCCGCCAGTCCTCCTCCCAGCCCTCGTAGAGGATCACCGGCGAGAAGTTGACGTGGACCTCGTAGCCGGCGGCCACGAAGGCGTCGATCGCGGCGATCCGCTCCGGCATCGGCGAGGTCCGCACGTCGACCACCCGGGCGATGCGCTCGGGCATCAGCGAGAAGCGGATGCGGGTCTTGCCCTCGGGCCGGTAGGCGAGGAGGTCCGGGTTGACGAACTTGGTGGCGAAGGAGGCCTTGGCGTTCGGGATGCCGCGAAACAGCCCGACGAGGTCGCGCACGCCCCCGCTCGCCATCGCGTCGACCGAGAGGTCGCCGTTCTCGCCGAGGTCGTAGACCCAGTGCCGGTCGTCGATCTGGTCGGGGGCGGGGAGGGGGCCCTGGCCGGCGGCGTGGCGGGCGATCGCCCGGCCGATCGCCTCGGTGTTGACGAACAGGGTGATCGGGTTGGCGTAGCCCTTGCGCCGCGGCACGTAGCAATAGGCGCAGGCCATGGCGCAGCCGTTCGAGCTCGACGGCGCGATGAAGTGGGCGCTGCGGCCGTTCGGCCGCGAGGCGAGGCCCTTCTTGACCCCGAGCACCAGGGTCGAGCGCTTGATCCGCACCCAGTCCTCGACCGAGCCGGCATTGCCGTGCAGCTCCGGGATGTTCCAGTGCGAGGCGACCTCGATCCGCCTCGCAGGCCCGAACCGCTCCAGGATTTCCCGTCCGAGAGGATAGGCCGCGACGGCGGGCTCGAGGTAGATCGTGTCGATGGCCAGGAGGTTTGACAGGGACGGGCTCGGATGCGGGGCTTGTGCGCGGGACTCGGGCCTTCAGGATCTAGGGCGGTCGCGGGGCTCCAGCAGGGGCACGAGCAGGCCCGCCGCCGCGAAGGCGCCGCCGACCGCGCAGAGCGCCGGCCAGCCGCCGGCCGCGAAGGCCCGGGTGCCCGCCGAGGCGCCGAGCGCGCCCCCGGCGAAGATCGCGGTGAAGAACACGGTGTTGATCCGCCCGCGTGCCCCCGGCGCGAGGGCGTAGACCCGGGTCTGGTTGGCGATGAGCGCGGTGTTGATGCCGATGTCGATCAACAGCACGCCCACCGCCAAGGCCACAAGCGAATGGCCGCCGAGGAGCCCGAACACCGCGAAGGCGGCGAGCGTGAGCGCGCCGCCGCCGACGAGGACCGGGCGCGGGCTGCGGGTATCGGCGAAGCGCCCGGCCACCGGGGCGCAGAGCGCGCCGGCCGCCCCAATGAGCCCGAACAGCCCGGCCCCGGCGGGATCGAGCCCGAAGGGCGGCGCCTCGACGAGGAGCGCCAGGGTGGTCCAGAACGCGTTGAAGGCGGCAAACAGCAGCGCCTGGGCGAGCGCCGCCCGGCGCAGGACCGGCTGCTCGCGCACGAGGTCGAGGAGCGAGCGCAGGAGCGCGCCGTAGCGGATCCGGGTGCTGGGCGCCGTCCCCGGCAGGCCGAGCCGGGCGAGGCCGGCCAGCGCCACCGCGAGCCCGGCCGCCCCGTAGAACACCGCCCGCCAGCCGGCCCAGGCGCCGACGAATCCGCTCAGGGTCCGGGCGAGCAGGATGCCCAGCAGCAGGCCCGTCATCACCTGGCCGACCATCCGGCCGCGCGTCGCGTCCGGCGCCAGCTCGGCGGCGAAGGGCACCGCCTGCTGGGCCGCGGTCGAGAGCACGCCGATCAGGAAGCTCGCCAGCACCAGGACCCACAGGCTCGTGCTCGCGGCCGCCAGCACCAGCACGGCGGCAAGCAGCAGGAGCTGACCGACGATCAGGCTGCGCCGCGGCAGGGCGTCGCCGAGCGGCACGAGGCCGAGGATGCCGAGGCCGTAGCCGGCGAGCGTCGCGGTCGGCACCAGCACCGAGGCGTCGTGGCCGAAGACCTGGGCGAGCAGCCCGAGCAGCGGCTGGTTGTAGTAGATGTTGGCGACCGCCCCGCCGGCGATCAGGCTGAGGCTCAGGCGGGTCGCGGCGGTGAGCGCGGTCATCGATGACTTCCGGGGGAGGGGCCTGGGCGGGAACGGAGGCTTGGGGTCAGGAACTTTTCGGGACGGGAGCTTGGGGACGGTCTCGCGCGGCGGGATGCCCGGGAGACGACCGCGCCGGGGGATCGCCCCGGTGGACGGTGATCCGACATAGCGGCTTTTCGCGCCGCGGCACGGGCCCGGCCCGCACACCGGCCCTGCCCGTCGGACATTCCTTCCTTCTCGACATGCGGCAATCGCACGCCCCACGGCACCTTCCGTTCGGGGAGATGCATCCCCACCTCTCGAAGCGGGCGGCCGGGCGACCGGCCCGCCCCCATACCGATCCATCGATCGTGGTCGATCGGTTCCCTCGCGGGCCGGGATGCGACGCAGCATCCGGCTCCGCGGCCCCGGCCCTTCAACGGGCCGCGGCGAGGTCGCCTCGGGAGCCTGCGAGCGGGGATACCCGCACCCTCGTCGACGCGATCCACGTGTCAGGGAGATGCACCATGTCGCAGTACCGCGTGCTGTTCGCCAAGCAGATCCTCGGGGTCCCATTCACCGTCGGGGCCGTCGAGATCGGCCGCGCCCGCGATCCCGACCGGGCGGTGCGCGCCGCCGCCCTGCGCTTCGCCCGCCAGCACGGCGTCGAGGATTGGCGCGAGCGGGCCGACGTGGCCGAGCTCGATGCCGGCGCCACCCGCGCCGCCTGATCCCGACAGCCGATGGAGTGAACGAGCGACGCCCGATTGCCCCGCGATCGGGCGTCGTCCTATGAGGAACCTCCCCCACGGACTTGCCGAGGACCTCCCGCCCGATGGCCCGCCTGCGCTCCGATTTCTGGGTCGCCGCCCACCTGCGCCGCTGCGCCGTCGAGGGGCTGAGCGCGGTCCAGCGCCGGCGCGGCGCGCCCGAAGCCGGCGCGATCTTCGTCAAGGTCGACCGCCTCGACGGCCGCGCCGACCTCTACGGCCCGGCGCCCCAGGCCCTGTTCGAGGACGACGAGACCGGCGGGCGCCGCTTCGAGCCCCTGATGCGGGAGGCCTTCCCGCCCGACGTCGAGGCCCGGCTCGCCAAGGAGATCCGGTTCGATTCCGACCTCTGGATCGTCGAGATCGACGACCGCGAGGGCCGGCACTTCCTCGATCTCGCCGGGTAGAGGCCAGGCGGTGCGTCGGCGCCCGGCTGTCCGCCGGGGCCGGAACGCGGCATAAGGGGAGGGTCCGGCCGTCCCGCGGTGGCACCGACCCTGCAGGGTCCGCCCTGCCCGTCCGGTACGCCGACAAGGCCGTTCCGCCCCGGCGCGACGCTCCGTCCCTTCTCCGTCAGGCCCCCACCGTGTCCCCATCCCCCACCGCTTCATCCCCGGCCGATCCGACCCTTCCCGCCATCACCGACCTCCTCGCCACCCTGGTGGCCTTCGAGACGGTCAGCTCGGCGACCAACCTGCCCCTCGTCGACCACGTCGAGGCCTATTGCCGGCGCCACGGCGCCGCGGTCGAGCGGGTGACGGACGGGACGGGGGAGAAGGCGGCCCTGTGGGTCACGGTCGGGCCGGCCGACCGGCCGGGCTACGTGCTGTCGGGCCACAGCGACGTGGTGCCGGTGGAGGGCCAGGACTGGACCCACGATCCCTTCCGGCTGACCGCGATCGACGGGCGCCTCTACGGCCGCGGCACCTCGGACATGAAGGGATTCCTGGCGGTCTGCCTGGCGCTCCTGCCCGAGATGGCGGCGGCCCCGCTCACCCGCCCGCTGCACCTCGCGATCTCGTACGACGAGGAGGTCGGCTGCCTCGGCGTGCGCCCGCTCATCGCCCACATGCGCGAGCGGGGCGTGATGCCCCTCGGCTGCTTCGTCGGCGAGCCGACCGGGATGGCGGTGGTGATCGGCCACAAGGGCAAGTACGGCGCCAAGGTCACCTTCCGGGGCCGCGCCTGCCACTCGGCGCTGGCGCCCGTCGGCGTCAACGCGATCGAGTACGCGGCCCGCTTCATCGATCGGGTGCGGCTGACCGCCGAGGGTCTTTCCCGCGACGGCGCCCGCGACGAGCTCTACGACGTGCCCCACACGACCGGGCTCACCGCCCTCGTCCAGGGCGGCACGGCGCTCAACATCGTGCCCGACCGCTGCACCGTCGGGTTCGAGTTCCGGGCCATCGCCGGCGACGACCCGCGCGGCCTCGCCGAGACCGTGCTCGCTTACGCCCGCGACGTGCTGGTGCCCGAGATGCAGGCGCGCGACCCGTCCTGCGGCATCGCGGTCGAGCCGGTGATCGACTATCCGGGCCTCGACATCGCTCCCGACGCGCCCCTCGTCACCGTCGCCAAGCGGCTCGCCGGCCGCAACGGCCACGCCAAGGTCTCGTACGGCACCGAGGCCGGCCTCTTCCAGAGTCTCGGCGACGTGCCCTCGGTGGTGATCGGCCCCGGCGACATCGCCCGCGCCCACAAGGCCGACGAGTACGTCGAGACCGCCGAGCTCGCGGAATGCGCCGCCTTCCTGCGCCGGCTGATCGCCGAGAGCTGCGCGTAAGCAGCCTTCAGCGCCGCGCGGCCAGATCCCCCATCCGGGCGGCGCGGCCCTGCTCGACGTGCCAGCGCGCATCGGCGACCTGCCGGCGCAGGCTGTCGCGGCGCCAGCGGTGATAGAGGCGCCAGGGCAGCGCGGCAGTGCCGGCGCGGGTCTCGTGGTGGGTCAGGCGGCGCAGCAGGCCCGGCAGGCAGGCCCCCGCCGCCTCGCCGGTGGCGATATCGCCGAGGCGCACCTGGCGCAGCAGCTCGGCCCGGTAATCCTCCACGCCCGATCCTCCCTCGCCCTCCGAGGATGCCGGCGTTCCGCCGGCGGGGCCAGGATGGAAGGAGGGCGATGCGCTGGCAACGCGGCATCGTCGCTCGACCGCTTGCCCGAGGGGAGCCCTCCGACCGGCATCGTCCCGTCCGCCAAGCTCCGTCGTCGGAAGGCCGTTCCGAGGGTCCGCGATCGGGCCCGGGAGGAACATTGTCGCGAGACCCTTAGAGCGCCTAACAGAACGGCACGATCGGGGCGGTTAGGCGTTGGGTTGGTATGGCTCGCCCGCTTCTTCCCGACGATCTCTGGACTGCGATCGCCCCGCTTCTGCCGCCGCACCCGCCCCGCCCGAAGGGCGGGCGCCCCCGGGTGGACGATCGGGCTGCCCTGACGGGCATCCTGTTCGTGCTGCGCTCGGGCATCCCCTGGGAGATGCTGCCGGCCGAGATGAAGTGCGGCTGCGGCATGAGTTGCTGGCGCCGGCTGCGCGACTGGCAGGCGGCCGGCGTGTGGCGGCGCCTGCATCGGGTGCTGCTCGAACGCCTGCACGCGGCGGGCGAGATCGACTGGAGCCGGGCGAGCGTCGACAGCGCGAGCGTGCCGGCGAAAAAAGGGGGTCTGCCACCGGCCCGAACCCGACGGATCGGGGCAAGGCGGGCA
Organism: Methylobacterium ajmalii; assembly: GCF_036448855.1. Lineage (NCBI taxonomy): Bacteria > Pseudomonadati > Pseudomonadota > Alphaproteobacteria > Hyphomicrobiales > Methylobacteriaceae > Methylobacterium > Methylobacterium ajmalii. The sequence continues at coordinate 83,893 of NZ_JAZFXT010000047.1, forward strand.
CCAAGCGCCACCTCGTCACCGACGCCCGTGGCACGCCGCTCGGCCTCGTCCTGACGGGTGCCAACTGT